>NC_013037.1:3694615-4002500 GCF_000023125.1 Dyadobacter fermentans DSM 18053
GCACATCCAGCGAATCGCCGACATCGTAACTCACCGCCATGCCCGCATGCGGTATCCTGGCCAGCATCTGCCGCTGCGAATCGCGGAACTCGGGCCAGTTGGGCCGCTCGATACCCGAAAGCTGGGCGTAATAGAATGGCAATACATGTCCCCAATGCTGCCGCCAGCTCTTTACGAGTGTTTCAAAAAGTGCTTCATGCAGCGGAATGTCATGCACATTGCTTTCGCCCTGGTACCAAATCACGCCTGCAATGGGAAAGCTGGTGAGCGGGGCGATTCCGGCTGCAAAACTGTACCCCGGCTTGAAGGGGTGCTGCTGCGCTTCGAAATGCTTACTTCCCGTATTTCGCTCCGCCCGCTCGCGGGGCCAGGGCATTACCTGTTGCGAATGCGGCCAGTTGGAGAGTAATCCGGTGAAACGGCCGTCCTGCGCCAGAAGCTGCCTGTCGATCCACGATTCCGTCGGAGAGCCACCCACTGCCACCTGGATGAGGCCTACCGGGACATTCGTTTCCGCAGCGATTTTTTGCCCGAAATAATAGCCTACTGCCGAAAATGCGCCCACGGACGCCGCGTCGGCCGTCTTCCATTCGCCCTGGAAAAATCCGAACCGGTTTACCGTCGCCAGCGCCGTTGAATCCCACGCCACATCGCCCCACGGAACCGCCGGTCCGTATTTCAGCAATCGGATATTGGCATTAAAGCTGCCTTTCCGCAACTCCTCCGGCCCGGTTTGCGCGGCTTTTAACGGAAAATCCATATTCGATTGCCCCGAGCAAAGCCATACATCGCCGATCATCACGTCGTTCAGCACCACCTCGCCGGTTTTCCCCGAAACTGTCAGCACATGTGGCCCGCCGGCTTTTTGAGCAGTAAATTCCACCTTCCAGGTCCCTTCCTGCGTCGCGCGCGTTTCTTTTGTTTTACCCAAAAAAACCACCCTTACCGTTTCTCCTGTCCCCGCACGACCGTAAATCTGTAACGGCTTGCCGCGCTGCAACACCATATGGTCGGCAAACACGGGAGCCAGCAACGGTGCGCCCGATGCGGGCTCCTGGGCGTGAAGCGTTCCGAAAAGGGCCAGGTAAGCCCAAAGCAAGATCATCCGGTGTTTCATTCGTAGATCGTTAAACCCGCCAGGTCTCGCTTTGCGGGCATCAGCAAACTTAAAACATAGCCAAATCCAACACAGCTTACCAGCCCGGTGAATGCGTACATCAGCAAATGGATGTCGGTATACTGCTGGATGAGCAGCTGGGTGACACAGCTGAGCGCCATACCGGCCATAACGCCGTTGCCGCTGGCTTTGGTTGTGAATATCCCGAGCACAAATGCCCCGCCAATGCAGCCTGTGAACAGGCCCAAAATCGTATTGAATCGATCCCACAGCGACGACACGCCCTTGTGCGCCATGTATAATGCGATGCAGGTGACAAATATCCCGAGCAGCAGCGTGGCCGCGCGGGCGAAGAACAGGGTCTGCTTCGGCGTCACGCCGGGGTATAGTTTTTGGTAAAAATCGGTGGTGAGCAAGGTGGCGGTGGAGTTCATGCTGGCCTCGGTGCTACTCATGGCGGCGGCGAAAATACCGGCGATAAGCAGGCCCGAAAGCCCGGCCGGTAGCTGGCTCACAATGTACCATGGAAAAATATTATCGACATTGTCCAGCGCCATGTTTACCGACGCCGGCTGTTCGCGAAAGAACAAAAACAGCAGCGTGCCGATTGAAAAGAATACCAGCGTGGAAGGTAACGTGAGCCAGGCGCCCAGTTTGAGGCTCCTCACGGACTCGCTCTCCGATTTGGTCGTCAGGTAGCGCTGCACGGTGGTTTGGTCGGTGCCGTAGGTGAGCAGGTTGATCGCCAGCCCGCCGATCACCACCACCCAGAAAGTCGGTTCCGTGAAATCGAAGCGGAAGTCGAATACTTTCAGCTTTTCGGCATTTTGCAGCACGTCGGCGGCCGCATTCCAGTTGCCGATTTGAAACGGCAGGTAAAACAGGCAGAACAATGCGCCCGCTGCTAGGATCAGTACCTGGATCACCTCCACCCATATCACCGCCTCGATACCGCCCTTCACTGTGAAGAATATGCTGATCACGCCGATCATGATGATGCAGATGTTGATATCAATGCCCGTCACGAGCGTAAGCGCGATGCTCGGCAGGAGCACCACAATGCCCATTCGCCCTAGTTGCAGCAACACGTACAATGCCGAAGCCAGCATCCGCGAGCCGGTGTTGAAGCGCTTGCCCAGGTATTCATATGCCGACGTGACGTTCAGCCGCCGGTAAAACGGGATGAAATAGCCCGCCACGAGCGGCATCACCATGATAATCGTCATCAGCAGGAAAAAGTACGTCCAGTCCGTGGCGTATGTCTTGGCCGGAATGCCCATGAAGGTGATCGCGCTCAGTTTGGCCCCGAAAATGCTGATCCCCGCCGCCCATTGCGGAATACGCTCGCCGCCTTTGAAATAGTCGTCGGTGTTGCTGGTTTTACCCGTAAACAGGAACCGCCCGGCCGTCATCAGCAGGAAACAAATGAATAGCACCGCCGAATCAATCCAGGAGAACGATGATTGGCTCCGCACGCTCCCGCGCATGACCACGGGCGTACGCACGCCGGGCCGCACCTCCCCGCTCGGGATGAAAATCTCGTCGCCGGCTTTCACGGCGGTGGTCGTCACCTGCGCGGCTTCCGGCAGCTCGCCGGTGACGGTCCAGGCGTCGGTAATGGTGTTGTACAAATAAATATTTCTGCTAAAACCGACGTGCTGTTGCAGCAGCGGCAGTTTTTCGGCTTGGAGCCTTTGCTTCTCTGCGTCGTTGGTTGCGGCGGCTATGCGGGCATTATAGGTTTCAATCCGATTAAACACCTTCCCATTATCCCCTCCGAACAACACAATATAGGAAGCACCGCTGGCGAGGCCCGTTCCAGCCGAAAGCGTGGTCGGTGCCGTTCCGTCGCTGATCCCCGCGCGCTGCTGCCATTGTCGTTTGGCAGGATCATAGCGGAAATTGGTCCCGTGCAAGGCACTCACGCCCGACGCGCTGGCGCTGCGCCCACCCAGCACATACACGCAGGAAGCCTTGCCATCGCTCTGCGCCACGGCCACCGCGTGCGACAATGCGACCGGCAGCGCAGGCAGCGTCTGCCATTGCGGGTCAGCCTCGGACAAGTCTAATGCGAAAAAGCCATTCGAAGGCTTACCACTGCTTTCCCCGCCCGCGATGTACACCACGTTACCAATGCTCGTCGCGGCTGCATTGGCGAGCGGTACGGGCAGGTCGGGTAATGGCTTAAAAACTACCTGCTTACCAGCGTCGTCCCATTGCATGAGGAATGCATTCCGGCTGGCACCCGCTTCGCTTTCTCCGCCGATGCACACCACGCCGCCTGGGACCGATACACTGGCCCCGTAAGCGGTTTTTTGTTTCAAATGCGGATTGCGCACGTCGATCCAACGATAGGACGCGCCGCTTTTTTTCATTACGTAAATGCGGTCGTGGTAGGCTTTGCGGCCACCTTCCCAGGGCATACCGGCAGGAAAATTGGCCCCGCCGGCAATGAGCAGGGCACTGTTATGCCAGCCTGCAAACGCACCGGCCACACCGGGGTTTGCGTCTTCCCCTGCCGCGGCGGGAAGGCTGGCCGCCGCCGACCAGTCGATCCGGTTGGTGAGCGTGTCGTTAGCCAATGCGTTATCGGGCCACATCAGGTGCAGGCAGGTCAGGATTAGGAATAGTCGGATGTTGCAAAGCATTAAAATGTATTTTTGGCCAAAACGGGGCCCGATTTAAACGAATCAAAACCCAAAGCCGCCACATCGGCGCGGAACGCCCCGAACTGCTCGTCGCTCATGTTCCGCACCGGCAGCCTGAACTGCCCGCAATCCAGCCCGACAAGCCTCATATAGCTTTTCCCGACCGAAATCCCGCCATATTTACCCAAAAGCCGGATCATATCGATCGACTGCTGCTGCAAACGCGCAGCTTCTCCCATCTGATTTTTTTCAAATGCATCCATCAACCGGTGGTAGAGCGGCGCTGCGTAGTTGAAAGTGCTGCCCACGGCACCCTTCGCGCCGATGGCGAGGGCGGAAAGCATATTCTCGTCCCGGCCCCAGAGCATATCGTATTTACCATTCTGGAAATTGAGGCACGACTGGAAATCCATGAAATCCTCGTGGGTGTATTTAATCCCCGCGAAGTTCGGCAACCGGCCGTCGAGGACTTTCAGCAGGTCGTACATCGCAAAGCCCACGCCTGTCAGCACGGGAATGTGGTAGTAATAAAAGGGCATTTCGGGCACGCTTTCCGCAATGGCGACAATGCATTCGGCCAGCATTTCCACATTGGCAGGCTTAAAATACGACGGGCTCGTGAACGACACCGCGTCCATCCCGATCTCCGCCGCGTGCCGCGCGAGCTCAATGCAGTCGGCAATGCAGGTACCGCCCAGCAGCGGCATTACCGTGAATGCCGGATCACCCGCCGCACAGGCCGCCCAGGCTTCGGCCACGCGTTTTTTCTCGCGCAGGGTGAGCGACACGCCCTCGCCCGTGGAGCCGCAGATGAATGCGCCGCTCACGCCATTATGTTTCAGGAATTCGTAGTATGCGGGAATGAGGTCGGTATGGAGGCTGCCGTCCGGTTTCAAAGGAGTGAATGGGGCGGCGATGAGGCCCTCTAAATGTAAGTTCATTGAATGTATTAGTTTGAACGGAAAAAAGGTCTAGTTAGGTCGCGTGGTGCTGTAACCCGGCGTTTGCGTCACGAGCGGGTCGTTGGTCCAGATTGCCGCTTCAATGGGCCACAGGATGCGGTAACCCTGCGTGGACTTGTCAAGCAATCCGTACGGATGCGCCGTACTTTTGAATACCAGCGGCTCGTTGCCGGCTTTCATGCGGCGCAGGTCGTACCAGCGTTTGCCTTCGTGCACAAACTCCCAGGTGCGCTCGTGGAAAATCGCCAGCTCATTGGCATCCTTGCCTCCATTTACGAACGGTTTCGGGTCCTTGCCGCCGAATGCCCGGTCGCGGACAGCCTGAATGTACTCCGAAGGGTCGCCGCCCTGCGCATTGCTAATCTCCGCCAACATCAGAAGCCGGTCGGCCTCGCGGTATACCGGCCAGTCATCAGAGAAATAGCGCTTGTTGGCGTCGATCGTACCGAGGAATTTCACCAATGCCGTGTTTCTAATGGTCGGCACGAAGGGTTTCACATCGGTATTCACCTTGTAATAATCATAGAATGTAGCATCCCGGCGCGTATCGGCGAGGTGGTAGGATTGGAATAACTCAAATGTGTAAGCGTACCGCTGGATAACCTGCTGTGAATTGGAAGCTGCCAGCAACAATGGGTCGACCAGGAAATTACCCACACCCGCGCTGGCCGTGGAATCCTTGTAATGCAGGCCGTTCATGTTAAAGGTGGAATAGGTATAAGCCGCCACGCCGGACATTTCGGCCTCGCCCACGCGGTAGCGCACGGCGAAGATCACCTCGTTGTTATTCTTTTGGTTGTAGGCAAAAACGTTGGCGAAGTTCGGCAGCAGGCTGGTTCCGGTGATTGCTTCCAATGCCGTTTTCGCCGCCGCCAGATCGGCCGCATTGCCGTATACTTTCGCTGTCCAGAGGTACACCTCGCCTTTCAGCATCCGCGCGGCATTGGGCGACCACTGGCTTTTATCCGTCGCAGCGGCTTGCATTCCGAACAGGCTCACCGCCTTATCGACATCGGCCTTCACCGCATCCGCCACCGCCTGCTCACTGGCCCTAGCCTTACGCAGCAGCACGGCGTCGGTGGTACCATTCAGCACGTCGGCTTCCAGCACGAGCGGCACGCCGCCGTAGGTGCGCAGCAAATGGAAATAGTAGTAAGCCCGCATGGCATAGGCCTGCCCAAGCAGGTAGTTTTTCCGGCTTTCAGAGAGGAAACCAAGGCTTTCTACCTTTTGGATAAACAGATTGATCTGCAAAATCGGCCCGTAAAAACCTGCCCAGCTGCTCACGCCGGAAGATGTTTCTTCCAACCGTTGCTCGATCACGGGCAGCTCGTTGAGTGAAGTGGCCTGCCGGTCGACGTTGCTGTACGTCCCGCCGCGCATTTCGCCCAGGCGCAGGAACTGGAACTGGTTGTCGCGGAACTGCTTGTGCAGGCCCACCATGAAGTTGCTCACCTGGGCTTCGTTCTGCCAGAAATTGCTGTTCCCGAAATAGTCCTCCGGCGCAAGTTCGAGCGCATCCTGGCAGGAAGTGGCCAGCACCGACAGCAGTGCCCAGCATATATAGTACCTGATCTTTTTCATGAATTTAAAATGTAAGGTTTACACCAAAAATGAGGGAAGTAGGAATCGTGTAGGCGCTGTTCTGGCTGCCGGTCCGCTCGGGTAATGCGAGCATTCTGTTGGTGAGGTAGCCGAGGTTCTGCCCGGTAGCGGTGACGGTGAGGCCGCCAATCTTCGCCTTTTGCAGCCACGCCGAGGGCAGCGAGTAGCTCAGCGACACCTCCCGGAATGCCAGGTACGACGAGTTGACCCAAAACATGCTGCTCGGCCGGT
Organism: Dyadobacter fermentans DSM 18053; assembly: GCF_000023125.1. Classification (NCBI taxonomy): domain Bacteria; kingdom Pseudomonadati; phylum Bacteroidota; class Cytophagia; order Cytophagales; family Spirosomataceae; genus Dyadobacter; species Dyadobacter fermentans. The sequence goes on from NC_013037.1 coordinate 3,701,179, forward strand.
CGAAGTTTTTGGAATTGAGCTGATCGGCCCAGGTGTAGCGGGGGTATTTCGCATTCGGGTTTTCCGGCGTCCAGGTGTCCTTCACAAGGTCGGTTGAATTGAACTCGCCCTGGAAGCTGCCGAGCGACCACATTTGCTGGAAATCCATCTGGATATGACCCAATGCGAAGTCCATGCGGGCGAATAGCGAGAAGTTTTTCCAGCGTATTTGCGCATTGACACCGCCCGTCCAGCGCGGGATCGTGCGCCCGAGCGAAACCATGTCGCGGGTGTCGATGGTGTCGTTGTTATCGAGATCCTTCCACATCATATCGCCGAGCTGGGTGGCAATGTAAGTGGTGCGGCTGAGGCCTTTGGAGGAAATGAGCGCCTCGCTCGCCACACGCTTGCCCGCAGCGGCGCCATATTGCACCTCGCCCGCAGCAATGTCGATCTTATTGTATCTGGATAAATCCTCCGGCGTGCGGATAATGCCCTCGCTCACAAACCCGAACACCTCGCCGTACTCCTGCCCTTCCTGCAAGCCGCCTGCCCACACGGTCCGGCCCGATTGTGGATCGTACACGCGCTGGCCGCCCTGACGGTTGTTTTCATTTCCGTTGAAAGGCAGTTTCAGCACCTTATTCTTGTTCCAGGCCGCATTGGCGCCGATCTGCACCGTGAAATCTTTCTTTTGAACCGCTTTAAAAACCCCTTCCAGTTCCACGCCGCGGTTGCGCATGCTGCCGTTGTTGGTACGAATGCTCGCAATGCCCGAAGAGGTCGGCAGGATTACGCTCGCGATTTTGTCGGTTGTGACGCGGTTATAGACGGCGATGTTGGTAGTAATGCGGTTATTGAAAAAGCCCATTTCCACGCCGCCTTCCACGGTATTGCTTTTCTCCCATTTCAGGTTCGGGTTGGCCACGCCGGTTTGGAGGAAGCCGATGCTACCGTTATAGGCCGCCTGCGAGCCATAGGAGCCTTGCAACTCGTACACACCGATGCCGTTGTTGGTACCAATGCCGATGTTGCCGTTTTTACCATAGCTGGCCCGCACTTTCAAAAACGAAAGCCACTTTTGCGTCGAAGCCATGAAATCCTCGCGATGCATGAGCCAGCCCGCCGAAACAGCCGGGAACGTGCCGAACTGGTTGTCGCCGATGAGCCGCGAGTAGCCGTCGCGCCGCACAGTAAATGAAGCGAGGTACTTGCCATCGTAATCGTAGTTCAACCGGCCGAATGCGGATATAATGCGTTCGCGGGTGTGGTATGAGTCGATGGTGCGGGTGTTGGCGTCGTTGATCGTCAGGCCAAGGTCCTGGAAATCGTCGGTAGGCGCGAGGCGGCCGGCGGCGTTGAAACCGTTGGTGGCTTCCTGGTAGTATTCACCGCCGATCATGGCGTCGATGAAGCTTTTACCGAGAAATGCCTTTTTGTAGTTCGCCACGGCATTGTAGGTCTGGCGGACAATGCGGTCGAAGCCCGCCGACGAAGCGCGGTCGCGGTTCCAGCCGGTGTTGGGATTGGCCGCATTCATGATCCCGATGCGGAAATCGCGGTTGAAAGATTCGGCCACGGCTTCGTCGTACATGAGTATGCCGCCTGCTTTGATGAACAAATCTTCCGTAATGTTCGCATGGAACGACTGCCCGAGCGTGAATTTGTCGGACTGGTTCTTTCTTTTGTATTTGTCGAAATTGAGGACCGGGTTGCCGTCGCTGGCGTCGCGGCCGAGGATCAGCTCACCGTTGGCATTGGTACCGCGCATGGTAGGCGGTGCCGAAAGCATGCGGCCCCAGTAGTTGGCCTCGCCGTTTTGCAGCGACTGGTCCCGCCAGTTGGCCCGGGCAAAGTTGAAGCTGCTTTCGGATTTCAGCCAGCTTTTGATTTTGTAATCCCCATTCAGCGTGAAGGTAAGCCTGCGGTAAAACGTCCCGAGCGAGAGCCCGTCTTCATTATAATAGCCCAAGTTGGCATAATAGCCTCCTTTTGCATTACCGCCATTCATGCCGATGTTATAATCCTGCGAAATCGCCGGGGATTTGAATGCATAATCCCCGTAATTGAAATCCTTGAAAATCAGGTCTGCGTTCGTGCCGTTCGGGTCGTATGCTCCGGCCTCATTGGTTTTGACCGGGTCTTTCATGGTTCTCCAACCCTGGTTTGCATTGAGCAGCTCGCGGTTGGAGTCGTTCAGGCGCATGGTGCTCCAAATCGCCCGCGAATCGTAGTTACCGTCGAGGATCGCGCCGTTAGCGTCTTTATAGAGGTTACCCGTCCCGCGCGGGCCTATGCCCGAGAGCATGGTGGAAGTGGCCGTCCCGTTCCTGATCGCCTCTACTACACCCAGCCTCGTCCATTTAATGTAGTCTTCCGCATTGAGGTAATTGTAGGGGATGTTCAGGAAATTGAACCCAGTCTTAGCCTTGAAAGTGATCGACGACAAACCGTCTTTGCCCCTTTTGGAGGTAATCAGTACCACCCCGTTACTCGCGCGGGCACCGTAAATGGCCGTTGCCGAAGCATCTTTCAGTACTTCCATGCTTTCAATGTCGTCGGGATTAATGTCGCTGAGCGAGCCGCGCACCTGGCCGTCGACCACGATGAGCGGGCTGCCCGAGCCGTCGAAATTGGTACCTCCGCGCAGGGTGATGGTGGGAATGGACCCAGGCCTGCCCGTGGCCGTCGACACCCGCACGCCTGCAATGGTACCCGCGAGCGCCTGCGCGGGGTTGGCGCGCATACCGGTTTCGAGCACTTTGGCATCCAGCTTGGCAATGGACGAAGTGATTTTCGTGCGGCTGGCCGAGCCGTAGCCGGTTACCACCACCTCATTCAGGGCGGACACGTCGGGTTTGAGGAAAATGTCCAGCGTCGCCGATGTGCCTACGGGCATTTCCTGTATGACATAGCCCATCATCCGGAACTGGATCACGTCGCCCCCGCTCACCGCGATCGTGTAATCACCTTCGAGCGAGGTTTCGGTGGCGATGTTTTTTCCTTTCAGCAAAACAGTCACGTTCGGAAGCGGTTGCTTGTCGTCGTCCGACAGCACCTTGCCGGTGAGCTGGCGGGTCGTCTGCGCATGCAGGCAGGTGGCGAGCAACAGCCCGACCATCCCCAGCAGCACGCTGCGGTAGGAGGTAATTACTTTCATAGAAACAGGTTAAGATTAGGAATTGTCTTATGTATGACATAATAAAGGTAGAGGTTCCACCGTGTTGATAGCAAGCATATTGCAAAAAATATTTTCGGCTAGGTGGGTTTCTTCGTGCAAAAATGCCTTGTGCTTTCGCTCAAATCAGCCAATTTTGTCATACATAATGCGCTAAATCATCCCATGGGAGACATTTTTCCGAATATCAAAAGCGTCGATACCAGTTCGCTCGTCGACAAGGTGGAGAGCAACCTGATCCAATTTTTCATAGATCACAATTTCAAGGTCGGCGATTCGATCCCGAAAGAGCTTGAACTGGCACAATCACTGGGCGTGAGCCGGACGGTCGTCCGCGAGGCAATGCTGCGGCTGCGGCTGATGGGTTTGGTAGAATCCAAAAAGCACCGGGGCGCGGTGATTACCAGCCCGGACCTCGTTTCGATCCTCGAAAAGAGCATGAACCCGAAAATCCTGGACGGCAATACGTTGAAGGAGATTTTTGAAATGCGGCTGTCGCTGGAAATCGGGATGGCGGATTTTATCATGGAACGCGTGACGCCCGACGACATCGCGGTGCTGAAAACGCTGGTCGAAAACGAACCCATTTCGTCCGACCGGATGATATTCCAGATCGAGCACGAGATCGCATTCCATGGCAAACTCTACGAAATCACCCGGAATGAAACGATGAAAAAATTTCAGCGAATGCTATTGCCGGTGTTCGATTATGTGCATAAAAGCGGGCTGCTGCGTAACCTTCCGCCCAATACGAATTTCATTTCGCACAAGGACATTGTAGAGATCATTGAAAACGGTTCTGCCGAAAAGCTGCGAAACGGAATGCGAAGCCATTTGGAAAATCATTTCGCGCGGCTGCTTATCTGAACCGGTTTTGATATTGACAATTACTGCAACGGTACAGACTTTACTGAAGATTTTTATCTTGAAGAAATTCAATAGCGATTTTGCATAGCATTTCGCCTTTTTCTTCCGGCATTTCATGTCCGACGTTTGGATAGATGCATAATTGTCCGTGGCGGAGCATTTGATAAATGGATATTGTGTGGTCCAGCCTGATCATGTCCTTGTCACCACGGATAAGTAACACAGGGACATTAATGCCCGCGATTTTATCGTCGGGAATTTTGATTTCCCTTTCCCACATTTTTTGATTGTCTTCCCAAAACTTGATCCATTTTTCCGGTTGCGGGTTCATTTGCTGGTAGTTTTCCAACCAATCTTTATCCTCTTTCACGGCTTCAACCGTGTATTGTTTTAGCATGTCACGTGCTTCCTGCGTGAGTCCGCTGGCCCTGGAATTGGAGGCTCCGCTCACCACTTTCTTTACTTTGTCGGGCCGGTTTGCGGCAAGCAGCAATGCGGTATTGCCGCCAGAGCTCCAACCCATTACATAGGCGCTATCAAGCTGCAACCCGTCGATAAGCTGCGAACAGTATTCCGCCATCAACACTCCGCTCAAACTGTCGGCATGCTCGGACCGCCCGTGCCCGGGAGCGTCAGGAGCAATAACCCTGAAATGTTTTGAAAGCTCGGGTATGATGCCTGCGAGATTTTCAATCGAGCCGAGCCCCTGATGCAGCAGCAGTAAAGGCATTCCCTGCCCGTATTCTTCATAGTAGATTTTGGTATCGTTTATGGTTATATATTTCCCGTTATTTGAGCCATACTTTATGATGTTAGCTTCCTGTTTTATGCGCTGGGGTTTCTGATTGCATGAATTGAGCAGAAGAATCAATGATGCAAAACATATAAATACTCTCATCCTGGTCGGTCACGATGACGTGGTTGATTTTAATATTTGAATACCAGGATTAAATACGCTATTTTGTTGCGGTTCGTTGAGAATTAATGTCTTATAAGTTGCTTATCTTTCGCAAAGGCGAAAACCCAAATGTTTATGAAACGACTGCTTCTATTTGTTTTGACATTAACAATATTGCAAGGCTGTAAGAAGTCGGAGCCGGAACCGGTGCCGACTGTACAAACCGAAGGATTGGATATTAAATATGACCAGACCAAACAGCTGGAAGTCAAACTTGGCAATGAAGTTTTAGATCCGAAATCATTTTTTTGGAAAATCGACGATGAAACGGTCGGAAGCATTGATAATCTGGGTGTATTTACCGCTCAGAAAGTCGGTATTGCCAACATTAGTATTTTCAATTCGGATGGGACAAAAGTGAGTGAAAGCACGATCACCGTTTCACCTTACAGTACGTTATTTCAAGAGCCGATTACAAGTTGGGGTACGCCATTGCAGAATATCATCAAAGATGAAAAAAGGAAACTTGCCGACCGGCAGACTTACCGGCTTCAATTTGAAGGTGAAAACCAGCAGGTACGGGCCGTTGCCTATGAGCTGACGCTTGAAAAAACGCTCGGGTTTTCGATCCTGCAATTGAAAGACACTCCTGAAACACGCCTTGAAGTGATGACATTCCTGAAAGAACGCTACCAATACGTTCACGATCCTGATAACGTAAGCGAAGGAGAGAATTTCATCAATTATGAACGAACCAAGCTTGTTACGTTAATAGATGAAAAGTTTCTGGGCCTCTCGGTCATTTACACGCCGTATGATAATGTTTTATAGGCAGTTTGGACCTGCCGTGTGGTGAACAATGGACTTAGGGCTGTGCATTTTCCAGCGCTCTCAACCTCGATTGCAAAGCCTCATTCGAAGCCTTCATCGCGTTATAATCACTTTGCAATTCTTTAAATGCCTCAACCAAATGGGGTATTAATCCAATGTAATTGACCGACTTATAACCTTGCGCGTCCGTTTCTACCAGCTCGGGCAGCACAGCTTCCACATCCTGGGCGACGAAGCCCGTTTGCAACGCGCGGGAGCGTTTCTCGCTGGCCCAGCGGTAATGGTAGCCCGACAAACCCAGGATTTTGTGCCTGCTGCCTTGCAACGCGGTCAGGTCACTTTTCAACCGGCGGTCGGAATTTTGCGTAAGGTTTCCGGTTAAGGTCGCATTGCCGTTGGCATGGACGTAAAACCGCCATGCATCGCCGATAAAAAAACCAACCTGATCGTCGGTCACCATGCCCATGAAAGCGGCTGGGCCTTTCTGGTAGTCGTCGGTTTTAGAACCATCGAGAAATAAACCGGCGGTGCTGCCTGCCTGATGTTTGATACGCATCCTTTTAGCCACATCAAAATTATATTGGGGGTACAACACGCCAATTCCTACATTTCCGCTTCTCAAAACGGTGATTGCATTGCTTCTGTTGTTGTCACTTGTGCCATTGCCCAATTGAAAAATGCGGTCATTGACATCTATCGAGTTGCTGGGGAAACCATCGTCATTGTTATATCCACCCAAGGTTACGCTAAAATACTTTTTAGAGGTCACCTTATGCCCGATTGCAATCGACTCAGATTGCAACGATTCCGAACCGGAACCAATGGCTATCGAGCCGGAGCCTAAGGCCCTGGTATTTCTACCCAGGCCAATGGAGGAAGTTCCAAACTCGGAGGCATTCCAGGCGTCATTGGTCACTTCACCTGCCCGAAAAGCAGCAAGTCTCGGGTACCAGATCAGCCGTGGCCCCGTTCCCGAGCTCGCCGCCAGGGTCGCCCCCTGATTCAAAATCCCTTCTGGACAACAGGATCACCATTTATCCAAGAGATGGCCTCTCTGGAATGGAGCGAATAAGGCACGCTCAGCAACTGGCTGGTCCCGGCATCAAGATAAGCATCTCCGCCGGCGGGATCGAGTTCCAGTTGCAGAAAAAACTCGGCATTCGCCCAGTTAATGCCGGAAAACACACCCGATACCGGAGTACCCGCACCGATCGAAACGATAAAAAGCCCGCCGGAATTGGTTTGCGAAATTTGCGTTTCCTAGTACTGGATCGGCCCGTTCGCACTGGTTTTATGAATGGTAAACCGGAGGCCGACAGACTGGCTGGCTACCACTTTCCCATTTTCGTCGCGCGCCACACCCTGAAAACTGAATCCCTGGGGCGTCTGCGCAAATGCGGAAAGCGATAGCATGAGGAAGAAGAATGAAATAACTCTCATCGTGAAAAGGATTAATGTAATGGGGAGATTGCGGTTGGCCCGCGAGAGTCAAATATATTCCTTCCCCAACTCTGCGATTGCCACGGATTAATTCCCGACAGATTTCAATTATCCTCCGGCAAATAGGCCCGATTATTTTCCGGCAAAACCATCAACTAAATTCGAATCCGTTCACTAATTGCCTTTTGGCACTTCCATTTGCAGCGCGCAATTTTGCACATCCTTTACACTAGCTCGATATGGAAATGCTCACACTCTACACAATCGCATCACTCGCATTGGCATCGGTAACGCTGATCGGCGGCGGCAAATGGCTTCAAATCAGGGAGCACAATAAGTTGAAACGCGTTTTGAGGAACGGCCGTCAGTATGAAGCGCTGATACTCGACGCGCAGCCCATCAAACCATCCATTTTCAATACGGAAAACATACGGCTGCGCGTGCAGATTCTATCGGAAAAGCCGGTGGTGATGGAGTTTAACTACGATGCGCCCTATACCGAATGGCGGGAACTGACGACCGGAAAGGTGGTAACAGTGGATATCGATCCGGATGATCAGCGCAATGTGATGCTCGTCAGGAAGTCGTCGCAGCCGAAAGCTACTCCCGCAGCGCGCAGGAGTGCTTTGCTGGCATTTTAAAGAATTACCATAATATCCGGGTTCGGCCGGTCTTTTTTGTCCAGATATTCCCAGGATACAATGTCCTCTTCCGGGTAAATGTTGCCCGTATCCTCGGGGCCTTCGTCACCAATCGCCTCAATAAACGCCTTCGACGCCTTTTTGTACGTGCCTTCGCGCGGAATGCCGTTCATGTCTGTGAACAAAACGTGGGATTGGTCCTGTGGCAGATTTCTGTCTTTCATGGGGTTCAATATTTTAAGTAAAAGAAGGCTTCGAGTCGTTCCTTTACTTTCAAAACGTGCAAATCCTGTGCCTGCGTATGCCCAAATGCGGTTTCGGTTGCAGGAAGCAGGCTTGGGCCGGGATCAAAACTGTTTTGCGAAACGGATGAATTTATCCCAATCGTAGGCAGTCATATTGTGTTCGCCTTCATGATTATGATACCCGAAATGCGGCCCGATCACCGGCATATCAATGCCCGGCATCTCCTTGGGCAGCTCGGGCTTGACGCCGTACAAAGCATAGACGGGTTCGGCAGCCTTCACAGCCAGAAATGTACCTTTCGGATCGGCCCAGAGGTCTTTGGAGGCATTGGTAGCATAAACCGGCCGCGGCGCGATGAGCGCGATGAGCATATGCTGGTCCACCGGCAGCGCATTTTCCTTGTCGTTGTACTTCTTGTAATTATTGTTAAACCAATGCGGAAACGTGGTATTAATGCGGCTGATCCGCTCTCCGAACTGCCGCCGTGCCAGTGCCGCTCCCGTGTTGCCCGAACAGTTGGTAACGCAAGCTGCAAACCGCCGGTCCTGTGCAGCAGCCCAAAGCGAAGTTTTACCGCCGCGCGAATGCCCCACGACGATCACTTTCTTCGAATCGATGTCTTTATCAGTCCCGAAATAATCCATCACGCGACTCGCGCCCCATGCCCAGGCGCCAATGGCTTTCATGCCATTGTCCTTTTTCAGCTGCTCGGGGTAGAGTTTTTGCAAAACGCCGGTCATGTAGGTGTCTTTATTGTCCGGCGCCAGGTCACTTACATGAAATGCCGCAATCGCAAAACCACTGTCGACTACCATTTCGGCTGGCCAGAATTCGCTCTTTTTAGCTCTGGTAGGGTCGGTAAGGTCCTTCCCGCGGTTATTGATCAGCAAAAACACCGGTACGGGCTTCTTCGCCTGGGTTGGAACAAAAAGCACGACATTGATCTGCACCGAATTCCCATTCCTGAAAACGGTCACCCCGATTTGTTTTAAAACCGCCTTGCCATCCATTTCAGGCCGGTCATCTTCCGTGAGGGCATAGCGGATGCTATCGTAGCCGACCGGCATTTGTCCGTAAATATGATCTTCGAACAGCCTCAGCACTTCCGGCCTTCTCAGCTTCTCCCATTTCTCTTCACTGCGAATGGTCTTTCCCGAAGCGGTTTTGAGCACGTCCGGCAAAGTATAATGCGGCACTTTGGATTCATCATAATTCTGGGCGAATGCCGCCCAAAAGGGAGCAGCGAGCAACATGCAGAGAATGGCAGTTTTTTTCATGTGGTGGTTAGTCAGGGCAGTCATTTCCAATCAAAACCCTCAAATATCCGGTATTTACTGAAAACCGTCGCCGTTCGGAGATTTTTTTCACCCATCACCCAACCTCCGCCGTGCTTTGTGCAGTTTATTTTATTGACAGGTGGCCACCTGATTTACATCTTTTTCAATTCTAAACACTGATGGTCATGAGAACAGAAAAATGGCTGGTGCTATGCGTTGCATTGCTGCTGATCCAGCTGGTCGCCTGTGAACGGGGGAAAATGGAAGAAAATGCGCCGGCACCGGTTTCGGCGCGGACGGGCGCGGATAGCATTGGGCTCGACAGTATCCCAAAAGATACGATCCGGAATGACAGCATTTACGGGGACACGATTGTCCGGGATACGATCATCCGCGACACGATTGTTCGCGACACGATTGTCCGCGACACGGTTGTCTGGGACTCAATAGTCCGCGACAGTATTATCAAAGACAAATCTTTCCTGAACAAGCCCAACGCCCGGACTCGGAAAGTCGCGTCGGGGCCTTTGGAACGGCTCAAAACGGTCGGACGAAACTAGTTGGGCGATTTCAGTAAAATTCGTTTCAAACGTTTCAATGGAATAAAACACGTGTGGCCGCCGGCACATCGACGGCCACGCATTAACGAGCTCATTGGACACATTATATCGTACACTAGCGGGTTGCAAACGGCAGGAGCGCCAGAGTCAGGAAAAATTGTACCGGCAATTTTACCCTGTCCTGTTCGCACTTTGCAAGAACTTTTTCGAGGACAAGCACGATATCGTCACCGCAATCAACAACGGTATGCTGAAAGTGTTTACGAACATTCACCAATACGATGAATCCAAAGGCGAATTCTTCAACTGGATGTACACGACGGTCCGCAATGCCGCACTTACCATGCTTCGTGACCGGAAAAGACAATCGGTTGATTATGTAGAAATTACCGAAGAAATGGAGCTCCCGTCGGCCGAAAACCCGTTTGAACAGTTGTCGGGCAACGACATTCAGCAATACCTGATGCAGCTGCCGGCCGCAACCCGTCGCATTTGCAGCCTGTTCTACATCGACGGGTTTTCAGTCAAGGAAATCGCCGCCGCGCTGGCGATCAGCGAAGGCACCGTCAAATGGCATTTGAGCGAAAGCAGGACCCGGTTGAAAGTGATTTTTGAAAACCTCCTCTGATGAAACGGAAAGACAAACATATCGGTAAGTTTCTCCGCGACCCGCTCCCGGACCCCGAAATCCCGGCTGACGACGCCTGGGCGGACATGCAGCGTATGCTGGACACAGCAGGAATCCCGGAAGCAAACGAGCCGGACAAACTTTCACCCCTTTGGCCATCGCCATGGACATTGAAAGGATTGCTGATCGGCCTTTCGGCGGTAACGGTCACGTTGGGCTTGATTGCATGGGTTACCATTCAAAATGCGGAGACGCCGCTTGCTGAACATCCGGGCAAGACGCTTTTTGACAATGCCGGAACGCCACTTTCTGAAAATGCGGAGGCGCCGCTTGCTGACTATGCAGACACGCCGTTGTCTAACGATACAGACACGCCGCCACCTACCACTAAAATGCTGCCCAAGTCGATCAGCGGACCGGATTCAATGACCACTCTGAAAAGGCCTTCAAGCAGAAATTCAAGAGTTCAGCATTCCAAAATGCCTGACAAAAACATGAAACGAGGCACTACTGAGGCCGAGGGGGATTTAGGGAATACGAAAAAAAGCCAAAACCTCAGCATCGACCTACCCAATCCTGACAAAACAGAACAGGCTAGCGATGACTTATCCGCCCCGAATAATGCCGGGCGGCGCATCGCAAACGCTAGTGATATGGACTTGAAAAATGTAAGCGCAAGCCGCGCAAACACAACATCTTCGCGCACTGCTCGTAATGCCAATGAGCGGGCGAACGACGGGTATACTGACGTTGCAAATTCCAATACCGGCAATGCAGCTGCCACACCCATGAGCGTAACGGCGGCAGGCGATGTTCCCGCCTCCAAAAGCCTGCCGACCAGCATTGCGCCATTGCCCGGCCATTTCGAAAGCCATATGCGAGACCTCAGCGCACGCATCGTAAAGCCTGATTTACTACCTGCCGCGGAGCAGTCGCCGGAAGCGCGTAAACAGGTGATCAGCCGATGGCATGTTGGCCCGGAATGGAGCTTGTTCGAACCTTTTTATGAGACTGAATACCTGCTTACCGGCGCCGACAGCATCAAACGCCCTGCACGCCTGGCTATCCCGGGCATATTCGTTTCCAAAAACTGGAATAGGCATGCCGCAACCTTCGTTTTCACGCCGTCGCACTCCTACTTCGGCAATTTCGACCGTGTGGCGCAGAAAACAGACACCATCCCAAGCCAGGATTCGACCCTCACCAACTTCCAGGCGAATACGAACTTTATCAAAGCAACCGGACTGAATTTCACACTCCATTACCAATACGGAGTTACCCGCTGGCTGTCATTATCGGCCGGAGCGTCCTACGCGCGATTCTTCCGCGCATTGTTCCGAAAAGAGACTGTCACCGGCAGTAACCCGCCCGTTCCCGGCAGCCACGTGCAGGCAAGAGGCCGGGAGGCTATGAATGGCTTTATCGACCCACAACAATGGACAATACGAGCCGGGTTGATCGTCCACCCGCATTTTATCTTGGATGGACGATTGCAGACGGGCCTCAACGTGATCGTGCCGGTATCCAACATGTCGCAATACGGCCCTACCCGCATCAGGTCGGCCAATGCGCAGATTTTTATCAGATTATTGGTGAGATAAATTCTTTCGAGAAAGTCACATATTTCAAATCCTGATCCCGAAGGAAATGCCTACACTCCTTCCGTCGGAGCTCCACACGCCTGCCCCGGGGTACATTGTGGGGCGTTTGGTGAAATACTGCTTGTTGGTGATGTTGTTCATGCCAACGCGCAGCTTGTAGCCTGGGCCCAGGTGAAGCGTGGCATTCAGGTCCAACAGTCCGTAGCCCGGCACCTTGCCGATCGTCCCATTGGCCGAAGGCTCCACGGTATTCAGCGGGTTCGCGAAATTGGAACTTACGTAGCTGTACTGGGCCGTGAGTGACAGTTTTTTGTATTGAAACTGAATACCATTCCGCGAAATCCAAGTCGGCACACCCTCGATGCGGTTGCCTGCCACACTTTTGTTCTCATTGTTCTGCACGGCATTCCCGCGTACATATCGGGCATCGAACCAGGATGTTGAGGTAAAAAATGAGAGCTCGGTCTGGGGTTCGCCACCATTGTACCGTTTGTAAGCGGTGTATTCGAGGTAGGCCTCCACGCCGCGGGTGCGGCTGTCGCCGGTGGTGGTGCGGAACAGATAGGCGGCGCCGTTTTCATCTTTCATCGCTACGGTGCCCATCCGGTGGTTGACCATCACCTGAAACAGCCCCACATCATACCGCAGCACGTCTTTGATGCTCCCGCTCACGCCCGCTTCGAAGTTGTACCCATAGGCGTCTTTCAGGTTTTTATCCACTTTTTCCAAAACCGACCCTGGAATAATGTCCTTGAAAACAACCGGCCGGTAAGCCTGCGAGAAGCCCGCATACGCACGGCTGTGCTCGCCGATCCGGTACTGGGAGCTGATCCCGAACAGCGGAAAGCTGTGTTGAATGGAATTGGGAAGGTTCTGCGGATCGTAGTAGCTGATGCAGCCCGTCATGTCCGTGCTGCCTTTCTCCACCCGCACGCCAGGCGAGAAACTGAGCCGGGGCGTGACAAAAATGAGGTTTTCGACAAAAACGGCCACATTCTCCGTGGTCATGCGCATGTCGCGGCCAAACTGCGGATCGGTAAGGCTCAGGTCAAAATCGCTGCCTGTGGTGCCTTTGCCGAGCTGGCGGCGGCGGAGTTTGTTGTGCATGTATTGAATGCCACCGGAAACGACATTCCGGAAGCCGAGCAAATCGTACTGGTGCACGAGGCGCAACTCCGAGGTAAAGCTTTTGAAATTATCAATATCCACCTGCCGCGGGCGGTACGCATTAGTAACGCTGCTGATCGTGTCGGGCACATTGGCGAATGCATCGAACATCACACTGTTGCGAGCGCCGTAAACGCCGGATGTGGTGAGTTTCAGCTGGGTATTCGGACTTGCCTTCCATTCCAGCACGATGGATGGTACATAAATGTCGGGGTTGAAATAATTCCGCGAGCGCGTCGACTGCCGGGGATCTTGCCGGAACATCGCATCGGTGAGCGGGCCGGGGATTTGGTATACATATTCGGAACGCCCCAATTCGGCTTTGATGCGGAATGATTTACTGATGTCGTACATCAAACTTACAAACTGTGACTCCGCGTCGGACTTCGCATTTTTGCGGTAGCCGTTGGAATGGCGCTTCTGATAATAAGCCGAGTAGGTAAGCTTACCCACCTTGCCGCCGATGGCATTGTAGGAACTGAAAAGTCCGAAAGAACCGGCCGAATTGATCGTTTCGAAGGTAAATGCTTTCGTGGTATCGGGGCCTTTGGTAACATAATTGATCATCCCGCCGAACTGCGCACCATATTGCAGCGACGAGGTTCCCCGCACCAGCTCCACCCGCTGAATGGATTCCATGGCCGGACTGTAATGGCTCGCCGGGTAGCCGTACATATCCGAATTGGTAATGACGCCGTTCTGGCGGATGTTGTATTCCCACGACCGGTGCGGGTCGAGGCCGCGCGTGGAAATATTGATTTGATTGCCGCTGCCATCCATATCGTACACGAACACGCCGGGAATCTTGGCGAAGATATGGCGGCCGGTTTTCTCGGCGATATTGCCGTTCACACCGTCAAGATGGATCACTTCGCTCTTTTTGCCGGCGGTGATGTAGGTGTTATGCACATCGGGAAGGCGCTCGGTGTGGATTACGTTTCTGCGTTCCCCTACCGTCACTTCGTTGAGGTCAAGAACTTTATCGTAATCGCGTTTCTTTTCCTGGGCGTGGGCCGGATAGAGGCTTACCAGCGTGAATAGGAGGATGGTTGTAGATCGTTTTTTCATCGGATTTTAAAGAGGAGGTGCGGCTTACGCTCGCAGGCGGCAGGAGGCGAAGAAATGGGCCCGCCAGGCGGCGGACCCGTTTGCCTAATATATTAACCTATGATAATTCGTAAAATCAATATATTTCCCCCAACGGCGGATTTGATGCACATTAAGCGCGCATGTACCCGGCCCGTCGATGTAGCGGTTGAAAAATGCTGCAATCAGCACCTTGTCTCAGGTTTACTCATCGACCACGCTGATGCATATATGAAAGCATATACGTACGAGCATGTGAAATGCACGGGCAGTTTTGGGAAATAATAAATAAGGAAAAGCGGAATGAGTCGCTAAGCCAGGTCTGGCGGCGGGGATGGAATAGAGGAATATCTCTCAGGCAAAATAGATCTGACGGGAAGCCGGCACGCCGCGTGATGGGATGGCTCCCATTCCAGCACATAAAACAAATGCTGACGGCCTGCGGACATATATTCTTTCAGAAAGTGCTTTAAAATACTGGAATGCGTGTCGCTCTGAGGGTTAGACGATTGACCAGTAACCTGATCGTTGATTTTCGAGACCAGGTCCGTGAAGCGCTCACGCGCATTCTGATCGAACTCACAATGCACGTACAATGTGTCATTGATCAGCTGCCGGGTTTTCATCTGATAAAACTGGCCCTCATGCTCAATCTGCCCCTCTACCGGCTCCGGCGCATCCCAGTCGGTCTGGTAGGGAACTGCCACGGGAACTTTGATGAGAATATCCGCGGAACCTGCCGCCTGCTCCACAAGACCCTTTTCCGATGAAGCAATGGTATAGCGCTCCTCCGTCAGGTAAACTATCGAATAGCCTACCATATTATAAAGCAGCAGCCCCAGCAACAATATGGAAATGATCCTGTACAATGTTGAAATATTGAAATTTTCGAGGTTTACACAAATGTATTGAAATGGTGGAGAAATGTGAGGGGCAATGCACAAAAATTTTAGCGCAGGGTGATCTTTTCTGTCAGATATTCCGTTGAAATAATCTCCGGCAAACTACTGTTTGCGATCATCAAGCCTACCAACATAGTAACACAATGCCTTTTGTCAATTTCAAAACCAATAAAGTAGTCAAAATCTGGGACGGGATTTACGGCACGCTCAGCCATTCGGAACAACAAACTTTCGGCCATTTCACCATCGAAGGCGGAACGGTGCTGCCCGAGCACAGCCATTTTCACGAACAATGGTGCCATGTGCTGGAAGGCCAGCTCGAATTTACCATCGACGGTGAAACGCTGCTGCTCACGCCCGGTATGACGGCCCACATTCCCCCGCACGCACCGCATTCCGCAGTCGCGCGCACGGAATGCAGGGTGATTGATTGCTTTACGCCCGCGCGGCAGGATTTCATCGAGCTGGAAAAACAGTCGTAATGCCCGCAGGCACGCCCGAAGCAGCTAGTAAGTAGCCCTGCCGCCTGAAAGGTCGAATGCGAAGCCGGTGGTGAAGCTGTTTTCCGGGGACACGATGAATGCGGCCATGTTCGCGGCTTCTTCGAGCGTGCCGCAGCGTTTCATCGGTATTTTATCGGTCATGTACTTCACCTGCGCTTCGGGCATCGCGTCCACCAGCGGGGTCCGGATCACCGCCGGCGCCAATGCATTAACGGTGATGCCCGTTTCGGCATATTCCTTACCCTGCACTTTGGTCATACCAATCACCGCCGCCTTCGATGCCGAGTAGGCCAGCATACCGGCGTTGCCCTCCTTGCCGGCAATGGAAGCAATGTGCAGAATCCGACCGTAATTGTTCCTCAGCATATAGGGAAGCACCGCTTTTGCGGTGTAAAAACTGGCCATGAAGTTGACATCGAATACCTTTTGCAAATTGACCGTGTCCACCTCATGGCTTTTGAGATTGGTGGCACCCGTAATGCCCGCACAGTTAATGAGGATGTCGATCTTCCCGAAACGCTTCGCCGCCTGCACAACAGCTTCCGCGACGAGCTTTTCGTCCGTCACATCCACGCCGATGAGCTCTTGTCGTTCGGCATGGCCGGTAAATTCAGTTTTCAATGCTTCTGCATTCAGGTCCAGCAGTGCAACATTCGCGCCGTCGCGGAGTAATTTATGGGCGATCACAAGGCCCAAACCCGAAGCTGCACCCGTGATGACAGCTACCTGATTCTCGAAAGTGTTCATTTTTACCGGCAGAATTTGAATGATTTAGGACTGATGCCATTAAAACTACTTTTCGCAGCATATTTAATCGCTTTGCCCCATAACTTATTCCACCAGCCCCTGCGGCGGAAGCGCGTGCGGCTTCGTTTAATGTCATACGGTTTTGCCGGATAATTTGAATATCCCACCATTTTTATCTTATTTTCACCCACTAATACCTACCGGTAACTAACCGATCTCGCCTTGTTCAGCAACCATTTGCCCGCGTTTTTGCTGGCTCTGATGCTTTTGCCAGCGCTATCCGGCTGTTTGGGTGAACAACCTGCAAACAGGTCAGGCAAAGTGCATATCGACCAGCGCGATGGCCGTTATGTTGTGATCCGGGACGGTAAGCCATTTTACATCAAAGGTGCCGGCGGATCGACACATTTCCGTGAGCTTCGCGAGGCCGGCGGGAACACGCTCCGCACCTGGGACACGACCCACCTTGGGCAGGTGCTGGACAGCGCGCAGCAGAATGGCCTGGCCGTGGTGGTAGGTCTTCCGCTACCCAACAGCAGCGACATTTCGTTTTACAACAATCCTGAACTTAACCGCGAGCGCCACCGCACCATGCAAGCGCTAGTGAACCGGTACAAAAGCCACCCGGCGGTGCTGATGTGGTGCCTGGGCAACGAGCTCGACTTTCCGTACAAATGGATGTACAAAGACTTTTATAGCGCTTTCAACGACCTCACGGAAATGATCCACCGGGAAGATCCCGACCATCCCGTTACGACCACCATCCTGAATTTCAACCCGAAATACATAGCCAACATCCGCTTCCGCTGCGATATCGACCTGATCTCTTTCAACATTTTCAGCACGCTCCCATTGCTGCGCGAAAACCTCGATGAACTCGCGTGGCTTTGGAATGGCCCCTACATGCTGCTCGAATGGGGCATTAACGGCCCCTGGCAAGGGACCGAGCAAACAGCCTGGGGTGCATATATTGAAGATACCAGTAAAAAGAAGGCGGAGATTTACCAGCAGCGCTTCAAGCAGCATATGCCGGTGGAAGACCCGCGGTTTCTGGGTGCGTGCGTTTTCTTCTGGGGCAACAAGCAGGAAACGACACAAACTTGGTTCAGCATATTCGATGAAAACGGCAGCTCCTCCGAGGCCGTAGCCACCATGCAGGCCATCTGGACGGGCAGGCGGTCGTCTGCCGTTTACCCGGAGATCAAATACATGCTGCTGAACAGCCAGGGCGCGCGGGACAACATTTTGCTCAACCCGGCAGGCCAGGCTTCGGCCGAAGTGCTGCTTTTTGAAGGCCATGGTAACATACGGTCTATCCGGTGGCAATTATTCCGTGAAGACTGGTACCGTCAGAATCAGCTCAACAGCACACGTAAATTGATACCGCTCACCACCGTGAACAACGCGGGGGATGATCTCCGCTTCACGTTCGCTGCGCCACAGAAAGAAGGCCCTTACCGCATTTTTGCCACTATTTATGACGATAATGGGCATTTTGCCTCGTGCAACACCCCCTTTTACGTAGTATCACCTCCATGAAGCAAGCGCTGTACGTAAAGCCGCCCACCCGCAAGCAGCTGATCATGCTGCGGCTGATGATCTTCTTCGGCTTGATTTCGATGGGGTTTTTCCTGTTCAGCGTGCTGTCACCGGCGGTCCGCGGCTATGCGCCGTTGTACTGGATGCTGGTGGTGACGTTCGTTTTCACCTGCCTGAAAGTGCTGCACGAATGGTACCATTACCTCTACATAACCGTTCCGCCCACGCCACCACCCACGCGCAGTTACACCGTGGATATTTTCACAACCTTCTGCGCCGGAGAGCCTTACGAGATGATTATCGAAACGCTTACCGCAATGCAGGCCATTACCTATCCGCACGAGAGTTACCTGTGCGACGAGGCCGATGATCCTTACCTGCGCGACGTTTGCGCACGCCTGGGCGTGCATCACGTCACGCGCATTGAGAAAACGAATGCCAAAGCCGGGAACATCAATAACGCATTGCGCATCTCGAATGGAGAACTTTGCGTAGTCCTCGACCCCGACCACGTACCTTTCCCCGATTTCCTGGACCCGATTGTTTCGCATTTCGATAATCCGGAAATCGGCTACGTCCAGATTGTACAGGCTTATAAAAATCACGACGAAGGACTGATCGCCAAAGGTGCCGCCCAGCAAACATACCAGTTTTACGGCCCGATGATGATGACCATGAATCATTATGGCACCGTGCTGGCCATTGGTGCAAACTGCACGTTCCGGCGCACGGCACTGGACTCGATCGGCGGGCATGCGGCGGGGCTGGCCGAGGACATGCACACCTCCATGCAGCTGCACGCGAAAGGATGGAAATCGGTGTATGTGCCGGCGGTGCTGGCACGCGGGCTGGTTCCGTCTACGCTTTCGGCTTACTACAAGCAACAGCTCAAATGGTCGCGCGGGGTGTTTGACCTTTTCGTTCATGTTTATCCGAGGCTGTTCACGAAGTTCACTTGGAGTCAGCGCATTCATTATGGCACAATTCCGCTGCATTACCTGTCGGGCTTCATTTTCCTGATCAACTTCCTGATTCCCGCAATAGCGCTCGTGCTGGGCGTAAGTCCCATGCATTTCGACCTCGCCGATTTCGGGCTCGTTATCCTTCCGATGGTTTCCTGCATCGTTTTGATCCGGCATTTCGTGCAATGGTGGGTGATGGAGGATGAAGAACGCGGATTTCATGTGGTGGGTGGCTTGCTGATGATCGGGACCTGGTGGATATTCATTCTGGGCGTGCTGTACACGATTTCAGGCAAAAAAATCCCGTATGTACCTACGCCTAAGGACGGCAACGAAGCCAACAACTGGCCGTTGAATGTACCCAATCTGGTAGTATTGGGTATTTCAATGCTCGCGATCGTGTATGGACTCTATCAGGATCTTAACCCCTATAACCTTATCATGGCCGGTTTCGCGGGGTTGAACTGCTTTTTTATGTGCTTCAACATCGCCGCCAGCCGTCAGCAGCAAATCCGTGAGCTTTCCGTCACATCGCCCCTGATGAATACCGTTTTCAGGGCTATTAAAGAGTTGAAAGGCAATTTCTGGATTCTGCGCCGGCGGGTTTACAGCGGCGTAAGGACGTCGGCTTTCCTGCTCACCGTTCTCGTTATCAGCACTATTATCTATTTCCGGCGTTTTAATCCCCAATTGGAACACCAGCTCGCGGTTGCACGCGAAAACGAGCAGTATGCACGCAGCCTCGCCGGCATTAAACCCGCTAAACGTCCTGATATGCCCGCACTTTTCCGTGCGATGGGCATCCAGGAACCGCGGCAGGCCGATGCCAAACAAGCTGGCGTACCATTTTTCCCGGGCGAGCGCGGGGTTAATTACACGAAAGGCCACAACTGGTCGCGCCGGTATCCTGCATTCACGAAGAGGGAACTCGAAGCTGATATCACGCTTATGCAGCAAACCGGCATCAATGCGATCCGGCATTTTGGACCGGGTATTTACGATTACAATGTGCTGAAAGCGACGCGGCAGGCGGGTATCCGCGTGCATTACACATTCTGGATACCCGAAGCGCTGGATTTCATCCGGGATAAAGAAGAAGCGGACGACCTGGCGGCCAAAATACTCGCCACCGTCCGACGGCTGAACCATCATGCGCACATTGTTTCCTGGAACATCGGCAATGCGGCCATCCAGCGGCATCGCCGCGCCGAAAGCACCGGGGAGCAGCGGCAGTTTTTGTATTGGCTCAAAAACCTCAGCGCGGCAATCAAGAAGGTTGACGACAAGCGGCCGCTCACGACGGATATCGAGTTAACCGATGAAGCATTCCGCATCGCTTACCTGATCAAGCGCGTCGCTCCGGCGATCGATGCATTCGGGCTGGTGGTGGAAGACCCGCATCAGCAGCCCGACGCACCGGCACTGCGCAGGCTCGGCATGCCATTCTATTTTTCCTACATAAGTGTGTCTGCATTCTCCCAAATGCAGCAACCGCTTGCAGGAACGTTCATTTCCAACTGGCAGGACGAAAAGATCTTCGCACACGTGAGCCTCGACGGCCTGTACGACTACGCCGGGCGGCCCAAGCGCCCATTGCAGGTGTTGCAGTCGATTTGGGGAAAAGGGAAACCGCCGGAGCCGGTGGCAAGTTTCAGGATACTGCGCCCTGCACTGGGCACTTTTGAGGGCACAACACTCGACTATCACGCCATAAAATGGCAGAACGAAAAGTGGGAAATGGCGGCCGCATCGCAAAAAGGGCCGCGATTTGAGTGGAAACTTGTGAGAACGGACGGATTCGACAACCTCGTGGAGATGACCGATGCAGGCACCGGGCCGCGACTCGCTTTGACCATTCCGAGGCATCCCTCGTTATACCGGCTGTATTTGTATGTAATCCAGGGTAATGTGATTACTGAAATCGTTGATTCCCCACTGAATACGCCGCTAGAACCGGTAGTAGGACCTGCTCACTGAGCATTTTTGAGCACTTCTGCAAAGCGGCTGAAAGTTTTGTGACTAATGCCCCAATCAGGCGCAGGAATGTCGCCCCACACGGCCGGGTTATCCGCCAGATTGAAGTAGCACGCGCCTACTACCTCCCGATGCGCCGCCACTACCCGCGCTGCCTTTTCCATCCACCCGCTTTGGTAATCTTCCGGTCCTTTTACCCCAAATTCCGTAATAA
Organism: Dyadobacter fermentans DSM 18053; assembly: GCF_000023125.1. Classification (NCBI taxonomy): domain Bacteria; kingdom Pseudomonadati; phylum Bacteroidota; class Cytophagia; order Cytophagales; family Spirosomataceae; genus Dyadobacter; species Dyadobacter fermentans. The sequence continues at coordinate 3,722,419 of NC_013037.1, forward strand.
GCATGGGCTTTGACGCGAAACGCATACGCCATATTTTGCGGTTGAAGATCGTTTCGAAAGATTCCTGTTTGTTGGGATCGGTGATGTTTTTATCAGGCAGGCCGTAAATGGCTATGCTGACCATATCGACCACATCGCCGCCCGGGTACCATTCCATAGAGCCCCTGTCGCCCGCCGGGCCCCACACCCTTTTCATGTTTTTGACCCAGCTGCCCAGCTCCATAAAATGCCGGAAAGCCCGGATATACAAAACCGGCTCCTGACTTTGCCAGGGATACCGGTGGATCGGGATTTCCATTTCATGCGCAAACCGGACATACACCGGGCGCTCTGTTTTGGAAATTGTTTGAAACAATGACTTAAATTCTTCATCATAAACGCCTGCTATCGTGTTCATCAGCACCGAGGAATCCTTTCTTACCTTGCCGTCGCGCCAGGGCTCCACGGTCACGATCGCCTGGTGTCCCCGTTGGAGCACGGCATTGAAGTCCTTTTCGAAAGCGCCGGACTGAATGTTTTCGAGATCCACAAATAAATGCTCGACAGTCACATTTTTGGACCCGGTAAGCGCCAGTTTCGGATCATAAACGCCCAACAAGGGGGCCGCGCCGGGCTTACGGCCCTCAGGCGTGCCGATCGCGAAATCCTGAAAAAGCCACACGGAATCCCGTTTGATATCCCGCACAACCGCTTTCAGGTCATTTTGGAGGACCTGCACGGTGCTGTCCGTGCCGCTGGCGACCACCCAAATGGGCTTGTTCATGAACCTCGTCCGGATCAGCTTTCTGCGAAGCAACTTCTGTGTGTCAGGCTCCTGCGGATATGCCGTCGCGGCCAGCTCGCTCTGCCCATTCACCGAAATACCGATCGCGTCGACCACATCAGCGCCCGGCCAGTATTCCTCGGTTCCGGGGTAACCTGCTGGTGACCACATGATTTGAATCGAGGGCATGGCGCTGCGGCAGACTTTGGCTACATGCCTGAATGCATTGATATAATCGACCGGAGCCTGGTATTGCCATGAATAGCGCTGCACGGGCACCTCCATATCTGGGTCCCAGCGCAGGTAAATGTGGCTTGTTTTTGGTAAAAGGCGGCAGAGCGTTTGCAGCACGTCGTCGAACTGCCCGTCGGTTACCTTTCCCAGCGCTCCCTCCTGCCCTGCCACGACTGTTACCAGCAAGTTTTCGCTCGTAACGGGCACTTTCAAGGCGGCGGTCAGCGCCTTTTCGGTAGTATTAGGGCTAAGTTGAATGGAAATGTGTTGCAGCGGCGGCGTGGTGACGCCCAGTGAATCGCTCCGGTGAATGTACCCAACCGCTTGCTCCGAAAATACGGCATTCTTGTCGTCGGCCGCAGCGGTCTCAGGCTTAAAAATAGAAGTATACCGCATCAGATAAAATCCGGCGGAGGCAATGATTGCCAGCGTCGCAACGATTAACAGACCTTTTGACTTCATAAAATCCGGAAACAATGTGCTATCCGCATAAGTTAGCAATTTCCGCGATCGGTCACATGAATGCACGCATTTGTACCTAAAAAAGAAACGGGCAATGGCCAGACTTTTGCAAGTCCGGCCATGCCCGTCAACAGTGTGTGAAAAAATACTCCCTTTTTATCTAACGTGTTCTCCTCTCAATTTTTCAATTACACCAGCTCGCTTTCAAATTGCAAACCGATGTGTGCAGGCGGATAACTCAATATTCGGTTAAATTCCGCAATGGCCTGATTGACCTGGCGCTGCGTGATCCCGCTGTATTCCATTAACAAAATTCTCGCCTGCTGTGCGCCTGAACGCTTCATTTTCCAGTATTGCGGATGGTTGATGCCGATCGGTGCACGGAAGTATTTTTCTTTGGGCTCCCGGATCAGTATCTCATATTCCGTGTCGCGTAACGGGTTATCATGTAGAAAGTAACTTTTAACGACAACCTTGACCTCCCTGCCGCTTTTTAACTGGAAAATTTTTTCGTGAATCATGACTAATTTCTTTAAGAATTAAGGATCGATGAATATGTGCAACTACTGGCGAAGTTTCCTGCTTCCTTAAAACTTTCATACCAGCGGCGCGTGCTAAAACCTTCACAAACTTCGCTGCACGTCCCGACATTTCAGCAAAATGATTAGTAAACGGTAGATTCAATGATCCTTCGGTAAAAAGCTGATTCACAGCCAAGTAAATTTACGTATTTCAATCCTCCACCACATGCCCCACAAATTGGGCGGTGTTGTCCAAAATCTTCCCGCCTCTCCGAAAACCCAATCCGCATGCCTCGCCGGCATAGAACACACCGGCCTGGTAGGTACTGCCGCTTGCATCCGTCGGCAGGGCTGTGTACTCCTGGAAAATACGGGCCTGGTCGTCATACTCCCCCGCCGCTGCTTCCAGCGCCGTGCCGTTTTCGTCGTGGATCACCACATTGGCGCCCTCGCGGCCCAGCAGCACTTTGCTTACTGATTTTTTGCCGGGCAATGCATGCGGGCCGGTTTCCAGCAGCAGCGGATGGTAGGGATAAAGCTCCCACAGGATGTTAAGAATGTATTTGGATTGAAACAGCAACGTGTAGGCCGGGTTCAGGATAACCGCCTTCCTGTTTTTCACGATCTCCGTAAGCATAGCCGCCAATTCCGGCTCGCCGGCACCGATATGTTCCCACGGCACCAATTTGAACCAGTAATCAAACCGGACGAAATGCCCGTGCTCCGGTTCCTGGTAAAAAATCCCTTCGCCATTAGAAAACTCTACGTCGTCGATATAGGTGAATTCCACGTCGAAGCCCGCTTCTTTGGCAGCTTCCATGAGCACGGCTACATTGGTATCGTCCTCGGGATAGCCACGCATGGTCGAAAACAGCATCGAGGGCGTCAGATCGGCGTTTTGTTCTTTCAAATAAACAAACTGGCCCACCAGCGTTTCGAACAGGGTGTTGAACTGATTCGATTCATCCATGCCGTTCATGCGCAGGTGCGCCCATTGCACTACGGCCGTTTCAGGAATGCAAGTAGCGGTATCGGCATTGAACTCGATGAGTTTCACAGGCTCGTCGTCAAAGCCTCCCGCGAGGTCGAAACGACCGTAGAGATGAATTTGCCGGTCGTCGTTCCAGGAGAGCCTGATCAGCTCGGCCAGGTTTTCCGGGATACCCATTTTCCCCAGCAGATTGTGGTCGATCGCATGCTGGCCCGCTTCGATCAGCATATCGTATAATGTACCGGCGGCTTCGTAGTAGCTCTCGGCTTGCTGCGCGGTTACGACCACCATATCATTCACCACATAAGGAGCCGTGTCGGTGCCGAGCGCCCAATCCCAGCCTGCTTTCTGCAATGCAGCCTGCGGCGGATTGGGTAAAGATTTAAGATTTACCATTGTTGGAGTTTAATGTTGATGCTTTCAGGAGGCCTTATTTTACCTCCTACCCGCCGCTACGTCCCGACGATCTTCCGAAAAAGCCTTTGCGGCCTCCCGCCGGCCTGGTCGTAACCGTCCGCACCGAGCGCGACGATTCCACACCCAAAGCCGCGCTGCGCGAGCTCGCCCACGCGCCGGGGTTGGCGTAAAATGACCGGCTCCGATCCATGTCCATTCTGTTGCGGTAATTGTTCATGTACGAAAAAGACGAGTTGCGGCCGAGCAGATAGCCCATTCCGCCGTACAGCAGCATGCTGGAAAGCCCACTGTGATAACCCATATGCGGGTTCGCCCTGATCTCCTCGTCGATGAGCGCCTTGGCGGCCATGGGGTTCAGTGTGTCTTTGTGGCCGTCGAGGTAAGAGACGATCGCCAGGGAGCTATCGGCCGGGACATTTTCTTCATTGATGATCTTGAACTCGCCCGGACTCACCTCCTTAATGTGTGAACGGATTCCTTTTCCGTACGAGGTTTCTTCATAACTGTATTCCGATTCATCGTCGTTCGAAGAACAGGACACGAGCGCGGTGCCCGACAGCAGCGCGAGCGCCAGCGCGCCGCCCATGCTGATATCTTTCACCTTTTTGATAAAAGTACCTTTTCGTAACTGTGTCATATTGGCTTTCAGTTGAGGATTTTTTCAAAAATAATGGATTTAAGCCGCAGCATCCCCATGAATCGTGCCAGTGGCGCCAGGGATGGATATTGGAAACCAGGGAAATTACAGGCGGCAAAAAAAATTGAGCACAACCGGCTGATAATCCGGCTATGCCCAATGTACATTTATATTAAAAAAGATTACGCTTTCTTGGCGATTTTCCCGAGGGCATCGACGAGCCTGTCAAGATCGGTCAGCTTCGTGTACACGTGCGGCGTCACGCGCACGCAATGGATATTTTCCCAATTGATGCCTACCGTGTGGATTTTAAAATCTTTAATCAGCCTGGCGTCGACCTCTTCGGGCTTCATGCCTTCGATGCTCACGCCGGCTATGGCACATGAAAATTCCGGTTTCAGCGAAGTGTGGATTTTCACGCCCGGAATTTGAGCGGCCTTTTCGGCCCAGTATTTTTTGAGATAATGGATACGGTCCTGCTTTCGCTTGTTGCCGATCCCTTCCTGAAAATTAATCGCCTCGCCTATCGCCTGCTCGATGGGAAAACTGCGCGTGCCGAGCGTCTCGAATTTTCGGATATTGCCGCTTTTCGGCTCGCTGTTGCATAGGAGCGGCCAAATCTTTTCGATCTTGTCCTTTTTGATCCACATCATCCCGCTGCCTACCGGCGCACTCAGGAACTTGTGCAGGCTGGTGCCGAAGTAGTCGCATTCGAGGTCGGGGATTTTGTAATCCAGTAAGCCGAACGTGTGGGCGCCGTCGCACACGACCTCAATGCCCTTGGCATGTGCCATCTGCGCGATCTTCTTCACCGGCATAATCTGCCCGACCCAGTTGATAATGTGCGTGACGTGAATGATTTTAGTCCGCGGCGTGATCGCATCGGCATATGCCTTCACGATCTGCTCGTCGTTTTCAATCGGGAAATCGAATGATAGTTGCTTATAGACGACGCCGTCGCGCATTTGCCGCTGTTTCCAGGCCTGCACCATGTTGGGATAGTCCTGCAACGTGCCGATCACCTCATCGCCTTTTTGAAGCGGCAGTCCGAAAATGATAGTATTCAATGCCTCGGTCGCATTGCGGTTGATCGCGATTTCCTCGGCGTCGGTTCCCGCAAGCTTCGCGAGGCGCTGGCGGAGCGGCTCGCGTCCTTTGTCCATAATGCGCCACATATAATAGGAAGGTCCCTGCGCGGCAGCTTTGTTGTATTTGTCCAAAGCCTCCTGCACCACGATGGGCGAGGGCGAAACGCCCCCGTTGTTGAGGATAATGATTTCGCTTTTGCTGGCGGTGTAGGCGTCCTGGATCACCGACCAGTATTCTTCATTGCTGTCGCTGGCAGGGTTCCAGCTTTGTTCTGCTTCTAGAAATTGCGCTGCGTGGAGCTGGTTGAAAAGGCTGTCGATCCCGAAAGCGCCCATCCCCAGGGCGGCACTCTTCCGGAAAAAGGAACGGCGGTTGTTCATAAAATTTTGTTTAAGGAATAGTAATGGAGTGAAGTACAATATATTGAATATCTACTTCAAACCCAATTATCCTACTCCCAGGCATCTTTCACAACCGACTGTTTGAGCCATTCATAAGTATTTTCCGGAATCGGCAGGCCGTCGGCATCGAGGGCGAGGTACATTAAATGCAAATGCGTAGGCGAGCGCTTCTGATAAGCATTGTAGCCGCTCCTGCCCATTTCGGAAATTTTATCCCCGGCATTGACCCACTGCCCGGGCTGCACTTCCACGATGTTGTTGTGTGCGTAGTAGAAAAGGCCGTCGAGACAGGGATCGTAAATCCAGATCCAGTTGCCGCCGCGGTATTCGCTGTCGTATTTCCAGCTCGTTTCCGTGGCCAGCACAATGCCCGAAGTGAATGCGAGCACGTCGATCGGCTGCCAGGTGCGGTCGTCGAGCACGTCCTGGTCTTTGTCCCGCACGAACAGGTCCTGCGCGGGGTGGCTGCCCGACACTTCCCTGTCGAAAAGATCGAAACCATTGGCCCGGTAGCCGCGGCCCCGCGAACCGATGGACTCGCGTGGCTGGTAGGATTTGACGGGATATACAAAATAGGAAGAGTCGATCGAGCGGCAGGTGTCGCGCCGGAACTCCGCGCGGATGGCCCGCATCACGGCGCCGAATGCATTCCGGGCGGAATCGGGGCTGATGGTGCCATCGCGGATGTCGATTTGCACCTGGTGAAAAGTCCGGCAATATTCCGCAAATTTATCGGAGGATTCGCTCTCGTTTGTCAAACCTGCGATACAGATCACCAACACAATCCCTGCAATTCTCTTAACTGTCATCAACAATGCGTTAATCAACCCTATTTCTTTCACTTAAACCCTATTTTTGAGAACGGATAGCGAGGAGGCTCACTAATAAAAAAGTCTTGCAAAGGTATCCGATCTATGTTAAATAAATGCACAGAAGTTCTTTATTGGTCAAACACTAAAATCAGATTACAATGCAAAAACGTCGTTTTGGACGCACTGGCTGGGAAGTCAGCGAAGTAGGTTACGGAATGTGGGGGCTCGCGGGCTGGACCGGCTCCGATCGCAAGGAAACGGACGATTCCCTCGACCTTGCGGTGGCATCCGGTGTCAATTTTTTCGATACCGCCTGGGGCTACGGCGAAGGGCTGAGCGAACGCATCCTCGGCGACCTCATCAAGCGCAATCCCGACAAGAAGCTGTACGCGGCCACGAAAATCCCACCGAAGAACCGCCAATGGCCATCGCGCCCGGAATACGCACTGAAAGACGTGTTTCCGGCCGATTACATTGTTGAATACACGGAAAAAAGTCTGCAAAACCTCGGCCTGGAACAGATCGACCTACTGCAATTCCACGTATGGGAAGACGCCTGGGCGCACGAAGACGAATGGAAAGAAGCCATTCAGAAACTGACCCGAGAAGGAAAAGTTGCCGCCTGGGGCATCAGTATCAACCGCTGGGAGCCGGATAATGCACTCAAAACGCTTGAAACCGGGCTGATCGACGCCGTGCAGGTGATTTACAACATTTTTGACCAGGCCCCGGAAGATAACCTGTTCCCGCTTTGCCGTAAGCTCGACATCGGCGTGATCGCCCGCGTACCATTCGACGAAGGCACGCTTACCGGAACATTGACGAAAGAGACGAAATTTCCGGCCGACGACTGGCGCTCGACATATTTCGTGCCCGAAAACCTGAATGCCAGCGTGGACCGCGCCGAGGCACTCCGCACCGACATTCCCGAAGGCATGACGATGGCCGAGCTCGCATTGCGATTTATCCTCAACAACCCCGACGTGCATACCACCATCCCCGGCATGCGCAGGCTCGCCAATGTGCGCGCGAATGTGGCCGTGAGCGACGGCACCGCGCTCGATGCCGCCGTGGCCGAGCAGCTGAAAACCCACCGCTGGGACCGGAAGCCCACCAAATGGTCGCAATAGTTTTTATCAAACAAAAATGCCTTCCTGTGACGGAAGGCATTTTTTTCTGAAAGTCTTTTCTAAACCCGTATAGACAAAGTAATCCGATGATCACAGATCGATGTAAGCGCTTTTCCTCTTAGAGAAAAATTTTTTCTACGTGCTCTATGGCAACAGCTGTGGGTGCTTAGCGTCTGTTATCAGTTTTGTTTACGGGGTATAGTCCACCAAAAAAAGCCTCGACCTTTCTATTGGGACGCTAATATTTTCAACTTCCTTACGCGGTTTTCTAACCGTTGGATTTCAGCTTTCCTTCTTTCGATCAGGATTTCTGGTCTCAGGGCTGGTTCCTTGTAAGGTAATTTATCCCGGAGGATATGGTATGATGCTGTGAGTATGTGGTGGGCAATCGCCATTGCCGCTTTCTTCTTTCCCCGTCTTTGGGTGAGCTTGTGGTACTTGAATGACAGGTAGGTATTCATCGTATGGCTTGCCGCCCAGGCTGCTTCGATCAATGTTGTTTTCAAATAGGTGTTGCCATGGGTGGTCCTTGCCGATCTTACTTTTCCTGCACTCTCGTTGTTGCCTGGGCATACCCCTGCCCAAGAAGCCAGGTGCTTGTCTGAGATAAACTGGGACATGTCCAGACCGATCTCGGAAACGATACCAATAGCTGATTGCCTGGATACGCCTGGGATGGTTTGCAGTAGTGCGAGCTCGGCCTGCTTACCGGCCAGGCAAAGTTCAATCTGCTGGTCAAGTTGTTCGATGAGCTTTTCCAGGGCGCCCATTGTCTGTGTGAGCAACTTTAACATAAAGCGGTGACGCTCACAGAACCGGCCGTAAAGCGCCTGTTGTAAAACCTGCTTTTTATTTACCAGCGAACCTTTGGCCTGGTTTGAGAGAACCACGGGGTCAGTAATTCCTTCCATAAGCAGATCTACGATCCCCTGTCCGGTTTTGGAAAACACATCGCTAACCACGCTGCCGAGCTTGATGTTGGCATCTTCCAGAATATTCTGTAACCGATTTTTCTCCCGGCTACGCTCATTGACAAGCTTCTTACGGTGGCGTAGCAATGTCCTTATCTCCCGCACCCATCCTTCCGGGACAAAGCTGTGCCGAAGAAGTCCGCTCAACAGCAGCTTGGCGATCCATTCGGAGTCCTTTTTATCAGTTTTGTGGCCGGGAACGTTCTTGATATGACGGGCATTAACCAAAATGATCTCAAAGCGGCCTTCCAAAACATAATACACAGGCCGCCAGTAAACGCCCGTACTCTCCATAGCGATGTGGGTAATCTGATGGCCTTCAAGCCAATGCGACAAATCTTCCAGGTCTCTGGTGAAGGTGGCGAAGGTCCGGGTTTCTTCCTGGATTCCCGTCCCTTTGATTGAAGCAACTACTGTATCTTTGTGTACATCCAGGCCACAACCTCGGGCTATGAGCTGGGGGAATTCTACTACTGCCATGTCGTTTGATAGATTGGTCTCTAATTAAAACGACTTTCATGCGCGTGGGTGAATTCCCCCAATTCATAATTGTTTTGTTTGATACTTGTGATACTTAGCGATAAAGCCGGCTATCCACCGAAAACCGGCCCGGCCCGGTGAGAAACAGGGCGATGTACGCAAAGAGAAACAGCAGCCCGTGCTCCTTCTTATCGAACGGATCGGGACCATGCACGATGAAAACGACGACCGCCATCGTGAAAATGAGCGCCAGCAATGCCGCACGCGAGCCCAGCCCGAGGATGAGCAGAATGGAGCAGCCGAATTCGGCGAAGATCGTGAGCACGTACGAAAGCTCCTCGCCTATCCCGATCGGATCGGCAAATGAATGGTCGCCGCCGAGGAAATTGGTTAGCTTCGCGTAGCCGTGTGTGAGCATAAGGCAGGAAATCCCTACGCGCAGGATCAACACAGCCCAATCCACCGATGCGGGCAGTTGGATCGGTTTCAGAAATCTTTTAAGCATAGTGGGTTAAAATTGGTTTATACAAATTCTGCATTCACAGTAGCCTTAACCAATGCTGTACCGAAGTTAGTTTCCCCAAAATTTTGAAAAGTAACCGAATTTTTAATTTCCATATATCAAGTTTTATTTTTAGGTTTGTCTAAATTTATATTCAGATGAAAGAAAATTAATAATTCGGCCATGCTATGAAGTTACGCATACTATTCTTACTCAGCTTCCTGACGTCTCATGCATTTGCACAGTTTACGCTTTCCGGCAAAGTATCGCTCGAAGGGCAAGCCGAACCCGCGCTGGGCGCGTCGGTTTATATCCAGGAACTAAAAACGGGTGCCACCGCGGATACCGCCGGGAATTATCTCATCACCGGCATTCCGAAGGGCACCTATACGGTAAGGGTCAGTTTTGTGTCGATGCCGACAGTCACCGAGAAGAATGTAAAAATCGAACGCAATATCGTCAGGGATTTCGTCCTGAAATCGGGTGCCAATTCCCTCGACGAAGTGGTAGTGACGGGCACAATGAAAGAAGTTTCCAAACTCGACAGCCCAGTGCCGGTTGACATTATTACTTCTAAATTCATCTACAAAAACCCCGTTCCGAGCATTTTCGAAGGATTGAGCTATGTGAATGGCGTGCGGCCACAGCTCAACTGTAACGTTTGCAACACGGGCGACATCCACATTAACGGACTGGAAGGCCCGTACACCATGGTGCTCATCGACGGAATGCCGATGGTAAGCGGACTGTCGACGGTTTATGGACTTTCGGGTATTCCAAACAGCCTGATCGATCGCGTGGAAATCGTGAAAGGACCGGCGTCTACCCTATACGGTTCGGAAGCGGTAGGTGGCCTCATTAATATTATTACTAAAAATCCGTTGAAAGCGCCGGTGTTTTCGGCCGACGTGTTCAGCACCACCTGGCGCGACTATAATGTGGACCTCGGCGTGAAATTCACACCGGGCGAAAAGAGCAGCTCATTGCTCGGCATCAATTATTTCAACTACCAGAACCCGATCGACAACAATAAGGACGGATTCACCGACCTGACGCTCCAGAACCGCATTTCGATATTCAACAAATGGTCGTTCAAGCTCAAAGACGACCGCCAGGCCAACATTGCCGCCCGCTATTACTATGAAGATCGCTGGGGCGGGCAAATGCAGTGGGACCGCTCCTACCGCGGCGGTGATGAAATTTATGGTGAAAGCATTTATACCAAACGATTTGAATTGCTCGGGAACTACCAGCTCCCGCTCAGCGAAAAAGTGACGCTGCAATACTCCTTCAGCTCGCATAACCAGAACTCGGCCTACGGAAATGTGCCATTTGTGGCCGACCAGAAGATCGCCTTCGCGCAGCTTTTGTGGGATAAGGAAATCGGGAAGCACAGCTTGCTGATGGGAACGCCGTTCCGCTACACGTTTTACAATGACAACACGCCCGCCACGCGCTATGCCGATGGCCACGACCATGCCGACAAAATTTACCTGCCGGGCATATTCATTCAGGACGAAATCAAAACCGGGCCGCATTCGGTGTTGCTGGGCGCGCGATACGATTACAACAGCCGCCACGGAAGCATATTCACGCCAAGGGCCGCATACAAATACAAATTTAACCAGACGGACGTGGTGAGGCTGAATGTCGGTCGCGGTTTCCGGATCGTGAACCTGTTCACCGAAGACCACGCCGCATTGACCGGCTCGCGGGATGTGATCCTGAAAGAGGAATTGAAACCCGAGCAAAGTTGGAACGCGAATATCAACCTGGTCAAGAAAATCGTAACGGGCAATTCGTTCATCGGATTCGACGCATCGGTATTTTATACACACTTCACAAACCGCATTCTCCCCGATTACGATACCAATCCGAACCAGATCATTTACGACAATCTCAACGGGTATGCCGTTTCCAAAGGCATTAGCCTGAACCTCGATTTCAACTTCCCATTCCCGCTCAAAATCATCGCCGGCGGGACATACATGGACAATTTTCAGAAAGAGAACGGCGTGCGTTTCAGGCCGGTACTTACCGAAAAGTTCACCGGCACGTGGTCGTTTTCGTACGAAATCCAGAAAGCCGGGCTTTCGGTTGACTACACCGGAAACATTTATGGCCCCATGCGTCTGCCGGTTCTCAGCGAGGAAGATCCGCGCGCGGCCAATTCTCCGGTATGGTCTTTGCAGAATATCCAGCTCACCAAAAAATTCAACAATGGACTGGAAGTTTACGGAGGCGTCAAAAACCTGCTCAATTTTACTCCACCCGCCAATTCGATCGCCCGCGCGAACGATCCGTTCGACAAAAACGTGCAGTTCGACGGGCAGGGCCAGGTTATTGCCACACCTGACAATCCGTACCGACTGACGTTCGATCCGTCGTACGTTTACGCGCCCAACCAGGGTATCAGGGCATTTGCCGGGCTGCGTTATACATTAAGATGACATCGGCCCAAGGCAGCAAAAAATGTCGCCAAAAATGTTATTATATAACTTTTCAAAGATCACAATCATTCAGGATATTGATATTCATTGATTTGACGAATTTTTGATTGTATCTTTGAGCCATCAACCAATTAACACTACCAGTTATGGCATTAACAAAACAGTTTGTAAAAAGTAAGTCTGTTTACAAAGTAACGTTTACAGTTCCTGCTGAGGCGGCGTCAGAAGCGAAGAAAGTTGCCCTCGTAGGCGAGTTCAATGGCTGGAACCCAGAGGAAGCCATTGCATTGAAAAAACAGAAAGACGGTTCATTCAAAACCAGCCTGGAATTGGGTGCCGGAGAATATCAATTCCGCTACATTCTCGACGGAGAGAAATGGGAAAACGACTGGGAAGCAGACAAATACGTACCTGCGGGCGTGGACGCAACCGAGAATTCGGTAGTTGTTCTTTAAGTCGGCTGTCAGCTGTCGGCTGTCGGCTGAATGCAAAAAACGCGGTGAGTTAAAGATACTCGCCGCGTTTTTATGTTAAAATCCAAAACCAAGTCTAAAAGCCGAAAGCCGACGGCCGATAGCTTAGGTTCCTATATCGCAAAACTGTCACTCTCAACATACGCCCTGATCAGCGCTTCTTCGCCCTCTTTGCCTTGTTTCGAGTTGCCGTGCTCCATTCCCATGATGAACGACTTGCCTTCTTTCTTGCTGCGGTCGTAGATATATTTGAAGACATTCTTGTAGTTGATCTCACCGGTTGTGGGCTCCTTGCGGCCGGGTTCGTCGCCGATCTGGAAATAGTCAATCTCGCTCCACGTCTGGTCGATATTGTAAAGCAGGCGGCCTTCGTTTTTCTGCATGTGGTAAATATCGTACAGGATCTTGCACGACTTGCTGTTCACGCCGCGGCAGATTTCGTAGGTCTGATCTGACGTTCTCAGGAACAAATTCGGGGAGTCGCTCAGTGGTTCGAGCACCATTACGAGTCCGTGCGGTTCGAGGATTTCGGCACCACGGCGCAGTGCGTCGATCACGTTGCCGGTTTGCACGCCTATCGGCAGGTTTCTTTCAAAATCACCCGGAACGACGGTCATCCATTTCGCATTGACGCGCTTCGCTACTTCCACTGCTTTCTTGCAGCCATTAAGGAAAATGTCGATATATTCTTTTTTGCCTGCGGCGAGCGTATTGGCGCCATTACCGCCCTTATCTACCACAAACACGCCCATTTCCATGCCCAACCGGGTCATTTCCTTGGCAATGGCCTCCTGTTGCTCCACCGGACGGCCCATCATGCCATTGTCTTCCAATGCCATAAACCCCTGATCCGCCATAAATTTAAGCTGGTCGATCACATCCTTTCCGGCGCTATTCTGGAACATGCCGAAGTGGGAAGCATATTTGAGCTTAAACTTGTTTTTAGCCATGGGAGCCGACGCGAATGCATCTCCTGCTGCAACTGCGGCACCCGTCAAACCAAGGGTAGATTTTACAAAATTTCTGCGGAGCATAAATGTTTTAGTGTTTTCGTTTCAGATGGTAAAGCTGTATAGCCTGGAAATTTACCCCAAAATCGCTCCGCTATCTTCATCCTACCGGTTTTTTCTGCGTTTGCGGCGTTCTTTCTTGCTGCTTTTGGATTCATCCGCAGGCTTGGTTGCTACTTCTTCCACAGGCGGCTTGGGCAGGTAGGGAGCCAGTTGTGCCTTGATCTCCTCACGGAATGCATTCTTCACGCCTTCCAATGCCGCTTCCTTCACCTCACCGTCGACCTGGTTGTTGACGAGCAGCTTCACCACCGCCTCTTCGCCGGGCCAGCTCGCGCCGAGGTAGCGCGCCGCGTTCTTACGGACATTCGGCGATTCGTCGCTGTTCAAAACGGTGGATCGCAGCAAGTAAATCGATTCTGAGCTGCCCACAGTCTGGATGGACGCCAGCAATGCCGATTTTTTTGACTCATTCATTCCCGCAAGTTTCTGGGTCAGGTAGGTAATCCCGCCCTGCTCCAGCAGCAACCCTCCCGCGTCGCGGCCTATCACTTCGTCGGATTTGTCCAAAGCCAGTTTCAGCAGCCGATCGTTCTCCGATTCCAGCTCGTAGCGGGTCATAAGGTCGATATAATGCTCGGTGCCGTAGGTTTCGTCGAGCAATTTACTCAGCGCCGTGCGGCCTTGCTGGGAGTTGGTTACAAATGATTTATCCAAATGCAGCAATGCCAGCTTACTCACTTCAATCCGGTCGGAAGACGGCACGTTGAGCACGCTCAGCAATGCCTGGGTTTTCTCATAACCCGCATGAAAAAAGTCGAACGAGCGGAAATACCGGAGCCTGCTTTTGAAACTCACCGATGTATCGGCGGCCAGCTCACTCAGGTATGGAATGGCTTTGCGCGTGCGGGCCAGCCAGATAATGTCCTTTCCGGCGTCGGTAGTCCAGGGTTTGGCACCGGCCCTTTCGAGCCATGCCGGGAAGAGCCGCTCCCACTGGTCGTAGGCGCCGATGCTGAGCGCTTCCACCGTCCAGCGGTCGTTTCCTTTGTATTGTTTTGCCAATTGCAGCCACACATCCAATGCTTCGTAGGTGTGGTTATGGTTAATGGCCAATGCACACTCGCGGCGAACCTGCGGATCGCGGTCGGACGTGAGGCGCTTGATATACTCGGTGGGGTCGCTGTTGCGCTGGCGTACGGCGCGCAATGCGGTAATGCGCAGGTTGGGGTTCAGCTCGCGGAAGCCAATGTCCAGGTTACGGTAATTGAAACCTTCGATACGGTTCAGCACCCACAACGCCCTCGCACGCAGCTTCGGGTTACCATTATACTGCCTGAACAGTTCTTCTAAAAAAGGCTCTGCGGCCCAGCCGTGGCTCACACAGGCATTCCAGGCCAGGTAGCGCTGCGACAGGTTGGGGCTCTGCAATGCTTTCACAGCCTGCTCGGGAATGGACAGGTCGAAAACCGGGATCTTGTACGGAGTGCCCGTAGGCGCCACTCGGAAAATGCGGCCGCGGCTCCGGTCCTTCATTTTGTGCGACCCTACCACAGGATCGTACCAATCGGAGATGATGAGGGACCCATCCGGTGCCACGCAAACGTCCGTCGGCCTGAACCATTTATCGCGCTTACCTTCCAGAATGGGCAGAATGCCGGTCGATTTGTAGCCGGCGCCATCAGTTTGCACCGGAAATGCGCTTACGTAGCCCTGGCCTGCATCCGCCAGCAATATCTGGTCCCAATAGCGCCGCGGCAGCAGGTCACCTTCATAGATCGTCATACCCATTGGAAAACCCGAACCGGTTTCCAGCAAATCAGGAACGACACCCGGATCATTCTGATGCCAGTGGCGGCGGGGAATTTCGTCTTCGAGATTGGTGCGGTTAAGACGCCAGCTTGCACCCGTCATTTCATCCACATACCCAAAATTCCCATTCTCCATCACATACGATACGCGGTCGCCGCCATTGCCGGGCTCCTCCTGGTCCGACTGCCACATGGTGCCATAGCTATCCACAGCCACTTCCCAGCCATTCCGGAAATTCTCGGCCATGATCTCGACTTTGGTAAAATCCTGCTCGCAGCGGAAAACCACGCCTTGCTTGAACTGCCTGAAATCGATCGGCCGCTCGTACTTATCGAGCAGCGGGCGGTCCTGTCCGTCCACGAGTTGCCGGCCTGCGTTACCGTAGTTGAAGTAAAACTTACCATCCGGTCCAAACACGAATGCGTGAATGCCGGCGTCATTCTGCGCGCCTCCTATGCCTTTGAAAAGGATTTCTTTTTTATCAGCCTTGTCGTCGCCGTTAGTGTCTGTAAAAAGCCACACATACGGACTTTGCGACACGATGGCCTTGTTGCCCATCACCCAGATGCCCAAGGGCGCATTGAGCTCCGGTCCCTGGTAAAAAACCTTCGTGACATCCGCCTTACCGTCGCCGTCCTTGTCCTCCATGATCACGATCCGGTCGCCCTGCCCCAGCTCCGACTTGCCGTTCACGGCAGGCCGGTAATTGAACGCCTCGCAGGCCCACACGCGGCCACGGTGATCGACGTCGATATTGATGGGGTTGATCACATTCGGTTCGGAAGCGAAGAGCGTCGCTTCGAGCCCGTCGGCAGCCTGCACCCCGGCCACGGCATTACGCGAAAAGCGCCTTTCCGTTTCCGAAAGCGCCGCATAAGCGCTGTCGGGATTAACAACCACCAGTGAATCAACAACTTGACTAAAACCTTGAAATGAAAGGGAGGTAAAAAGAACCGCAGCACACCACGCAGATCTCACGATAGGGAATTGTTTCAAAACGAATTTTTGATGATGCAGATAAATCCAAAAACGTTATAAAAATACCTGATGTTTCGGGAATTACGAAATGGAGTTTTGGGAAATTGTCACCATCCGGCGATTTGAAGCAGGTTGATTTGAAGGGGAAATATGATTAAATTTCGATAAGAATCACATGCACTATCAGTACTTATGAAGGAAAAAATCAGGCATTTGATTGCCGGGAAGGTTATTCAGAAAGGTTTTGTAAAAACATCCATCCGCAGAATGATGGAAGCGGGCCGCCACTCCGACGAAGAATTAGATCTTCTTCTGGATCGCTTACGACGCCTCGATGAAGAAATTGAAATCTTAGAAAGTGTGTTAAAACAATTGAAACAATGACCGGAAAACTAATGGAAAAAGAAGCGGTGGTACAGGCATTGTATAACGCAGAAACACTGGAAGCTATTGACAAAGCAGGTGAGGACTGGGCGGATCTTTACAAATCTTCTTCACAAGAGGACAAGGAATATCTGGGAAATGAAATGAAAAAATTTAGCCGATGGGTAATCGCCAAGTGCGACGAATCGCATGAGGAATTTAAACAAGTTATGGCTGAGTTCGAAGCCATGAAACAGGCACAATCCCAGCATTGATAAATCTGCCCTGACAATGACTTAGAGCTCGGGAGGGGTTATTTCAAGACCATTTACACACGCTATTAGCATTTATGAAGGAAAAGATCAGGCATTTGATTGCAGAAAAGATTATTGAACAAGGTCAGATAAAAATTCGGATGCGCAGTCTGGCAGTCGTCGGCAAGCTATCAGAGGAGGTTCAGAATTACTTTCTGGATAGGCTAAGTAGTCTTGATGACGATATTAAAACCTTGAAAAATATGCTGAAGCAATTGAATCAATAACGAAAAGAGCGATGGAAAAAGAACAAATCATAAAAGCTTTATACGACGCGAACACGGAGGCATCCATCAAGGAAGCCAACGATGCGTGGCTTGCGTGCTATCAAGCTTCGTCAGAGTCCGACCAGCAATATTTATTGGAAGAATATGATCGGTTCGGTGACTATATCAAAAAGAAGGGTGAAGAGTCAAATCGCAAGATGAAGGAAATCATTGCCGAATTCGAAGCCATGAAACCAGCAGAACCCCAGCATTGAAATACAAAAAAGGAGCCTCGCGGCTCCTTTTGCATTGCTACTTCTTCTTCAAATTACTCAGATAATCCACCAGACTCACCAATTCCTCCGTACTCATTGCATCCTGCAAGCCTGCGGGCATCATCGAGTCTTTCAGCTGCTTGATCGATTTGACCTGCGACATTTTATATTCCTGGGTTGATCCGCCGGGGAATTTGAGGATCAGGTCTGTTTCGGTTTTGCTGGAAACGATGCCCGACACGGCGGTACCGTCTTTTAACGTCACTTCAAAACCCTCATAACCAAAGCCGATACCCGCGCTGGGGTCGAAAATGGCGGCGTATTGGGCTTCCTTAGGCAGCTTACTGCCGATTTCGGACAGTTTCGGGCCGAAATCCATCCCTTCGCCATTCACCTGGTGACACACCGAACAGTAGGACGTAAATACCTGCTTGCCTTTTGCGAGGTCACCTTTCATGCCTATAAGCTCTTTCACTTCTGGATGCTTTTTCACGGCCACAGTCGCTCCATCGAGGTATTTGGCGGCTTCCATTTTCACCGATTTCCGCCAGGCGCCATTCAGGCCCTGAACGGCGGCTGTTTTTGCCTCGCCGGTGAGCTTGCCGTCTTTGAGCAGCACCAGTACCTGATCTTCACCGCTCATGGTGCCGCCGAGCGATCTGGCCGCGATAATCTGCAGGTCTTCGGGGTAGCTGGTGTCGGTGGCCGCCGTTTTCAGAATATCGAGGGCATCCTTGCTTCCAACCGATTTGAGCGCTGTCAACACGGCCGCACTTTTTGTCCTATCCGAACCTTTTACCACCTTCCAAAGCAATGGCGTGCCGCCCTGCTTGATCAGCTGCCCCGCCGCCGTCGATCCGAGGCGGCTGCTGGATTGCTCCATGGCCATTTTCAGTAACCGTTCGTTTTCAGAAGGGATCTCGTATTTCGCGACGAGTTCGAGGTAGGCTTGCGTGCCATATGTCCGGTCGAGCATGCGCTTTAATGCGGCCATCGCCTCGGGCGTTTGCTTCACAAATGCCGGATCGAGGTGGCGCATCACCAGTTCGTTCACTTTGTCCTGGTGCGCGCCTGAGCCGTTGGTCAGTTTCAGCAATGCCATTGATTTTTCGCGACCTGCCGAATTGAAGTCAAATGCCCGGAAATAGCGCAACCGGCTTTTCAAATCCACCGAAGGATCACCCGCCAGCGAAGCCAGCAGCTGCACGGATTCTTTGCCGCGCGAGCGCCACACTATGTCTTTTCCGGCCTGCGTAGCCACAGGATTTGCGCCCGCTTTGCCGAGCCATGCCTTGAAAAACGAATCCCACTGTGCATCGGCGCCGATGCCGAGCGCTTCGAGGTACCAGCGGTCTTTGCCGTCGTACTGCTGCGCCAGCGTAGCCCACAATGCGGGCGCTTCGGGCGAGGGGTTATGGTGTAATAGCAATGCGCATTCGCGACGGACCTGCGCTTCGGGATCTTTGACCAATGTTTTAATATAAGGAAGCACGTCCACATGCTCCGACTCCGCCGCGGCGCGCAGCCCGGCAATCCGGATATCCGCATTGGCATCTTTAATAGCCAGTTCAACCGTCTTTTTAGCCGTAAATGGGAACTTGCTCAGGAGCCACATCGCCCTCGCCCGCATGCGGGGCTCGGCGTTTTTGCTGGCAAACAACTTTTCCAATCCAGGAGCCGCTCTGGCGCCCATGGTATGCAGGGAAGTCCAGGCATGGTAGCGCACCGAGAGGTTAGGACTTTGCAATGCCTCTATTGCGCCGGACACCGTCGCGAAATCCGCTTTTTTAATGCGATAAGGCGCGTTTGCAGGCGCTACACGATAAATGCGGCCTTTGCCCTGGTCGCCGGCCTGGTGGCCGCCCACACCCGGATCGTACCAGTCGGAAACGAGCAATGAGCCATCGGGCGCCACGCACACGTCGGACGGGCGGAACCACTGGTCGCGCTTGCCGTCGACGATATTGACGATTTTAGCAGAATACCCCGCCCCGGCTTTTTCAACCGGATAAGAGCGTACCACATTATGCCCCGGTTCGCAGTGGATCATTTGTCCCCAAAATTCCTTCGGCAGCAGCTTACCCTCATACACGACCATTCCCGTAGGCGAGCCTGAGCCGGTTTGAAGCAGGTTCGGGACCACGCCGGGGTCATTCAAATGCCAGTGGCGGTAGGGTATCGAGTCCTCCATATTAGTGCGGTTTGCCCGCCAGCCCGCGCCGGTCATCTCGTCGGTGTAGCCGTAGTTACCGTGCTGCATCACGTAGTTGATCCGCACGCCCTTGTTGCCGTCGTCGTCGTTGTCCGACTGCCACATGGTTCCGTAGCTGTCCACCGCCACTTCGAAATTGTTCCGGAAATTATTGCCCAGCACCTCGATATTGTTAAAATCAGGGTCGCAGCGGAACACCATTCCCTGTTTCAGTTTAGAAAAGTCGATCGGCTTGCCGTCTTTGCCCACAATAGGATTTCCCTTTCCATCGAGCAGGTGGTTGCCTTCATTTCCGAAATTGAAATACAACTTACCATCCGGCCCGAAAACAAACGCGTGCATTCCGTGGTCGTGCTGGTCACCGCCTATGCCTTCGAAAATGACCTCTTTTTTATCTGCTTTCAAATCGCCATCCTCGTCCGTGAACAGCCACACATAAGGACTTTGCGAAACGATCACCTTGTTGCCCATCACCCAAACGCCCAGCGGCGCATTGATCTCGGAACCCTGATAAAAAACCGTTGATTTATCGGATTTGCCGTCGCCGTTGGTATCTTCCAGCACCACAATGCGGTCGCCTTCATTTTTGGTTGGATTGCCGTTGATGGCCGGACGATAATTGTAGGCTTCGCAAACCCAGACTCTCCCCAAATGGTCGACGTCGATATTCGTTGGATTGGTGATCGTCGGTTCGGATGCAAAAAGGGTCGCTTCCAATCCGTTGGTCACGGTGAGACCGGCCACGGCGTAGCGCGACGAACGCTTCTGAGCATCAGTAAGATCTTTATAAAGCGTGTCGGCCCGGGCGGCATCGATGGTGCTCGGGTTGGAACGCTGGTAGGAAGCCACCATCAGTCCGGCAAGCAGGCAGCCGGCGGGAAAGAGGAGTATCGATTTTTTGAAGTTCATGGGTAAATCGGGCGCTATTCGGCCTTGAATCAGAAAGCGTTAGACTGATCCGAAGCCTAAACGTGTCATTTTTACAATAAAAAATTTAGTTACGTTTATAAGAGACCACCGACTTATATTTACTATCATGAAAAAGACTTTTTTTTCCTGCATCGCGCTTTGCCTCGCAGCTGAAATTTCAGCGCAGAATATCCTTCCAGCCGACGTCCAGATCAAGACGGCCATCATGGCGGCGCCATCGGACAAACAGGCCGGCGCAAAGGTGTACGGCTACGCTGCCGACGGTACATTTAAGATCCTGCGCGAAGGCAGCAACGACTTCGTATGCCTGGCCGACGACCCGAAAAAGGACGACATCAACGTATCCTGCTATCTGGCTGAACTGGACACATTTATGGAGCGCGGCCGCGTGCTGGCCCGGGAAGGCAAGAACCCGAAAGAGATTTTTGACATCCGCGAAAAGGAAGTGAAGGAGGGCAAACTGAAAATGCCGAAGCAATCGTCTACACTATACGTTCTGTCCGGCTCCAAGGACAACTACGACGCCGCGACCGGCGCGCTCAAAAACGGCTACCTGCGTTATGTGGTTTACATTCCATTCGCCACGGCCGAAAGTACCGGTCTGCCTCTGAAACCGGACGTGCCCGGCATGCCCTGGATCATGGACCCCGGCACGCACCGCGCGCACATTATGATCAATCCGCCAAAGCCCTAAGCAACCCCGGCAATGCAACGAACGCCCCGCGACGCCGGTTAACCGCACAGGCGTGGAAGTAAAATGCCGGTTACCGCCGAATTGAGGGTATATTGGTTCAAAAGGCGTCTTTTCGAGGAAAAGCAAGCCTATTCAATGAAAAAAACTGTACATATCCTCGCTATTTTGAGCCTGTTCGCATTATCCAGCCCATCCATGGCACAAACGGAAACCATCAACCTTTGGCCGGAAGGCAAAGTCCCTAATTCCAAGCAGAGCGACATCGCCGAGAAGTCGGACACCGACGCCCAGGGCATTCTCCGGATCAGCGGCGTAACCGTGCCAACCATCACCGCCTACCCCGCACCGAAAGACAAAGCAACCGGCGCAGCTGTGATGATCTGCCCCGGCGGCGGCTACGGCATCCTGGCCGCATCCCACGAAGGCAGCGATTTTGCCAAATGGTTCAACGAGCGCGGCATCTCGGCATTTGTACTGAAATACCGGCTACCCAACGAAAAAGCCATGACGCACCAGCACGAAGTGCCCCTGATGGACGCAATGCAGGGCATGAAACTGATCCGCCAGAATGCCGAGAAGTGGAACATAGATACGGACAAGATCGGCGTGATGGGATTTTCAGCCGGCGGGCACCTCGCAGCCACGCTGTCAACACACCATAATATGGGTGCAAAAGCTTCCGCGGAAGGCAAACCCAACTTTTCGATTTTGATTTACCCGGTGATCTCCTTCCTGCCCGCGATCTCGCACGGCGGCTCGCGTGACAACCTCCTCGGCCCGGAAAAATCCGAAGAGCTGATCCGCTATTATTCCAACGAATTGCAGGTATCCGAACAAACGCCGCCGGCATTCCTCGTGCACGCCATGGACGATACGGGCGTGCCGGTCGAAAACAGCATCGAATATTACCTCGCACTCAAAAAGAAGAAAATCCCTGCCGAAATGCATTTGTATCCCAAAGGCGGCCACGGGTATGGAATGCGCACGGAAGGCAAAGGATCACTGGCCAATTGGCCTGAGGCAATGGAAGGTTGGCTTTATTCAGCGGGCTATATGAAAAAATAAACGGTAATGGAGTAAATTTATCCGTTAGCTTTGACGAAAAATCAACGTTCGGAATAAGTTCACTCTATGACCGCCTTTCAACGCCTGGTGATCAGCAAACGATCACTGATGTACATTGTTTTGGGTATTGCCGCATTCGCAACACTTCAATCGGTATTTTCCCATCCCAAATCCTTCCCAAACGGCCCGCAGCTTTACACGACGTACAATAATTACGTCATTTTCAAGCAGTCGTTCTTCCATTTGATTGAAGGAAAAAACCTGTACAGATGGCACGTCACCGAGCACTGGGATTTGTACAAATACAGTCCGGCTTTTGCATTGGTTTTCGGCATACTTTCCATCATGCCAACGTTTGTCGGGCTCTTCTTTTGGAACCTGCTCAATGTAGCTGTCATCTTTTTTTCGGTCTATTATTTGCCAAGAATCGATTTACGGGCAAAGGGGCTGATGGTCACATTTATGCTCGTGGAGCTTCTCACGGCCACGCAAAACGAGCAAAGTAACGCCCTGATCGCCGGTTTACTCCTCTTTGCATTCGGTTTTCTCGAAAGGGACAAATACTGGCTGGCGTCACTTTGCATTGTCTGCACGATCTTCATCAAGCTTTTCGGGATCGTTGCACTCGCATTGTACCTGCTGTATCCGAATAAACTGAAACTGGCCTACACGACGGCGGCCTGGGTGTTACTGCTCACGGTGCTGCCCATTGTGGCGGTGAGCCCTACCCAATTCGTTGTTTTGTACAAAACCTGGTGGAAACTGCTGGCCGCCGACCGCGACTTTTCCGATGGACTTTCGGTGATTGGCTGGCTGAAAATCTGGTTTTCGATGAATGTCAACAAAACCTACGTCAACCTGGTTGGCGTGGCGTTATTCTGCCTGCCGCTGCTCAAAATCAAGTCGTACAGCAACTTTGTATTCCGTGCGTTAATGCTCGCGTCCGTGCTCGTTTGGGTGGTCATTTTCAATCACCGGGCCGAATCACCGACGTTTATCATCGCGATCGCCGGCGTGGCGGTGTGGTATTACATGCAGGCGCCCGACAGGCTCAACTACGTGCTGCTCGTGCTGGCATTTGTATTCACCACACTATCACCGACCGATCTTTTCCCTCCATTCATCCGCAACGAGTTTTTCTGGCCGTATGTAGTAAAAGCAGTGCCCTGCATTCTGATTTGGGGCAAGATCATCTACGACCTGCTGTTCACCGACTTGCAGCCGCGGCCGGTGGCAGCAGAGGTTGCAGAGTGACGTTTGGGCATAAAAAAGCGTTACAGGAATGCTGCGGCTGCATCCTGTAACGCATTGAATGTTCTTCTTTATCAATTTACACCCAGAAGCGTGCGGTTTACCTCCTTTACTTCTTTGGTAGAAAGGTAAATGCTCTTTACGATTTTTTCATAATCGTTGGAAACTTCGAGGGTGTACACGCCGTCGTTCATTTCGTCGAAATTGAGCTTCCGTCCGGCCTTGGTAATATACCTGGGCACAAACTCCTCGTGCAGGAGCTTCCCCCTGCTGTCGATAAGCCGGATGGTTACTTTTTCGCCCTTCTCCTTTTCCATCATCACATTCATGGACATCGTGTCGCGCACGCGGTACATGCCAATGCGAAACTTCTCGCAGGTGTTGTTTTTACACTCCGCCTTGGGCGAAACGATGGGATCTGCCTGCACCTGGGCAGCGATGGTAAATAATGTGAAAGTTGCAGCAACGGCGGTTTTTAAGATGTTCCTCATGGCTCTTGAAGGTTAACTGATTGGTATTTTCAAAGTGATTTCGAACCAATGAGGTAACCGCCGGAGGCATTGTTGCATACAAAGTGTGAACGGCCCAAAACGATGTTAAACGGCGCTAGCCACCAATCGCGATCATTTCCCGATTCTGCTCGTATTCCGATTTTGCTTGTTGCTCGGAGAAGCTGGCGTGGCCGCCGTGGGCGAAGTGTTTTTTCTGAAAATGGGTGTAGATGAGCGGTCGGACGTCGTCGCCTTTGCGTAATGGCGTGAGTAAATCCACTTCGGAGGTGTCGAAAAGGCAGTTTTTGAGCTTGCCGTCAGCGGTGAGGCGGATGCGGTTGCAGCCTTCGCAAAAAGGATGTGTTACCGTGCCGATAATGCCGAACGTCCCCGCGCCGCCATTCACCTGAAACCGCCGCGCAGTATCGTGTACCTCGCCCGGAACCGGCTGAAATTCATATTCCTGCCCGATCTTGCCAAGCAAATCGGCATAGGAAACGATCTTGGAAAGATCCCACTGGTTGCCTTTGAAGGGCATGAATTCAATGAAACGGACATGCAGGTTGGGTTCTTCCAAAGTAAGCCTGACGAAGTCGTTCACCTCGTCATCATTCGTGCCGCGCATGACCACCATATTAAGCTTCACCACAAAACCTTCGGCGAGCAGCAGGCGGATGTGGTCCAGCGTTTTCGAAAAATGGTCGCGCTTCGTAATCTCTCTGAAACGGGCTTCTTTCAATGTATCCAGGCTGACATTCAGCGAGGTAACGCCCGCGCTTTTCAGTTCTGCGATAAACTGGTCGATATGCACGGCGTTCGTCGTGAGCGTGAGCGAGGCGGGAAGCTTCCCAAGGGTAGCGATGATCTCGCCTGCATCTTTACGAACCAGCGGCTCTCCGCCGGTCAGACGGATCTTTTCAACACCCATTTCCACAAATAAACCCGCCAGATACGCGATTTCATCGGCTTGCATGAGCCATTTCGACGGCATAAACTGCATATCTTCCTGCGGCATACAATAGGTGCAACGGAGATTGCACTTATCCGTCAGCGAAATGCGCAGATAAGTGTGTTTGCGACCAAATTTATCTAAAATAGGCACTGCCATCCGTTATTGCTAATCGTGTTTTTTCCCCTCTATAACATTAAAAACATGCAAAACATGCGGAAAAAGGGCGTCAATATATTCGGTGACGCCGCCTGTGCTGCCCGGCATGGCTATCACCAGCATTTCCCCGATGAAGCCCGCCACCGACCTCGACAACATCGAAGTAGGCACCCGTTCCTGGCCATACTGGCGCGCCGTTTCGGCAATACCCGGAATTTCACGGTCCAGCAGCTCCGAAACCGCCTCAGGCGTCACGTCACGGGGCGAAAGGCCCGTACCGCCGGTGATCAGCACCATATCGTATTCCGCACGTTGCAGCGAATGCAGCTTGTCCTGAATGCCCGTTTTATCATCCGCAATAATGCTGTAATCGCTTACATCAATTGCAAATGCGCCCAGCTTCTCGATGATCTTCCTGCCTGATTTGTCTTCACCGATCCCGTTGGAAATACTATCCGAGCAAACCACCACAGCTACTTTCAAGCCTTCCGGGGCCGCTTTGCGATCGCTTTTTCCGCCTTTCTTGTCCAGCAACCGGATATTTCGTATTTCTACACCCTTGTCGATCGGTTTGAGCATGTCATACATCGTCAGCGCTACTACGGATGCGCCGTGCATGGCTTCCACTTCCACGCCCGTTTTGTATATAGTCTTGACGGTCAGCTCAATTACGATCGTCAAATCTTCAATGCGATATTGCACGCCCGTATATTCCACCGGGATCGGGTGGCAGTCGGGCAGCAAGTCCGGCGTCTTTTTCACCGCCAGAAACCCGGCGGCCTTCGCCATTTCGAACACATCGCCTTTCGGCACCGTCCGGTTCTGTATCGCCTCCACCGTTTCCCGCCTGCTCACCTGCACAATAGCCTGCGCCGTTGCAATGCGGAGGGTGTTGGTTTTATGGGTAATGTCGACCATTTATAATGCTAATGATTGAATGATTGAATGACTGAATGATTGAATAGTGGATTACAGTGCAATTCGCAGATCAAGGTCTGATTTAGCATTATTCAATCATTCGATCATTCAATCATTCAAAATTAAGTATTCTCCTTCCAAACATGCCCCGCCTCTCCTACCAGCTCCTTTCCGAAAATGGGTACCTTGGATTTGATTTCTTCTACGATATATTCCGATGCTTCGAAAGCGGCGCGGCGGTGGGGGGATGAAACGAAGACAAAGAGGCTGATTTCGCCTGTCGGGACGAGGCCCAGGCTGTGGTAAATGTGCATGCACGATAGTTCGAACCGGGCAAATGCGGCCTCGCGGATGTCGTGGAATGCCTGTTCGGCCATTTCTTCATAGGCCGTGTAATCGATGCCCGTTACCGCGCCGCCTTCTTTTTGGTCAGCGCGGATTTGCCCGAGGAAAATCGCATGGGCACCAATGCCCGTTTTGGATTGGTGGCTGGCGATGGACCTGGCAACGAAATCAGGGCTGATCGGCCCCTGCACAAATACCTTTTTGTGTTTCTTTTCCATAATATTATCCTCCCGCAAACGGCGGAAGCAATGCGATCTCGGCCGGCGCTTCGATGGGAACGAAATCCTCCGAGATTTTCTGGTTAACTGCTATTTTGAACTTCTTATCACGCATAGCCGGATACTTTTCCGTCACCTGCGTGCGGAATTGCCCCACCGTGAGGCCGCCTGCCGCAGTCCAGACCTCATCGGATAACCCGGCGATCTCGGCCAGCATGCCAAAATATTTCACTTGAAAACTCATCGCTATTTCATCCTCGTTTCGTGTTGATAACCCGCATTCGGTCCGCCGGGTTCAGAGCGGCAGCAAATGTACTTCCACCAGCTCGCCCGCCGCCACACGATTTTGTGATACAGGCAAATAAATGATCGCATTCGCCACCGCAAACGACCCGATCACAAACGATTCCTGCCCATCGAGCGACACCACTTCCCCGCCTTCTACCCTCGCTTTCAAAAACTCGTCGCGCTCGCCGTCAAACCGGTAGGCATGTCGCAGCGGCAGCCGCACGCTCCTCAGGAACGGTTCCCCGCTGCCCATCATTTTCCGCAAGGCAGGCAACACATATTCGTAGTAGCAAACCAGTGACGACGCCGGGTTACCGGGCAATGCAAAAATCAATTTATCACCTTTTTTACCAAAAAGAAGCGGTTTTCCCGGCTTCTGCCTCACTTTGTAAAAGATCGTTTCGGCGCCCAATGCTTCCAATGCTTTTCCTACAAAATCATAATCCCCTACCGATATCCCCCCTGACGCGAGCACTACATCGTGTTCATCTATCAATGCTTTCAACGCCGCAATGGTGGCTTCGAGCGCGTCGGAAGCATAACTTACCGTCGCTTCGGCAATCCCTGCATTTGCCAATGCGGCTTTGAGCATATCCGAATTGGACTCATATATTTTGCCCGGCACCAGTGGCTCACCGGCTTTAAGCAGCTCGTCGCCCGTCACCAGCAACCCGATCCTGGGCTTGCCATGAACCGATACTTCGTTCACATCCATGCCCTTCAAAAACCCCACAGCCCCCGGCGACACGAGCGTTCCTTCGGCCAATGCAACGGCACCCTGCTGGATTTGCTGCCCGGCGCGGCGTACATTTTTGCCCTCCGCAACCGGGTATTCGTGGATTTGCACCGCATTACCCGCCACCGAAGTGTTTTCCTGCATCACCACTGCCGTAGCGCCCTCCGGCACCGGCGCACCCGTAAAAATGCGAACCGCCGTGCCTGGTTGCACAGACGGCAGGTCGGCCTGGCCTGCTTTGGATTCACCGGTGAGGTGCAATGCCGTACCGGGCTCCGTCACGTCCGAATGCACGATCGCGTAACCATCCATCGACGACTGCCGGAATGGCGGCAGGGCAATCGGGGCGACCACGTCGCTGGCGAGAAAACTCCCCAAAGCTTGCGAAAGCGGAACCGTCACAGCCGCAAGCGGCGATGTGTTTGCAATAATCTTTTCTTTTGCCTCGTTGACTGTGACCATATTTCTAACTGCTTGCAGAAAGTGCAAGTTAACACATTCGGGAAACCAATCGGAATGGGTTTGAAGATGGGGCCGGATCACAATTTTCGAAGATAACTGGCGACATTTTCCACAATAATACCATTATTCCCACAAAACTAATTTTGTAACCAATTGACGATCAATAGTTAAAACTTTTACACAAAAACACTTCTCTTGCTATAATTACATTCAATGCAGGGAGGTTACGTTTGGCGACTGGCGGCTTTTGCCAATTAAAATTTCCTTTTCTAATGCGCTGGCTCGGTTTTTATTCAGGATACATCGTGGAACACCAAACGAGGTGATCTTACTTTTATCCTAGAATTAATTTTAACAAAGCCTTATAAATCAGTTTTTTACGTCAAATTGAAATTTTATTTATTCAATACCGTTATCTTTGCACCCCGGCCTAGTGCCTAAAATGATGTTTCACGAAATACCAAATGCATGATTAGACTTATCTTTATGGCCTTCTCAATCGCAATATTCGGCAAGAGTCCGGTGAGCGAGGTGGAGGTGGAAAAGAAGGAGCTGAAAGAAACAACCATCATTGATTCAGATCTTCTTGCTATTGACTTCTGTGGCGAAGCCGTTCCATTATCAGAGCTTCGAATCGCCGAGCGATATCAAAACATGATCAGAAATTACGACAACCCCACTTTTCGTAAGCTGATGACCACAACGAAAAAGAGAATGCGGATCATCGAACCCATTCTCAAGAAGTACGGAGTACCAGCCGATTTTAAGTATATTCCATTGATAGAGAGCGCCATGAAGGATGAGGTAACGTCTCACCGCGGCGCAGGCGGATACTGGCAACTGATGCCTTCCACCGCAAAATCTCTCGGGCTGGTTGTAAACGAAACCAGGGACGACCGCAAACACTTAGTCAAATCGACCCACGCCGCAGGCAAATACCTGCGCGACTTGTATAAGCAACTGGGTTCCTGGACATTGGTAGCCGCTGCCTACAACGCAGGCCCGACGCACATCCAGAATAAAATGGACGCGCAGAACAAAGATGATTATTTCAAACTCCGTCTCAATTCGGAGACTGCGAGGTACCTCTACAAGATCCTTGCCGTAAAAGAATGGTTCTCCAACCCCGAAAGAAGCCGCGAATGGGTAAGCGGCGACGTAGTCGACCGCCTTTCTGCATTCAAGATCGAGCAAAAGAAAGCCGCGGCATTGGCAAAGGCTGAAACTGAGCCTAAGGCCGGGTCATAATCTCCGTTATTTTATTTGAAAGTTCATATGAAGAAAAGGATACATTATCCTTTTCTTTGTGTTATTAATGCAAGGGCCCGCAGCGGCCCTGCTTATCTTTCGTACCTCTTTATACTCACTTTTGACATGACAAAAGCGGAAATGATCACTGACAAGGGCACGATGCTCATCGAGTTTTACGATGAAGATGCACCCAATACAGTGAAAAACTTTGTTGATCTTTCTAAAAAAGGCTTTTACGACGGTGTGATTTTCCAC
Source organism: Dyadobacter fermentans DSM 18053 (assembly GCF_000023125.1). Classification (NCBI taxonomy): domain Bacteria; kingdom Pseudomonadati; phylum Bacteroidota; class Cytophagia; order Cytophagales; family Spirosomataceae; genus Dyadobacter; species Dyadobacter fermentans. The sequence continues at coordinate 3,751,934 of NC_013037.1, forward strand.
CGCGTTATCCCTGACTTCGTGATCCAGGGCGGCGACCCTACCGGCACCGGCCGTGGAGGTCCTGGCTACCACATTGATTGCGAACTTACCGGCGGTAACCAGTATCACGACCGCGGCGTGCTTTCGATGGCACACGCCGGCCGCAATACCGGTGGCTCTCAGTTCTTCATCTGCCACAGCCGCAACAACACCGCGCACCTCGACAGGAACCATACCTGCTTCGGCCGCGTGGTAGAAGGTGTGGAAACGGTTGACGCGATCCGCCAGGGCGACAAAATCCAGAAGATCACGATCATCGAGGAAGCCTAAGATCTGTTAAGCAACAAAAAAGGGGCTGGAAGTTGATTCCAGCCCCTTTTTTGTTGCTTATGGCAGCTATCTCACCAGAAATGTCCGTACAAATAGGCAATGATCGCGATCACTACCGCGGCGCCGATTACAAAGCTGCGGTGCGGGATAAACATCGAAGCGTCGATAGCCAGGCCTTTCTTTTCATCCGGCATTACCATACCTAGGATAAACATTACCACCACGCAAATCAGGAACACGAGGCCCATACGGTCGAGGAATGGCACCTGCGTCCAGTCGGCGAACGGGAAGTAGTTGTTGTGCATCGCGAGCGCGATCAGGAAGCCACCCACGATCGCGAACAATGCGCCTGCGGAGTTGGTGCGTTTCCAGAAGAAGCCCATGATGAACGACGCGAAAATACCCGGCGACAAAAGTCCGGTCATTTCCTGGATAAATTGGAAACCACCCTTTTTGTCGATACCCATGTAAGGAGAAACGATAATCGCGAGGATCATCGAGATCACCACCACCGCGCGGCCAATGCGCACGAGCGTCTTCTCGTCGGCATTTTTGCCGATGTAGTTTTTGAAAATATCCAGGGTAAAAATCGTGGAAATACTGTTTGCTTTACCGGCCAGGGAAGCTACAACAGCGGCCGTCAATGCGGCGAACGAGAGGCCTTTCAAACCGGTCGGAAGCAGGTTAAGGAGCACAGGATAGGCTTTATCGGCGTTGATCACGCCATCTTCACCCAGCATTTCGGCCTGGAACATGCCTTTGCTGTACAATGCGTAAGCCGCAATACCCGGCAATACGACGATCACCGGCATCAAAAGCTTCAAAAATGCGGCGAAAAGAATACCGTTACGCGCCGTTTTAAGGTCTGCACCCAATGCACGTTGTGTGATGTACTGGTTACAACCCCAGTAGTTCAGGTTCACGATCCACATCCCGCCAAGCAGCACCGTCAATCCCGGGAGCTGCATATAGAACGGGCTCGATTTGGGGAAAATCATATGGAAGTGATCGTCGTGATTTTCACGCATTACTTTGAAACCCTGCACGATACCTTCAACACCCGCATTGTCGGACACCAGGTTGATCGCCAGGTAGGTAGTTGCCAAACCGCCGATTACGAGGAAGAACACCTGGATCACGTCCGTAAAACCGATCACTTTCATCCCGCCGATGGTAATCACAATTGCGAAAACCGCCAGCGCAATCATACAAAGCTGAAAATCAAGGCCTGAGATACCCGAAACCGCCAATGCCCCGAGGTAGAGAATGGAGGTAAGGTTCACCAGAATATACAGCGCGAGCCAGAACACAGCCATGATCAAGCTCACCGACTGGTTATACCGCTGGCTCAGGAACTGCGGCATGGTGTAAATTTTGTTTTTGAGGTAAATGGGCATAAAAAAAACAGCCACGATCACCAGTGTAGCTGCCGCCATCCATTCGTAGGTGGAAATCCCGAGACCCATCGAAAAGCCGTTCCCCGACATCCCGATAAACTGTTCCGCCGAAATGTTCGACGCGATCAGCGAAGCACCGATAGCCCACCAGGTAAGAGAACCCTCCGCGAGGAAGAAGTCCTTTGTCGATTCAACATTTGATTTTTTCCGCTGATAAATCCAATAACCGTAACCGGAGACTACAATGAAGTAAAAGAAGAAGACGACATAATCCAGTGTTTGTAATTGTTGCATTTCAAATAATAAAATAGATGAATGAATGAGATTGATCAGCTTAGATTGAAACGTACATTATTTTCCGAAAATAGTACAAAATCTGAACGAACACACCAATATTCGATCCCGTTTTGAAAAGGAGCGCATAAATATAGCCTGTAAGCACCTATTCGTAATGCTCTACTGTGATATTTTCTTCGAATCCTTGAAATGATGAGGGTTCATCGGACCATAGGCTTCCTCGAATGCAATGCCTTGCTGCATTTTAGAAATAAAGCGCTGTAAACCAGCCTCTTTTCGCAATAGCAGCCAGTACGAAACCTCCATTCCGGCAGTCATATAGGCGGTCATAACGTGTTTTTGATCTCCTCCGAAAAATTCGCGCATGGTTGAAATGTCCTTCAACAACACCAGGTCGCGGCCGTTGTGCGTATAGTATCGCCACTCGTAGCGGTAGGCACGGTAGCGATCGCGCGGGGTGTTTTCGCTCACAAACCGGCGGTCGAGCATAAGCGCCAGGCCCTCGTTGAACCACTGGGGAATGTCGGTCGTGGTTTTCCACCAGCCAATGCGTTTGAGCAGTTCAATGTGGCTCATCTCGTGCGCGATCACATCCGTGTTCATGCCCTGCGCGCTCAGGATCACGTACGAGCTGCCCCAGGGCGTACCAATGCTGCATCCGGCGCCCTCGGTGCTGCTGCAATATTTCTGGTATTGCTGCGGCGTTTGGCAGATGATGATTTTAGGGGTTGATTGTTTACCCTGATAAAACGAATCGACGCGTGCTTCGGCCAGCGCGACGGTGTTTCTGAGGGCTTTGTATTTTTTTGGATTAATATCCGGGCTGAAATAGACCTTTTTGTCGGTTGACTTGAAGGCGGAGAATGCGATGAGCTCGCAGTAGAAGATCTGCGGGTAGAGAAAAAACAGGCTGCTCGCCAGGACTATTAATCCGGTCAGAAGGAATTTGATGACTTTCCGGAGTGGGTTCAAAGGGATCTTTATTTTGCCACCGCAGCAGCGGAATATGAAGAGCACGAACTCGTTTCAATTCGTGCCGTCGTGGTCCGCCGCGGCGGTGGCAACTAAATTAATGCTTAAAGTGACGAACACCGGTAGTAACCATCGCAAGCCCATTGGCATTGCAATAATCCACCGAATCCTTGTCACGAATAGAACCGCCCGGCTGAACCACGGCAGTAATGCCCGCCTGATGCGCGATTTCAACGCAATCGGCAAATGGGAAGAATGCGTCCGACGCCATTACCGCACCATTCAGGTCGAACCCGAACGATTTCGCCTTGTCGATCGCCTGGCGCAATGCGTCCACGCGTGAGGTCTGGCCGGTACCGCTTGCCAGCAGCTGATTTTCTCTTGCCAGTACGATGGTATTCGACTTGGTGTGCTTGCTAACTTTCAATGCGAATTCCAATGCAGAAACTTCTTCGGAAGTAGGAGCTTTTTCAGTCACGGTGGTGAACTGCGCAGCAACTTCCGTTGCGAGGTCTTTATCCTGTACCAGCACGCCGTTCAAAATGGTTTTGAACATAATTTGCGGCAGGACCACGTCATTACGCTTCAACAGAATGCGGTTCTTTTTGGATTTCAGAAGCGTCAATGCCTCCTCATCGTAAGCAGGCGCGATCAGGATTTCCATGAACAGCTTGTTCAGCTCCTCAGCCGTCGCCAGATCCACTTTTGTATTGGTAATCACCACACCACCGAACGCCGACACCGGGTCGCAGGCCAGTGCATTGTCGTACGCTTCCTTGGCAGTAGGCGCAGTAGCGATACCGCATGCATTGGTGTGCTTGATGATCGCGAAAGTAGGCTGGGCATCAGCAAATTCGTCGATCAGGCTCACGCACGCATCTACGTCCACGAGGTTGTTATAGGATAGCTCTTTTCCGTGCAGTTTATCGAAAATACCTTCCAGGTCGCCATAGTAAGTCGCGCTCTGGTGCGGGTTTTCGCCGTAACGGAGGGTTTGCGAAGCCAGATTTGTGAAGTCAAACAGCTCTTTGTCGGTCGTTTCTTTTCCGGATGTGAAGAAACTGTTGATCGCGCCGTCATAATGGGAAGAGACCCCGAATGCCAGGCCTGCATAATAGCGGCGGTCTTCGATATCGGTAGCGCCCGCTTTTGCATTCAAAAGCTCCACCACTTCGGCATACTGGCTGCGCGACGATACGATGAGCGTGTCTTTGAAATTCTTCGCCGTCGCACGGATCAGGGAGATGCCGCCAATGTCTATTTTTTCAATAATGTCCTCCTCGCTCGCGCCGGATGCCACCGTTTCCTCGAAAGGATAAAGGTCTACCACCACCATGTCGATGGCCGGAATGTTATACTGCGCTGCCTGGGCCACATCGCCCTCGTCGTCGCGACGATACAGAATACCGCCCATAATGGCCGGGTGAAGCGTTTTAACACGCCCGCCGAAAATCGAAGGATAACCGGTCAGTTCTTCGGCAGCGGTTACTGGAATGTTGAGATTTTCAATGAAAGTCTGAGTTCCCCCGGTGGAGTACAGCTTTACGCCGTTGTTGTGCAGGAGGCGGACCAAAGGCTCAAGACCGTCTTTGTAATAAACAGAAATAAGCGCGGATTGGATTTTTTTAGACATTGTGCAACGTTTGCTCTAAGATTACAAATGCGGGATTTTGCCTACATTCGGCATTTCGGCTTGTCCCATGTTGAAAAATAAACCGCAAAGATAGCCGAAAAATCAACGCAGTCGGATGCGGAACGCGCGAAAATCAAAACGTTATCATTCTGAAACCAAGTTTAGAAACGTAAAATCATGAACCTCGACCTGACCGGAAAAACAGCGATCGTATGCGGAAGTACCCAGGGCATCGGCCTCGCAGTCGCCGTTGAACTTGCCCTGCTGGGCGCGAATGTGACGCTCGTAGCCCGTAATGAAGATAAATTGCGCGAAGCCGTGGAAGACCTGGACACCTCGCTCGGCCAGCTGCACCGCTACGTCGTGGCTGATTTTGCCGACCACGAGGCCCTCAGATCGGCCATCGAAAATTACCTGCGCCTTTGTCCGGAAGTGCACATTCTCGTGAACAACACCGGTGGCCCGTCGGGCGGCCCGATCATCGAAGCGGAAAGCGAGCAGTTCCTCAAAACCTTCCAAATGCACGTGATCAACAACCAGTTTCTCGTGCAGTCGGTGGCGCCGTCGATGAAAAGCGCCGGATTTGGGAGGATTATCAATATTATCAGCACTTCGGTGAAGCAGCCTATCATTGGCCTCGGCGTGTCCAACACCATCCGCGGGGCCGTTGCGAGCTGGGCCAAAACAATGTCGTTGGAACTGGGGCAGTATGGCATTACCGTTAATAATGTGCTGCCCGGCTACACCGAAACCGCCCGGCTGGATTCCGTGCTCGAAATGCGGAGCAAGTCACAGGGCAAATCCACAGAACAAGTTGCGCAGGAATTACAGGCAGCCATCCCTATCCGCCGGTTTAGTGAAGCCAAAGAAGTGGCAGCGGCCGTTGCATTTCTCGCCAGCCCCGCCGCAGCGAGCATTAGCGGGGTAAACCTACCGGTGGACGGCGGCCGGACTGAAAGTTTGTAACACACCGGCCAAAACAGGCTTACAGTCTATTGATTTTAAACAGCACGGGGGCGGCATTATTGATCAAATTGATCACATAAGGCTGCCCTCCTACCGTGATCCGGCTGATCTGCTTCACCTCGCCGTCCACCGCATAGCCGCTCTGCCTGGCCTGCAATACCTCGAATTGCATATTCCCCTTGTTGATCAGCACATTGCCGTGGCAGGCGTCGAGGCTTCTCAGCTGCGGTATAAAATGGGTAAAATTGCCTCCCACAACGAGGTCCGGCTTGCCGTCGTGATTTACATCCTCGCTCTGGATGGCATTCAGGCAGGAGAATTGCGCCATGTATGGCAATGGCGTTAATGTAAACTGTCCTTTGCCGTTGTTAACCGCAATGGCAGATTTCAGATACGTCACGGATTTTGCTACGGCCGATTGCAGCAGGTCGTCCGGGAAAAGGTCCTGCACTGTGAGCACCGCATATTCCGAATGCTTTATACTTTTCTTTTTAAGGAAAGGAAACTGTGTGGTCATTTCTCGTTTCAGCAGCACGGGGAGGTCTTTGGCGTCCACAGATTTGGAAATTACCTTCTCAATGGTGCCGTTTTTATTAAAATCGTTGATCCAGATTTTCAGCGGCGCACCCGGTGCGGCGTGAAGCGAAAAGTTTTCCCCGATGTTTCCCAAAGCCAGGTCCTGATCGCCGTCACCGTCGAAATCCCCTGTTTTTAAAGCTCCCCAAAAACCCGCGTAGCCTTCCAGACCAGTCGTAATTTTGATAAAACGCCCTCCCGAAAACCGGTAGGCTGCCGGCGCCATCCAGTCACCCGCAATAACCAGCTCTTTTTGCCCGTCGCCGTCGATATCGGTCCAGACTGCATCGCGTACCATGCCTGCTTTCGCCACTTCTGGCGCAATTTCGTTTGTTACATCCCTGAAATTCCCTTTCCCGTCATTCTGATACAGGTAGCTGGCCGGGCTCGACCCATATTCCCGTGGGACGCTCCGGCTGCCTGCGAAAAGGTCCAGATCGCCGTCGCCGTCATAATCTTCGGTGACGAGCACGGCGGTGTTCATCGCATTAGGTGGTAGGGCTGTCGGGGCGAAGGTAAAATTGCCCTTTCCGTCGTTCAGGTACAGGCGCGTAGGCAGGTCGGCGGCGGTAGCCTGGCCCTCATTGCCCCCACTGCCCACCACAAGGTCGGGGGCGCCATCGCCATCTGCATCGAAAAACAATGCGGCCGTATCCTCAAAGCCAGCGTGAGCAGTAAAGGATTTTTGTGGTGATGGAACAAATAGACCGCCTTTTTGTAAGTACAACTGACCTTCCTGGCCTTTCGCACCGCAAATGTAAATGTCGTCGAGCCCGTCGCCGTTCACATCACCGATGGCCGCCTTAGGGCCTTCGCGGGACAGCATCATGGGAATATTCCTTTCATTATAAAAGTCTTCGTACCGGTTTTCACGGTGTGCTTCCAGCCCTTTCGCGGGCACATTCGTCAGCATTCGGCCGGGCGGGATCGCTTGTTGCAGGTATGGGGTGCGGGCCTCGCCGATTGATAGGGTCAGCACCGTGTCGGACCGGACTGCATGCAGGCTGGTTACCTTCCGGGTCGGCCAGAGCACCCGCACGGAGTCGATCTGCACGATTTTCCCTAATCCAATCGTCAGCGGGTATTCCGTGCTCGACTGGAACCCGCGGGACGGGTTCAACTGCTTGCTAAACACCTGCCCGGCCGCGTAAACCTCCACTTTGGAGCCAATCGCCCGGGTGTTCATCCCCTCGCCTTTGAGGTTAAACTTAATGTAGTGGTTCCTGTCGTGCTGCGATTCAGACTTATTTTTATATACAAAGCAAGGAGCATTCACATTATTAACGACCAGGTCGAGATCGCCGTCATTATCCAGGTCGGCATAGGCAGCGCCATTGGAAAAGGAGGGTTTACCAAACCCGAATTCTTTGGCCTTCTCCTTGAATTGCAGATTGCCTTCATGATGGAAGAAATTATTGGCAATGGGTGTCGAAGGCATCCGGTCGATAATGTGCTGCATATTCTGCTTCTCGCCGGACAGGACCATTTTCTGCGTGACTTCATTGGCAAAAAAATCGATAAAGTCCTGATCGAGAATGTCATGGTAAATGCCATTGCACACATAAATATCCGTTTTGGAATCATTGTCGGCATCAAACAGCAACGCGCCCCAGCTCCAATCGCTCGCCGCCACGCCCGAATAATTGGCAATTTCACTGAATGTCCCGTCCTGGTTGTTGAATTGCAGGCTGTTTTGCATGTATTGGTTATAAAAACCCTTTTCCTTTTTCAGGTTAAAAAGGTAGTGGTTCTCGAACGACGTGGTGGTCTTGTAGCGGTACTCATCGCGCGGGAGCATGTCGGTCACAAACAGCTCCGAGTAGCCATCATTACTGATATCGGCCATATCGGCGCCCATCGAGGCGAGGCTCGTATGCTTTACGCGCTTTTCGAGCTCTTCGGAGAATGTGCCGTTTTGCTGGTTGATGTATAAATAGTCCTTCTCGTAAAAGTCGTTGCAGATGTAAATGTCCGGGTAAAGGTCGCCATTGATATCCCCCACCGTCACGCCCAGCCCGAAGCCGATCAGGCTGCCGTAAATGCCCGCAGCTTCGCTTACGTCCGCGAATTTGCCCCCGTCGTTTCGGAACAACTTGGCCCCGCCTCCTTTCAGATAATCTTTCACGGGCCAGTCTTTCGCACGCAGGCGGCGGTCGTTGGCGTAATTGAGGGTATTAACGGGAATGAAGCTGTTGTTCAGTACGTAAGCATCCAGGTCGCCGTCGAGGTCGTAGTCCAGAAACGCCGCGTGGGTGGTGTAACCGGTTTCATCCAGCCCGTATTTCCGGGCCGATTCCGTGAACGTGAGGTCGCCGTTATTGATGTAAAGGGAGTTGCCTTGCTTTTTGATAAACTTTTCGTAACCGGCATTGCATACGTAAATATCGAGCAGGTTGTCACCATTTACGTCGGCCATGACCACGCCTGTGCTCCATTTATCGGGTTCGCCCACGCCGGCGCGGGCGGTAATGTCCTCAAACTTCCAGTTGCCTTTGTTGAGGTACAGCTTGTTCTCACCCATGTTGGCGGTGAAGTAAATGTCCGGGAGCCCGTCGTTATTGATATCCCCGACCGACACCCCGCCGCCATTGTAAAAATTACGGTAGTTGAAAATGTTCACTTCCTCCCGGTCCTCGACCTTGTTCACAAAATCGACACCGGTTTGAGCCGCGTCCATTTCCTCGAAAAGGCCATCATAATGTTCCTCGGACTTTTTGCAGGAAAACTGGCTGTATATCAGGACAAAAAACAATGCTGCCAGCAGCATCGGAAGAAATCTTTTCGTCATTGGTTTAAATGCGTGAACCCGAAAGAAACTACAAAAATGCTCCAACAAAACGATCAATTTTGTAATATTCATCATTAAATTATCAATAACCGGGGTTTTCGGTCGTATTTCGGTTGTGCCCAGGACCTGCCGCTTCACTTCGCCAACATTTTGCTGGAATTCCTTCCGCGTTGTGCGTAACTTTGAGTCCGTTATTTTTCCAGTTAATTGCATTTATGACATCCCCGTCTCCAGTATCAGATGCCGATCTGAGTTTGCTTGCACAACGCCTTGAGGGTGACCTCTTCTACGACAATACCATGCGGACGTTATATGCAACAGACGCATCTGCCTATCGTGAAATGCCGCTGGCCGTCGCGATCCCCCGATCGAGCGCCGACCTGAAAGCCCTTATTTCATATGCCACGGAAAAACGTGTGTCGCTGATCCCCCGCACCGCCGGGACCTCGCTTGCAGGACAGGTTGTGGGTAACGGTATAGTGGTAGACGTTTCTAAGAATTTTAATAAAATACTCGAAATAAACGCGGAAGAACGCTGGGTACGCGTGCAGCCGGGCGTGGTGCGCGACGAGCTGAATATGGCCCTGAAACCCTACGGAATGTATTTCGGCCCTGAAACTTCCACAGCCAACCGCGCAATGATCGGCGGGATGGTGGGAAACAACTCGTGCGGTTCCAACTCCATTGTGTACGGCAGCACGCGCGAGCATTTGCTGGAAGTGAAAGCGATCCTCGCCGACGGCACCGACGCCGAATTCAAGAATGTAACATCGCCAGAATTGCAATCGCTCCTGAGCAATGCCCGCCAAAAAAACGGCAGCGCATCGCTTTTGGACAAAATATACCTTAAAACCGACGCCATCCTCAACTCGCCTGAAAACCAGGCCGAGATCCGGAAAAACTTCCCGAAACCGTCGGTAGAGCGCCGCAATACGGGGTACGCCCTTGATATGCTGCTCAATATGGAGCCTTACACCACAGGCACCGGGGCAGACAAGCCTTTCAATATGTGCAGCCTCATCGCAGGCTCGGAAGGAACGCTATGTTTCCTCACTGAAATCAAGGTCAATCTGGTGCCGCTGCCGCCTAAAACGCAGGGCCTCGTGTGCGTGCATTGCGATACCATAGACGAAGCACTCCGCGCAACCATCCTCACGCTCAAATACGGCCCGCACGCCGTGGAGCTTATCGACGAATACGTGTTAGAATGCGCGGCCACGAACGTGGAGCAACGGAAAAATGCGTTTTTCGTGATGAACAAGCCTGATGGCAAGTTCCCGGCTATTCTCGTAGTGGACCTGTCGAGGGAAACGAAGGAGGAAGTGGAGCAGCTGGCAGCGGAAATGGAGAAGGAATTCCGTGAAGCCGGCATTGGTTTCCATTATCCGCTTTTGTTTGGAGAGGATACCAAGAAGATATGGACGCTGCGGAAGGCGGGGCTTGGGCTCCTGGGCAACATTCCCGGCGACGAAAAGGCCGTAGCGGTAATCGAAGACACGGCGATTGACGTGTACGACCAGCCTGAGTACATCCGCGAGTTCAACGAAATCTTGAAAAAACACGGAATGTCGGCCGTGCATTATGCGCACGCAGGCTCGGGAGAGCTGCATTTGCGTCCGATCATCAACCTTAAAACCAGTGAAGGTCACCGCCAGTTCAGGATGATCGCCGAGGAAATCGCTGATCTGGTGAAGAAATACGACGGCTCGCTCTCAGGCGAGCATGGCGACGGCCGTTTGCGGGGCGAATTTATTCCCAAAATGGTGGGCCAGCATAACTACCAGCTTTTCAAGGACATTAAGAAAACCTGGGACCCGAATAATATTTTCAATCCGGGCAAGATCGTCGACACCGCGCCGATGGACACGTTCCTGCGCTACGAGGCCGACCAGCAAACGCCCGAATTCAAAACTAATTTCCGGTTCCACGACCAGAATATCCTGCAACACGCCGAGCAATGCAACGGCTCGGGCGACTGCCGGAAAACGCATTTGAGCGGCGGCACCATGTGCCCGAGCTTCATGGCTACCCGCAACGAAAAGGACACCACCCGCGCCCGGGCGAACATCCTGCGTGAAATGCTCACGCGCTCGCCGAAGGAAAACCGGTTCGACAACAAAGAAATTAAGGAAGTGTACGACCTCTGCCTGGCCTGTAAGGGCTGCAAAGGCGAATGTCCTTCCAATGTGGACGTTGCGAAGCTGAAAATGGAGTTTTTGCAGCAATATCACGACGCGAACGGCATTCCGGTACGCTCCTGGCTGATCGGCAATTTCTCTAAAATGACCGGCATCGCCAGCTACGTTCCGTGGGCTTACAATCTCATTTTCAAGAATGCGCCACTCCGTAAGATCGCCAACACGGTCGTAGGCTTCCACCCGGAGCGCACTATGCCGCTGCTGCACAGCACTACATTGAAAAAATGGTACGATCAGCGCAAAAGCAGCGCGCCGAAATCGGAGCGGAAAGTGTATTTGTTCTGCGATGAGTTTACCAATTATAATGATGTGGAAATTGGTAAAACGGCCATTCGGGCGCTGGAAAAGCTGGGTTATGAAGTGATTATTCCAAATCACGGTCCGTCGGGCAGGCCGCAGTTGTCCAAAGGCTTGCTGCGGGATGCCAAGAAAATCGCGGAAGAGAACATCCGTCTGCTGAAAGACATTATCTCCCACGACACGCCGCTGGTAGGTATTGAACCCTCAGCGATCCTGACATTCCGCGACGAATATCCTGATCTCGTAAGTGATGAATTGGTGGAAGAGACGAAGAAAATCGCCCAGAATGCGTTGCAGTTCGACGAATTCATAGCACGCGAAATCGAGTTGAAAAACATTTCCAAAAACCAATTCACGAAAGAAAAACGGCTCATCAAACTGCACGGCCACTGCCAGCAAAAAGCCATTTCCAGTGTGATACCGACGAAAAAAATGCTTTCACTGCCTGAAAACTACACCGTGCAGCTCATTCCATCGGGATGCTGCGGCATGGCGGGATCATTCGGCTACGAAAAAGAGCATTTCGAAATTTCCATGCAAATCGGTGAGCTCGTCCTCTTCCCGACCGTGCGCCAGCAACCGGAGGAAGTGATCATCGCCGCCCCCGGCACCAGCTGCCGCCACCAGATCCACGACGGCACCGGCCGGAAGGCGCTGCACCCGGCGGAAATTCTTTGGGATGCTTTGGTGTAAGAACTTTAATTGGGATATCGGGAGGTCGGCAATTTGCTTTGCCGGCCTTTATCTTGGCTCAAAACTCAACTTTTTGGGAATGAATTCCTAAAAAACGTCGACTTTTTAGGAATTCATTCCCAAAAAGTTGTAATTTTATAAAAAACGAGATGCTGCTTATGGTCATTAGAAGTCTTCAAACCGTACTCCAAAAGAAGCTGTATGACGGTAAAGCGATCATATTGACAGGGGCTAGGCAAGTAGGTAAAACTACATTATTGCAAGGCTTGTTCGGAAATTCGGATGACACACTTTGGCTCAATGGTGATGAAGCGGATGTACGGGCACTATTCGATAATGCCACGTCCACGCGGCTGAAAAACCTTTTCGCAGGAAAGAAAAACGTCGTCATTGACGAAGCGCAGCGTATTGCCGACATCGGCGTGAAATTAAAGTTGATAACCGATAATATTCCCGGCATTCAGCTGGTGGCCACCGGAAGCTCGGCTTTCGAGCTTGCCAATAAAATAAATGAACCGCTCACGGGACGGAAATGGGAGTATCAGATGTTTCCCCTTTCATTTGGTGAAATGGTGAATCACCACGGACTGATCGAAGAGCGGAGGTTGTTACCTCAGCGGCTGCTTTATGGCTATTATCCTGATATCGTCAACAACCCTGGCGAGGAGAAAGAGATTTTAAAACAACTTTCCGACAGCTATCTGTATAAGGATATACTCACCTGGGAAAACATTCAGAAGCCGGAGAAATTGTTGCGCTTATTGCAGGCATTGGCATTTCAGGTAGGCTCGCAAGTATCTTATAATGAACTAGGTACCATGTGCGGCCTTGATAATAAGACGGTCGAGAAGTACATCAACCTCCTCGAACAGGTTTTCATCATTTTCCGGCTCAGTTCATTTAGCCGGAACTTACGCAACGAACTGAAAAACAGCCGGAAAATCTATTTCTACGACAACGGCATCCGCAATGCATTGATTGCCAATTTCAACCAGCCCGAGTTACGAACGGACATTGGTGCGTTATGGGAGAACTTCATGATCTCGGAGCGGATGAAGTTTGTGAACTATAATGGCATTTGGGCAAATCAATACTACTGGCGCACGAAAGAGCAAAACGAGATTGATTACCTCGAAGATATTGACGGAAAACTGCACGCTTACGAGTTCAAATGGAGCTCCAAAGCAAGGGCCGTTTTATCTAAAACATTCAGCAACGCATATCCGGGCAGCGAGTTTACCATTGTCCATCCTGGCAATTTCGACGACTTCCTCCTCTAATTCCTCCCCCAATTAATATTCATCGTAGTCCCCACCCGGAAGGCGGTGCTTTTGTACTTAAACCCTTCAAAACTGTTCACCACTTCCAACCGCAGCGGGAAGCGGATGCCGATGTCGAGGCCGTAGCCGAGCTCGGTGTAGTTGTTGGAGTCCGGCGTGGCGAGGTAATGGAGGAAAAAATTCTCTTTGACGCCCATGATGCGCAGCCAGGTGATTTGGGTGAGTAGAAATTGGCGGAGTTCGCTGAGGATGTGCGCCTCGAAGAATTTCCTGGAAGTACTGTATTGGTAGTAATCCAGCATGCGGAATGTGCCCACCGGGTCGCCGAGCTGGAAGAAGAAACGGTTGCCGGCGAAATGCTGGTAGTCAGGGAATTGCAGGCTGTCGCGACCGAGGAAGCTGCCGACGGCTAATTTGTAGCGCAGTTTGCTCCGGATGCCGGTTTCAAAACCGTGCTCGATGCCGATCCGCACAAAGTCGTAATTGACATCGCCGCCGAATGCGCTGATGGCTTTGCGGTAGCCGACGGAAAGTTTCGGCGAATCGTCGTCGTAATAAGACGTTTTACCGTTCCGAGTGCGATACTTCTGCCAGGGTTTGTACGATGCCGCAATGCCGATGGTGAATGCCTGGTGGCGCGGCATCGGTGCTGGCAACACCGCGGCGTCCGCCCGGTTCTCCGCATTATCGGGAACATTGGAAGTGAACTCCCGGCGCTTCCAGTCGATCCAGCGGTAGGGCGACGTTTTTTCGAGGTTGGATAATGCCGAACGGTCGGCGTACTCGATGCTGGCTTTGAATTCGAAATGATCGTTTTCCCGGCTGTTTCTGAAATCGACGCGGAAGAAATCCTTTTGATATTCTTTGATAAAGTTTTGCTCCAAAAACAGCGTCGTAAGCGTGTTCAGCAGCGGATGCATGGGGTTTTCGCCGTTGAACTGGGCAATGCCGCGCCCACCCGAAACGCTGATCGCATTGCGCGCCCAGCTGTAATCACCCACGCCGGTCACGAGCAGCTTGTTACGACCGAACGAATAGCGCGTCAACCCACCTGCCGACCAGTCATGACCACTCCTGACTACTCCTGACTTCCCGGTAGCAGTATCACCAGCGCGCTTCCGCCCGCCCGAATGCCGCAGTTTGAGACCCGCGCCATTCAGCACCAGGCCTTCCACGGTATTCACCTGAATGCCCGGCAAAGGGCCGATATAATCCAGCCGGAAAGCACTTTCTTTTCCCAACCGGAAATTACGCCCCGTCAGCAGATCGCCGAGCCCGAATTTGCCGCCCTTCTTCGTCTTCGTCGTGTCTGCCTTGCTGGTTTTCATACTATCCTTCTGACTTTCAGACCCTTGATTGATAATCACCAAGCTATCCAGCCGCGAATAACTTTTCACCTCCGCTACCGTAAGTGGCACCGTCCGCAGCGAATCCCAGAACGCCATGCTCCGTCTGGCCGCCATCGAATCGACCTGCGTCGAATCTTCGCGGCTCATTTTCATGTCGATATCCTCCCCTTTCTTTTCCTTTTCTTTGAGGTCCTGCTTTTCGTATTCCTTCATCATTTTCCGCAGGTTTTTGGCGGAAAACGATTTCTGCTTGCTCACAACGTCCTCCATACTCTGGGCCTTGATCTCCCGGCCGGTCAGGCGCACCTTTTTGGCTTCCTCTGCATATTTTTTGTCGTCGATCACCACGATGTCCGGCTTGAATGTCGGGTTGATCTTAACATTGGTAAACGACTGCGAGATCACGAAATCGCCTTTGCCTTTGAACCCATAAATGCCTCCCTCGACGTGAAATTGCTGGTTAACAGGCATCCACACGCCCTGAATGGGGCTGTACACCTGCTTAATATCCAACCGGAAACCGGTATTGACCGTCTGCAAATCCAGACTGTAAATGCTCCATTCACCCTCGATGATCTGGATCGTGCCACGGTACACGCCCTCGCCCCACCGCCGCGGCGTCACCTTTATTTTGTTCACTTCAATGCCGTTTTCGCGGAATGCACCCAGGTATTCGAATTTATAATAGGCAAATGCGCGAGGCGAAAGCGGCGACACCGCTTTCACCACTTCCGGCTGGTAAAAGCTGGCCAGCAGGTACATATTCGGGTCGGCCATGTTCTTATCCATGCTGCTCCGCGTGGCCACCACACGCTGTTTGTACACATTAGGCTGCCGGAAAGTCACCTCCGAAACCGTTTCATTCAGCATCGGAACGCCCTTTTTGAAGTTAGCCTCCTTTTCCATTTCCTTCAATTCCTTTTTGTAGAGAAATTCCAGCGGCAGGTCGGTCACCACCACCGACGATTTGGAATAGACTTTGGCCGTGTAGGCATCCACTTGCAGGAAATGATAGCGGCTTTTGGCAATGGCGCTGCGCATGATGGTGTACGCCGGGTCCTCGTCGCGAGCGCCTACGCGCACCTCGCCGAGTGTGAGCGCCTGCTCTTCCATGGTAAGGTCGAAGGTTTGCATTTTATTCTCCACCGTGAATCCCTTCTGCCCGGTTTTAAAACCCAGGTACTGGAAAATCACTTCATAATAGCCCGGTTTAAGATCGAGCTGATAGCGGCCCTCTTCATTGGAAATGGTGCTGATACTCGTCCCCTTGACGATAATGGCCGCAAATGGCAGCGGCTCGCCTTTTTGGGTTTTAATCAAACCCCTTACTCCGCCGGGCGGCGATCCGCCGGGCGACGCCTCGCCGGGCGACGTTTGTGCAAAGGCTGTAAGGAATGTAGTAAGGGTCAGACAAAGCGTGAGAAGGAACTGTTTGAGCATACGGTTTCAGCAAGTCGGATGAATGTATCTGCCAGATGCATTTAAAGATACTCCGTTGCTTTGAAAGAAAAATCCGCTCATCACATACTTATAAATCCGAAAACTCCCAGGCACTCTGGTAGGCATTCAGCCCCTGGGCATAGGCAATGAAATTTTCATAAAACGGCAACACCGAAAGTGTGGCGCTGTCGCCGATCACGACGAGCTTCTTGCGTGCGCGGGTCATGGCCACGTTCATGCGGCGAATGTCGGCCAGGAAGCCGATTTGCCCTTCGATATTGTTTCGGGTCATGCTGATATACACCACATCCCGCTCCTGCCCCTGGAAGCTGTCGATGGTGTTGACGGCTATCTTGTCCAGGTAAAGTTGCAAGTGGGGCGCGTGCGCGAGCAGGTTTTTGAGGATGTTGATCTGCTCTTTGTAAGGCGAGATAATAGCAATGCTCGGAAAGCTTTCCGGTTTTGGGTTAACCTTTGCAAATTCCGCAGCGAGCTGGGTCAAATGCTTGAAGAGGAAAGCGGCTTCTTCGGGGTTGGTAGAGCTGGTCCCTTCCAGTTTATCATCAAACCCGCAGCCCGCCGTATCGACAAATGCCAGGGGCGCCTCGCCCGGGAACAGCACACGGCCCGCCACCGATTCATGCGCTTTGAGTTTGTCATGATAAAAGACTTTGGAAGAATAACCCATAATCGCCTCATTCATCCGGTATTGTTCTTCCAGCAGCACCACCGATTCGGGGTGCAATGCCACGCATTTTTCCAATAATGTGGTGCTGAGCCCGCCCTTCGCCGCCTCTTCCGACTTGATGGTCGGCGGCAGCTGCAAATGGTCACCGGCAAAGACCACTTTTTCGGCTTTGAGGATCGGTATCCAGCAGGCTGGCTCCAATGCCTGCCCGGCCTCGTCGATCACCACGGTGCGGTATTTCATATTGCGGACGGTGAAGTGGTTGGAGCCCACGAGCGTGGCCGTTACCACCTGCGTTTTGGTGAGCAGGTCGTCGATAATGTATTGCTCCATATTCGCGACGTCCTTCATAATGCGGTGCGCCTCGTCGAACAATGCCTTCCGCTGGTCCCGCTCGGCTTTCCCGAAATGGCGCTTGTATTTGTGCGCCATGTTTTTGTATTCGTTGGCCTGCTTTTTCAATGTCTTAATGTCCTTCACGCTCGCGTGTGAGGACATTTTGCTGTCCAAAGTCAGCGCCGTAAGTCGTTCTGAAACGCGGACCGGGTTACCCACGCGGAGCACGTTCAGGCCTTCTTCACTCAGTTTTTCACTCAGCAAATCCACCGCCGTGTTGCTCGGCGCCACCACCAGGATGGGCCGGTTATCCTTTTTGACCAATGCCTTGATCGCCTGCACCAGCGTGGTGGTCTTGCCCGTGCCCGGAGGCCCGTGCACGATCGCCAGCTCCTGTGCGGAAAGGATATTCTGCACCGCCCGCTGCTGCGATGGGTTCAGTTTGGGAAGCGTAATGGGATAAATGTCCTTGTCAAATGAAGGTGCCTTCTCGCCGGTAAGCACTTTGATCAAATGCCCTTCTTTGTCCGACGAACCCAGCGAATCCGCCGTTTTCAATGCGGATTGCATTTCATCATAACTATTATCGTCGAAGAGCAAATCAATGCCCAGCTTGCCATCGCGCGACCATTCGGGCAATTCATCCGTGCGCAGCGTGATTTTCAGCCGGTTGCCGCCCTGGTGCGAAACTACGCCTTCTACACGGTCTTTTTTAGGTTCATGATTGCTGAACAAAACCGCGGGCATGCCAAAGCGCAGCTGGTGCGGCACCTCCTGGTGCGTGGTGCGTTCCACTTCTACGGTGAGGTAGTCGCCGCGGCTCATTTCCTGGCCGCGGATGGCAATGGGGTACCAGGCCAGTCCGTTGGCGCGGCGTTCGGAGACAGACGAGCGTTCGATCAATCGCTGGTACGATTGCTTGTCTTCCTCCCTTTCTATTTTCAGTAATTCGAGTAGTCGCTTGAAGTAATCCATTCACAAAGTAAATAAACGGGCCGCTTAATGCATCACACCGGCATCCGCGCCCTGCTGTACTTCCACCTTGTGGGTAATAAACCGGCGGCCTACCACGAGCACAATCAGCGCCAGCGTAGCCGAACCGGCCATAGCCGCCACCATCGGTATCAGCGAAGGCTCTTCGAACAGGCTGATCCCGATGGAAATCAATGTCCCCGCACCCATTTGAAATGCACCCATCAATGCCGACGCGCTGCCCGCATTACGTGTGAACGGAGCGAGTGAAAGTGCGGCCGCATTCGGGTAGGTGTAGCCCACGCAGCACAGAAAAAGGAATAGAAACACGAGCGTGGAGGTGAGCGTCAGCGCGCCGGCCAGTGCTGCGGCAAGGAAAGTAAGGCCGATGACCGCCTGGCATATCAGCGCCACATTCACGATCTGCTCGCTGCTGAACCGCCTCAGCATTAATGTATTCACCTGCCCCGAACCAATAAACCCGACCGAGAGAAATGCAAAGATCCAGCCGTACACCTTGCCGTCGATTTTAAATACCTCCATAAAAACGATAGGCGAACCCGCTACGTAGGCAAACAGCCCCGCAAATGCGATGGCGCCGGTAATGGAATAGGTATAAAATTGCGGCTCGCGGAGCACTTCCAGGAAGTTCGCAATGATGGGCTTCGGTTTCAGCGAAAGCGTTTTATCAGGCTTGTAGCTGTCGGGCAGCCACAATGCCGTGGCGACGAAAATGGCTACGCCCATTAAGGTTAGTATCATGAATACGGCATGCCATCCGAATGCGTCGGTCACGTAGCCACCGACCGTAGGGGCGATCATAGGAGAAAAACCAACGACGAGCAGCAATAGCGAAAACACTTTGGCGCTTTCACTGACAGGGAAAAGGTCGCGCACCATAGCGACGGAAGCGACAGTGGCCGCACAGCTGCCGACAGCCTGGATAATGCGCAAAACAATGAGCTGCTCCACGCTGGTAGCGACGGCACACCCGGCCGACGCCAGAATGTAAACGGCCAGACCGATGAACAGCGGCTTTTTCCGCCCGAAACGGTCGAGCAGCGGACCGTAGAGCAGCTGTCCGAGTGAAATCCCTACGAAATATCCCGATAAGGTTTGTGAAACTTTGGCTGCGGTGGTGTTCAAATCACGCGCAATGGCCGGGAACCCCGGCAGGTACATATCGATTGAAAAAGGGCCAAGCGCAGTCAGGCTCCCCAGAATGAGGATCAGAAAAAAGTAAGTCTTTTTGGACATGGGAATACTGTGGTGTGGAGAAATCCGGTGTGTGGGTAACACGAAATCCCGCGGCCGGGTTCGGGGCAAAAGATTTTTTCGCAGCCCGTACAAAATGAGAAAGCCCCGGTTATGCACCGAGGCCCTGCTTTATTTTCATGGCAACATACCTAATATCATGCTGCTACCCAATTGAGCTTCTTCTGAACTTCTTTCTCGCTTTCACTTACTGCATACGGCACCTTGTTTTTAAGGTAAATGATGCAGCCCTGCCCTTTTTTATTGGGAGTAATTTTAAGAACGTCTTCTCTATGAATGATAATGTTGATGAGCTTCTGCCCAAACAATTTGAATGTACCTTTCTGTACCATGTCCTTGTGAATGAAATAATTAACGCTTAGGCAACTCCACTAATCGAATTACCAGATTTGAGGAAGAGCAGATAGTAATCCTTCGAAATAGCGAAATATCCAAGGTCTGTACGGTTACTCAATTGTAGAAAATCAGCCACTTCTCTTTGCGCTTCTGATTCTGATCTGGCACCTGTGACGGTAAGCACTGCGCCGGGTTTCAAGCTTTTCGCTGGGTTGTTACCTAGTGTCGCTACCATAGTTATATCCGATTAAAGAGTTAGTCTTGTTGTGAAATTGTTTTGGAAGCATCTATTAAAAAGACATGCCAGATGCCCTCGCACAACGAACGTATAAGGATATATCAGGGAGGCTTACGTGGTAACTTATCAGGAATATATGGATACAAAATGTTGATTACAAGCACTTTGTAATTTTATCCAAAAAATTTACAGGAATTATTGAAATAGTCCCATCTAAGGTCGCCTGATGTCCATTTTTGAGGAAGTATTATCAAAATGATCGCATCGGCCCAGCGGCATTTGGCGACATTCAAGGCACAGATTTTGCTCTCACCCAATTTTCAAAACGAAAAGAATATGAGAGCAATATGGTCCGGGGCGATCGGGTTCGGCCTCGTCAATATCCCCGTCAAACTTTTCAGCGCCGTGCAAGCCAGCGAGCTCGACCTCGATATGCTGGATAAAAAAGACCACGCAAACATCCATTACCAGCGCGTAAATGCCAACACGGGCCGCGAGGTGAAGTGGGAGAACATTGTGCGCGGATATAAGGTGGAGGACAATTATGTGGTACTCGATGAAAGCGATTTTGAAAAGGCCAGTCCCGAAAAAACGAAAATCATCGAAATCGCGGAGTTTGTCGATGAGAAGGAAATCGACAGCATTTACTACGAAACACCCTATTACCTCCAACCCGAAAAGTCGGGTGCGAAACCCTATGCATTGCTGCGCGACGCGCTCAAAAAAACCGGCAAATGCGGCCTCGGCAGTTATGTGCTGCGTAACCGCGAGAGCCTGGTGCTGATTAAACCACAGGGCGACTTGCTGATCCTCAACAAAATCCGCTTCGCCGACGAAATCCGCGATACCGACGAGCTCAATATTCCCGATGTGAAGATTAAGCCGGCCGAAATGAATATGGCCGTCCAGCTGATCGAGCAGCTCACTACCGAATTCGATATTTCAAATTACAAAGACACCTATAATGAAAAGTTGCTGAAACTGATCATGGCCAAGGCAAAAGGCAAGAAACCGGCGGCCAGCAAAATGAAGGTCGTTCATTCGAAAAGCCGTGACCTGATGGCGCAATTGAAAGAAAGCCTCTCGGCCCCCAAAAGAAAAGCATCATGAAAAAGAAAGCGGAGATCACCCATCCCGAGAAAATTTACTGGCCCGACGAGCACATTACCAAAGGCGAGCTGATCGATTATTACCGGAATATCGCGACATACATTCTGCCATATATGAAAAACAGGCCGCTTTCGCTGCGCAGGCAGCCCAATGGCATTAAAGACGAGGGATTTTTCCAGAAAGACGCGAGCGATTCGGTGCCGGAATGGATCAAAACCTTTGAAATACTGGCCGAATCCACAGGAAAGATGGTCAATTACCATGTGGTGAACGATGTCGAAAGCCTGCTTTACATCGCGAACCTGGGCTGCATCGAAATGAACCCTTGGAATTCGACCATCAACAAGCTGGAAAATCCGGATTGGGTGGTGATGGACATCGACCCGTCGGCCAAAAACACGTTCGATGACGTGATCGACGTCGCATTGACCATCAAACAAATCCTCGGCGAAATGGACGTGGAAGGGTTTTGCAAAACCTCCGGCGCGAGCGGTATGCACGTTTACATTCCATTCGGCAGAAAATACGATTACGACCAGGCCCGCGACTTTGCTGAACTGCTCGCGCACATGGTGGTGGAACGGATACCGAAAATCACCACGCTTGAACGCTCACTCTCGAAACGCAAAAAGAATCAGATTTACGTGGATTACCTGCAAAACCGCATCGGGCAAACACTCGCATGTGCGTACAGCGCCCGCCCGAAACCCGGCGCAACGGTGTCAACGCCGCTGGAATGGAGCGAAGTGCAGCACGGCCTGAGCCCGAAGGATTTTACAATTAAGAACATTTTCGACCGGCTCGACAAAAAAGGTGACCTTTTCAAAGGTGTGCTCGGCAAGGGCATTAACCTCAAAAAAGCCCTGCAAAAGCTCTCGGTACCGGCCCAGGATTAGGAGATGATTTGAAGGCGTATTTATTTTAACCCTTCAAACCAAAACCAAAATCATGCGCCTATTCCCTACTCAAAAGAGCCTCGGCACGGCATTGCTGCTTGTGTTCCTTCTTGCCCCATTGCTTTTCCTCAACGGCTGCTCATCCGACAAAGACGGCGAAGGCGACGCCGATTCCACCAAACGCCCCGTCGTGATCGGCTATGTGGGCGGCTTCCACGGTTTGCTGAACACCAGCAACATCGACGCCAAAATGCTGACGCATATCAATTACGCGTTTGTTGATATTAAAAACGGCAAAGCGTTTCTGACCAATGAAAAGACCGACACGACCAATTTCCGTCAGCTCAACCTGCTGAAAGGCGACAATCCCGACCTGAAAATCATGATCTCGATCGGGGGCTGGGCGTGGAGCGAGAATTTCTCGGACGCCGTGCTCACCGATTCTGCCCGGAAAGTATTCGCGAAAAGCAGTGTAGATATCATTAAAAAGTACAACCTGGACGGTGTTGATATAGACTGGGAATACCCCGGCCTGCCTGGCGAAGAAGGCAATGTTTTCCGTCCCGAGGACAAGCAGAACTACACCGAAATGTTCCACGCCATCCGCAACGAACTCGACTTGCTGGAAAAAGAAACCGGTAAGAAAAAACTTCTCACCACGGCCGTGGCCGGGTGGGTGGAGTTCCTCAAAGCCACCGAAATGGATAAGGCACAGCGCTATCTCGACTATGTGAACCTGATGACCTACGACCTTTTCCAGGGAGATACGGCGGTTCACCATGCGAGCTTGTACCCTTCCAACATTTACAAAACGGCTAAATCGGTGGATAATGCCGTAAAAGGCTTCCATGCCGCCGGTGTGCCGATGGAAAAACTGGTGGTGGGTTTGCCCTTCTATGGCCGGATGTTCACGGTAGCCAAGCTGGACAAAGGGCTGGGACAAAAGCAGATCAAGCAGCAGTATGTCGATGGCTATTCGTACATCAAAGACAGCCTGGTGAATAAAAAAGGGTTTAAAGAATACCGCGACACCGTGGCGAAGGCGCCCTACCTGCTCAATGCCGAAACCGGCGATGTGCTGAGCTACGACGATGAAGAGTCGGTGCGGGAAAAATGCAAATATGTGCTGACCAACAAGCTGGGCGGGGTAATGTTCTGGGAATACGACTCCGATCCCAAAAAGTATTTGCTCAATGAGATTGATAAGTCATTAAAATAACATCGTGCTTGCCAGGGGTTAAAACCCCCTGGGAGCGATATGGGCCGTGCCGCTGGCACTGGCCTTTTTTTTGTTTTTTTGGACTTTTGATGTACACTTCTTCTTTTTGATTTCAGAAGAGGTTCCAGGTGTTGATTTCGTGGTAGCCTTCTGTCAGCTCGCCGGTCCGGAAGCGGTTCACGTACTCGTGTGCGCGGCGTGTGGGCTCGGGGAGCCGGTGCTTGCCTGTACATTTGAGTGCGAGTGTGAGGCTGTCTTCGAGCGTCATCTGATGGCCGGGGGAAATGAAAACGGGTTTGACATTGTCCTTTGTCCTCAGTGCATAGCCGATCACCTCGCCTTTATCTGTAACGGGCGTGTATTCTCCTTTCATCGTGCCGGGCTCGGTATACTGCCCTGCAAGTTTCTTTTTGGCACAACCCATCGTAACAGCGCCGGTAAGCACCCCGAAATGCGACGCGATGCCCATCCGGCGTGCGTGAAGGATGCCGTTTCCGTCAAACATGATCAGGTCGGGCTTTACCGGGATCTGTTCATAGGCTTTCAGGATTGCCGGAATTTCGCGAAAAGCCAGGTAGCCGGGCACATAGGGGAATATCGTGCTGCTTTTGACGAGCGAAAATGCGATTGGTTGAAGATCGGGATAGCTCAGCACCACCAGTCCGGCATAAACGGTCTCACTATACAGCGCGAGTGAAATATCGGCACCGGCGATCGTTTTTGGCTCTTTTTGATAGGGTTCCAGCTTCAAATGTGAGCGGAGTTGCTGCTGGATGAGCGTGGCCTCGCCGATCGTCAGCTGATCGTAATTTACTTCGGGTGTAATCACCATTCTTTGCAGTGTGTCTGGCATGATATTTCCTGATATATACAAAAGTTATATGCCCAATTACTTCAAAAACCAGGCCACTTTCATGGAACACACCTCTGTCAAACGCAAATGGGCGAACTGGAAATTCGTTTCGTTCGTCGTAATCCTCATTGCCATTTTTGTAAAATTTTATGTACTCGACGAGCACGACGAGAATGCGGCCGTAACTGTTGCCCTGGACCTTCCGCAGATCGCGATGCGAAACCAGCAGGAAGTGGCCGCCATTCTGGGCAAAGGCAAGCTCGAAAGCTATTATACCGACGAGCAGGCAGGTTGCGAAAAATGCCCCCGGGTAACCTACCGCGAGGGTAAGGCCGAAATCATTTACATTAACGACATCGCCGACCAGATCAGGCTCAACAACCTCTCCGATTACGCATTCGAGGACCGCATTATCCTGGGCCTGCTCAACCTGACCGAAAACATAGCCCCGAACATCGACCAGGACGGCGTGAAAACCTGGGACAATTACCAGAAATACACCCAGATATCCGCCTTCTCGAAGGACGGCCACGTGGATTACATTCTTATCAAAAGCAAAACCGAATAGCCCCTACCGTGCCGCACGCCTGCTCACGGCGTAAAGCGCAGCATAGCCGAGTATACCCGAAAGGACAGAGCCGGTGAGAATCGAAAACTTGGCTTCGGAAAGGATGAGGTGCTCACCTGGAAACGACAGCAATGCAATAAATACCGACATCGTAAAGCCGATCCCGCCCAGCATTCCCACGCCGATAATATGTGCCCAGCCCGCGCGGCTGGGCATGCTGCTGATCCCGAGCTTCACGGTAAGCCACGAGAGCAGGGTAATGCCCAGCGGCTTGCCGATCACCAGTCCGAGGATAATGCCTAGCCCCAGGCTGGTCGTAAGCCCTTCTAGCATTTCGGCTTCGAAGGTGATATTGGTGTTGGCCAATGCGAAAACGGGCATGATAGCGAAGTTTACCGGCTTCACAAGCAGGTGTTCGAGCCTCTCCAATGGCGACTCCTGCGCGTCGGGCGTGGTGGGGATGGCGAAGGCCGTGAGCACGCCGGCAATGGTGGCATGCACGCCCGAATGGTGGATAAAATACCAGATCAGCGCGCCCGGCACCAGGTAGGCCGCCAGGTTTTTGACGCCCGCGCGGTTCATCACCAGCAAAGCCGCAAAAATACCCGCCGCATACAGTAGGTAGTTGTAATGCAAATCGGAAGAATAGAAAATAGCAATGACGAGGATCGCCATCAGATCGTCGACGATCGCGAGTGCCGCGAGGAAAATTTTGAGTGAGGACGGCACTTTGCTGCCCAGCATGGTGATGATCGCGATTGCAAACGCAATGTCGGTTGCCATGGGAATGCCCCAGCCTGCGGCGGTGTGGGTGCCTTTATTCAGCAAAAAGTAAATCGCAGCCGGAGCCAGCACGCCGCCCAGGGCTGCAAAAATGGGTAAAGCCGCTTTTTTGAAAGAAGACAACTCCCCTTCTACCAGCTCCCGCTTAATTTCCAGCCCTACGAGGAGGAAAAACACAGCCATCAGTCCATCGTTGATCCAGAGCAGGATCGGATAGCGCAAATAGACGCTTTCGCTATGGAAGCCGACTTCCGTGCCGAGCCATTTCTCGAACGTACCCGCAGCGGGAGAATTCGCAATGATGAGCGAAATGATGACGCATACGATCAGAATGACGCCGCCCAGCGACTCCGACTGTATGAATTCTTTAAAGGGTTTGAGGTTAATCAGTTTAGCCATGCAGGCAATATAGTAAATCCAGCGGAACTGCCGGACGGGCATATATTGTACTTTTCAAATAAAAACCAGATCATTAGTCAGTATAGACATATTTGAATATTTCAAATCATAAAACTGTCATATTTACCGTCAAATCACTCATCACCAATAAAAACCACTCATATAGCCGTTTGATCATTCATTGAATAAAGATATATCCATCCATAAAATACCATTTATATTTGCATCATCAAATAAGACAAAGACAAGAAACAATAAATAATAAGAGCTATGAAAACTTTGATCACAACCTTCGTTAGCATTATCGCATTGACCAGTTCAGTTGCATTTGCCGAAGACAATAAATCAGCCAATACAATCAAAAACGCGCTGCCTGCATCCACTCCCGTAGTAGAAACGCCAGCGCCACCGAAAGCGACAAAAGTGAACCCATATTATACCCAGACGCCTGCTCAAAAAGCAGCCATCGTCGAGCTGAAAACGACAAAATAGGTTTTAGTAAAAATTGAAAGGTGAAATTGAGATGTTAAAAAGGAGGGCCAGTGACCCTCCTTTTTTTATTGCCCTAAGCGCCGCCTCAGGCGGCAGCGAACGGCGTCCCCGGCTTCTCGGCCGACCGAGCCGAGCGATACCGGTCGAAATAAAAGTTGCTAAGCGTAAGCAGCAGCAAGCCCAGCCCGAATTGCAGGTAAGAGAACTGCATCAGCACCTGCGACCAGCTTAGCTCCTTCATGAAAAACTCCTTGTAAAGCAACAGCCCCACGCTGCCCAGATACCCGATACTTTCGCAGATATACACAAAGTAACCGGCATTCGCCTTCACGCGGTATAATGCGATCATCCGCTCAAAAACAACCGTTTGAAGCACCGTATAAGCCAAAAACAAGCCTAACCCGATCATGAGCATCCAGTAAAAGCCTGTGATAAGGGATTTTTCAAACAGCAGCGTCCCCATTCCAATGAGGATAACCCCGGCGAACAAAATGAGGTAAGCAAGCCGGAAACCCGCAAGGTTATCGCGCACGAAGGCCAGCGCGCCGATGATCACCAGCACGACGAGCCCGGTCACCATTTCCGTGGTTGTGAGCACGCCGCTGCCCCAATCTGAGTCGATTTCGTTCCAGATTTCGATGGTGAAATTGTCGCGGAAATCGCGGACGACCACGAGCGTAGCGTAGAAAATCACCAGGCACACGATCGGGAAGCCGAATTGCCGCATCACCAGCCGCTTGTCCGCGCTCGTCATCGGCACGCGCTCGGTGCGCAGGGCCATGTCCTCGGCCGTTGGTTTCGGGATAACCGAAAGCATCCATACAAACATCAGGAACAGCGGCAGGAAAAGTAGCCCCATAAAAAACGGCATCCAGAACTCCGAGATGCCGGGTACAATGCCGTGGATTTCAATGTAAGTAGTTTTAAGAATACCCGACGCCACTACCACACTGATATTTAGCCCCATAGCAAGCATTTCCGTAAACCGTCGCCCTTCGAGGAAGCTAAACACCACCCCGTACACCATCCCTAGCGGCAATCCGTTCATGAACAGAAATACGAAATTGTAGGGATAAGGCACAAGCCCGAAGCATAGCAGCGCCAGTTCCGCCACCAGAATAAGCCCGATGACCAGCTTAACGCGTGCATTGTGCTTCAATTCGGAGATGACTTTGATACCGGCAAACTTGGACAGCGTGTAACCCGCCACCTGTGAAATGATCAGGATGGCCTTGTAACTGACCTCCCCGAGTTCCAAGCCCTGGTACAGCCCTGCATTGAACGGTTTACGAAACGCGTACATGCAGAAATAAGCCCCAAACGAAGCGATAACAGCCCAGACGATGAAAAACGAATTCGAACGCGTAAGTGCTTCTTTCAGGCGCATATAGTCAAGTGTTGAGTTTTCTATACCAAAACCGAAGCCTTTTCGATGGCTTTGCCGAGGATCTGCAATGCCTCTGTGAGCTGCTCGCGGGTGATAATGAGCGGCGGCGAAAGCTGCACCACATTCCCCTGCGACACTTTGAAACTCAGCCCGTTTTGCAGGCATTCGTACATTACAGCCTCCGCTTCTTCCACGGCTTTTTCCTTTGTTTCGCGGTCTCTCACCAGCTCCACGCCCCACAAAAGCCCGATCCCGCGCACCTCGCCGATAAGCGGATATTTGTCTTTCAGTTTTCCGAGTTCCTCCCGCATGAATTCCGCATCGGCATTCACTTTGGCAAGCAGGCCGTTTTGCTCGATACATTCCAGCATAGCCAGCGCAGCCACACTTCCGAGCGGGCTTTTTTCATGCGTAAAATGCCCGAGTGAGACATTTTGGGCTACATTATAACTGTCGCGCGCCACAATCGCCGCCATCGGCATCACGCCCGCACCAAGGCCTTTTCCCAGACAAACAATGTCCGGCTCGAAGCCGTAATGCTCAAATGCGAACATTTTGCCCGTCCGCCCGAACGCGATCGGGATCTCGTCCAGTATCAGCAGCACGTTATGTTTGGTACAAATTTCGCGCACACGCTTCCAGTAGCCCTGCGAGGGGATCTGCACATCGGTATTCCGGATCGTTTCGATGAGGAATGCGCCGATATCCCCTTCTTTTTCAATCACATATTCGAGATAATCGGCATAGGGAATGTCGCCGTTGCCCGCTGCGGCGAACGGCCCGCGGTAGGTCATCGGCGGAGGAATGCGCTCTACGCCCGGCATCAGCGGCCCCATATCCTTTCGGAAATCGAGCTCGCCGCCCGCAGAAATGGCATCGAGCGACGCACCATGGAACGAGTCCCAGAGCGACACCACTTTATGTTTGCCGGTCAAAATACGGGCGAGTTTCAGCGCCATGCTGATCGCCGACGTGCCGCCCGGAGCGAAAAGAACGCGATTCAAATCACCCGGCATAAGACTGCCCAGCTTTTTAGCCAGCTCAATGGCGGGCACATTGGTATATCTTCGCGGCGAGAACGGCAGAATATCCATCTGCGCTTTCAGCTTCTCAATTACGTACGGATGCCGGTAACCCAGCTGATGCACATTATTGCCATGAAAATCCATGTAACGCTTACCCTGCACATCGGTAAGGTAAATACCTTCACACGAAGCGAGCACATCCAGGCAAGGCGTGGAAAGCGACTGATGCAGAAAGTGTTCCGCATCCTCGTGCAGGTAACCGGAAGTTTCCGGATCACTCATCACTGCATACCAGTCCCGGCGCGCGGATGATAAGTTAATGTCGCCTTCCGTACGGTTGTGCGCTGCTGCCATTTACTGGGTTCGGGGTTATTTCACAAAGAGCTTATCGGCCGGGATAAGTTGCTTGGTAACGCCCGGACCGCGATAGAATGCGTCGAGCCAAAAGCCGCCGCCGTTATTGTAATATTGAATTTTAATCGGATACCTGCCCGCTTTCAGGTCAATGGAGCCTGTTTTTTCCTCTACACCATGGTTACCGTCGTTGTTCACCACTTCTTTTCCGTCCACAAAAAGCTTACTTCCATCGTCTGATTGCGTTGAAAATTGATATTTCCCTTCCCGGTCGATTTGAATAAAACCTTCGAATTGCATGGCAAAGCTTTCCGTTCCTTTTGCCAGCATGCCTTCAATGTCTTTTTTCACCATTCCAAACTCCGGGGCGATCCACGACTTCCCGTTTTTAAGCTGGGTAAAATCGGGAAGCTTGTTCAGATCATTGGCTTTGAAAAACATGGCGGTCACTCCATTGCCCTTCCCGGATTTGACCAACCTAAAATACGCAGTGGAAAGCAAACTCGGGTTACCTTTTTCATCAAATGTGCGCGCTTTGACGACGGTCGTCTGGCTCACATTGAATGGCTGCGTGTAAACCGGCGATTTCAGGCCGGGATCAGAACCGTCGATGGTATAATGCGTCGTACCTTTTTCTGCTTTAGTATCGATCCTCACTGTCGCCGGTTTGTCCACAAAAAGCCCTCCTGCCTGCTCATACAGCTTTCTTTCGGGATGGATCACGGGCGCGTTTACCGTTTTTTCGCCGAGCCAGAGATTTTTAGGTTCGTCAAACCCCGCAAATGCAGGCTTCACCGGGCGACCGATCCACGCATAAGGCTGCTCGATACCAAGCACAAACGCAATCGTCGAAGCAAGGTCGTAAGTATAAACCTGTTGCTGAATCTCGTAGCCTTTTTTCACACCAGCCCCGAACAAAACGCCGGCTATTTCAGCCTCTTGCGGCGTTGCGCCGCCGTGCCCGTAACCAATGCCGCCGTGATCCGCCCAGAGAATCACCAGCGTTTTGTCCGCGATGCCGGCATCTTGAATACCGGCAAGCACTTTCCCGATCAGCGAGTCGGCTTTGGTGACCGACTGGTAGTATTCCTGCGAGCCGTGCCCGCCGTGGTGGCCTGCATGATCCACGTGGTCGAAATGCACGAAACCGAGTGTTGGCTTTTTATTTTTAATGTATTGGACAAAATCAGCCGCAGTTGAATCCTCTGTCGAGAAATGCTTGTCGTAGTTGACCGCATTCTTTTGGAACAACCGCCCAAAACCGCCCCAATGGTACACTGCACCGATTTCCGCATCGGGTTTTGCCTTGTGCAAAATGCTGAAAATGGTCGGAAAGCGGCCGTCGGCCTCCTGGGCAATGGGCGGCAGCGAGTGGTCGTCCATTTCCCAGTCGTTGTTGATAATGCCATGCTGCTCGGGGCCGGCGCCCATGATCATCGACGCCCAGTTTTGGCTGCTCGCCGAGGTCAGCACCGTCCGCACATTCCATTTCACAGCGCCATTGGCCACCATCCGGTCGATACTCGGCGTTTCTGCCTTTCGGATACCGTCGGGACTCAGCCCATCTACACCGATCACGATCACGTGTTCAATGCCCGCAGGTCTTTCGTCCGCGTTCATTTCGGCGACAGGCGCCTTTTTCCGAAGGTCGCTTTCCGGCAGGGTTTGAAATGCCGCCAGCATCAGCGAAACCACCGCCAGCGTGCAGGAAACTTTTGCAAACATATTTTTCAGCGTTTAGATCCGGTATGTTCCGCCCACTACTTCATCGCACAAGCCAAAGGATAGCGTCATTCCATTGCCGCCCAGGCCATTAATGATCGTCACGCCGCTTTCCGGCGTCATCACGAGCTCGGTGGCCCCGTTGGTCATTTTGGGATAGATCCCGTGCCAGCTCTGGAATACTTTCGGCGATTTGAACTGCGCGAATGTTCCGAGATAGTCGAGGATCATGGTATTGATAAACTCGCGGTCGAACGGATCGAACGTGAGCGCGTATTCGTGCGAGTCGCCAACAGTAATCTCGCCCAGGCCGTTTTGCGAAGCCATCACGTGAATGCCCCATTTAAGATATTCCGCATATTCGCGCTCGTACCGGGCTTTCAATCCCGGCAGCGATGCCGCCGCTTTGAAACCGTGGTAATGAATGAACGACAATCCGCCGCATAATGCCGGACCAATGCGCCAGTCGTCGGGCTGGGCTTCGAGGCGCATCATTTGCAGTTTGCATTTGGTCAGCGGCGCCGCCGAAAACTGTTGGGGATAAAGTGTTTCAAAATCTTGTCCGCTGCAAACGAAAATCTCGTCCGCCGACCAGCTTTTGGAGCCGGAAATCACGGTCGGGTATGCCACCTGAGAAATGGCCGTGTCCCATATAAATGTAACGCCAAATGTAGCTTGCAGGTAACCAGGGATCGCCGCGATGGCCTCGCGGGGGTCTACGATCATCTCATCCGCGGAATAGAGCGAGCCCAGCAGCCCATCGGGATTCACCGCCGGCGACTTGGCCAGCGTGCCGGCCGCATCGAGACAGGCTACCGGCCGGTAAGCGCTCACTTCCACAAACTGCCGGATCACTTCCAGCTCATCCTCCTGGTAGGCCATATGCAGGCTGCCCGCTTCCTGAGACCAGCATTTGGCACCCGCCAGCACCTCTTTCCAGATACTTTTGGCATGCAATGCCCTTTCATACAACTTTCCTTCCGGCTGCCCGATGGGCCAAACCATCCCGAAATTACGGATCGATGCGCCCACCGCTTTCGACGAACGCTCGATCACCGTCACCTGATAACCCCTTATAGCCAAAGCCCTTGCCGTAGCCAGGCCTACAATGCCCGCCCCGATCACAATCGCCGATTTACCCATGCTTTTCACTCCGTTCATAATGAGCAGATTAACTTTTCACCGCCATTTCGTGACTGGCCAAGATGATCCCCGGCACCTCCGCAATGTCGTCGATCACATGCGTGGGCTTGTAAGGCAGCAGCTGTTCGCGGGTGAATGCGCCGGTGGTGACACCGATCACATATTTGCAGCCCGCATTAATCCCCTCATTGATATCCACCTCGGTATCACCCACTTTCGCTACATTTTCAGCGGGTGTAACGCCGAGCGCAGCCATTATTTTTCGGATCATGTCCGGATAAGGGCGCCCGTACGGCACCTCGTCGCTTGCCACGAGACAGTCGATCCTGTCGGCCCAGCCGAGGCGGTCGACGATCACGTCGGCAATGTTGCGGGAGAAGCCGGTATTCAATGCAATTTTGACACCCTCCGCACGAAGCGCGGCGAAAGTCTCCTCCACATTCGGCAGCGGCGCTATTTCGTCGGTCGTTTTGTAAAAATCGATCATTCCGTTCACAAAATGCGTGTGAATCGAGTCCACCAGCGATTCTGTGATCTTCGACTTATCGGGCTCGCGCACTTCGAGCATCATTTTAATCGCCAGCGGCTTTTCGTAGCCCATCAGCGGGTTCACATTCTCAATCGCGATGTCATACCCTTGCGACCGCATCGCCTGCTGAAAGGCGATTCCTACAAAATTCCTATCCCGGACAGTCGTGCCTGCCATGTCGAAAACTACCAGTTCTATCGGCATCTTTTTTTTGTAATTGGTGAACTAATACTGAACTCGCCCGGACATCACAGCTTGCAGCAAATTGCGACTATTTGATAGCCTAAAAGTTAAATAATTTTAAACTTCTGCAAAAGCTCCATTCCGCCCCGGCAACTTCAAAAAAACACCGGAAGTTAGCAATAATCGAGCAAAGCCAATTCAAAAAGTTAACTTATATTGAATTTATTGCACGAATATCGCTGGCACTGCACAAATTTAGGGAAGTAAAAATGTGAAGAAGTTAAGAGAATGTTAATTAATATTGAACACAAAAATTAACAAGCCGATGTGCTACTGGGCCTCGTTGAAGAAATAGATGACCAGCAGAACGGCTTCGTCGCATTCGTGGCATTTAAGGTTATGCAGCTCGTTGGCGTCAAAAAACATTGAATCGCCCTGGTTGAGGATGTATTTGTTTTTGCCAACCGTATACTCCACGGCACCCGACAGCACATATTTAAATTCAAGTGCATTCGTGCGCACCATGGGGCGTTTGGCGTCTTTTTCGAGCCGGAGCAACACCACGTCGATGTGGTTGTCTTTGAACTGCTTGCTGAAAATGCGCTGGTAGAAGTAGCCCTTGGCATTTTCTTTGGTGAAGGGCTGGTATTCCTCTTTCCGACGGATCAGCACGTCCTCGCCGGGTTTGATAGATATAATATCTTTGAAAAACACATTCAGGTCGATGTCCAATGCCTTGATCAGGCCCAGCATAACCGGCAGAGAAGGGATCGTGCGGCTGTTTTCGATCTGCGAAACAAGACTTTTCGTCACGCCGGCTTCATCGGCTATTTCCTGAAGGGTAACGCCCTTACTTTTTCTGACTTCCTTTAATTTATTGCTGATCTGAAAAAGAATGTCTTCCTGCATATCGCTGCGTGTGATTACCGGTTAGGTTCGGAGTATGGTGCAAAGTAACTCCGAATTTTGGTCTAAAAATAGAAAATCTCCCGGTTGCGGCCGCCGGGAGATTAGATAATATACGCAAAGTTACTAATCGTATTATACCAGCTGACCGGTTACCGGATGATGGCTCCGGCCTTCGTGGATACTTTTCAGCATGTTTTCAACCGAGCGCAACGCGGCCCGGTGCAGGTTTGGACCAAAGCTGACGCGTGCCACGCCTAGTTTTTGAAGCACATCGAGGTCGGGTACACCCGGCCGCGCCAGCACGTTTAGCGGCACTTTCACGGCGTTCATCAACGTGCGGACCGTCGCTTCTTCGCTTGCCAAAATCGGGTAAATGCCATCCGCCCCGGCACTTGCATAAGCACGCCCCCGCTCGATTGCGAGCGCCAGTTTCTGGTCTTCCGGCAAATCGGGCTTTGCCAGGAATACGTCCGTGCGGGCATTGAGAAAGAGCCGGGTATTCTCACGCTCGGCCACGCGGACGATCAGCCTCAGTTTTTCCACCTGCGCTTCGATAGGCACCAGTTCGTGCGTGCGGACGTCGCTGTCCTCGATGTTGATGCCCGCCACTCCGATGGCGATCAGGCGGCGAATGTTCGATTTCAGGGTTTCGTGATCCGCCGCATAGCCTGCCTCCAAGTCCACTGTTACCGGCACATGCACCGATTTCGTGATTTGGGATAC
The DNA here is from genome assembly GCF_000023125.1 of Dyadobacter fermentans DSM 18053. Lineage (NCBI taxonomy): Bacteria > Pseudomonadati > Bacteroidota > Cytophagia > Cytophagales > Spirosomataceae > Dyadobacter > Dyadobacter fermentans. The sequence goes on from NC_013037.1 coordinate 3,786,272, forward strand.
AATAGCGAGCAGGAAGTCGAACGGAATGTGCTCTCCGTCCTCATACCCGTGCGCGCGGGCAATGGCGGCGCTGGCCGTGGCAATGGCGGGAAAACCTTGTTTTTCGAGCAGCTGCGCGCCGGCAGCGTCCCAGATATTGGGCAAAACGAGCATTTTACCGCTGTGATGCAGTTTTTTGAGCAAGTCAGCTTTTTCGGACTGGGTGCTCATGCGGATGGAGCGACTGTTAAACATGGCTTTCAGCGGCATGCACCGTAACCTGATCGGCGATCAAAATGCGGTTCCAGGCGCTGATCGCCACCACGCCCATGATCACCGCTTTGGTATACTCCTCCCCGAGCAATGCCACGGCCCGGTTGTAGACCGCGTCGCTCACACCGCCGCGGTGGATGAGCGTCACCTCCTCCGTGAGCGCCAGGATGGCCTTTTCTTCCTCCGAATAAATGGCGGCTTCGCGCCACGCGCTGAGCATATAAATGCGCTGGTCGCTCATACCCAGCTCGCGGGCTTGCCGTGCGTGCATATCCAGGCAATATCCGCAGCCGTTGATCTGCGACGCCCGGATTTTGATCAGTTTATAATGTACCTTATCGAGGCCGGTTGAGGCAACGTATTTTTCAATTTCCCTCACAGCCGCGAAAGCCTGCGGGGTAAGTTCACTGGTTGGTTTGCGGGACATGGTCAAGAATGGATAATGTAACAAATGACTTATCCAAAATTACCCTGTTATCGGACTACCACTGTGATCCATTCCGCCAGATTGCACATAGTCCAATCCACCGACAAACCCGCATTACTCCTACCGGCCCCGCATTCGGACGTCAGATCGTTTTCAGTGAAGGATCATAGAAGCTTTTCCAAAGCGCCACCGCTTCCGCCACCGTTTCAGGAGGCGAGGCGAGGTAGTTTTTGATCTTCGTCAGGTTTTCGGAATGCGCTTCTTTGGCCGAATATTTAATGAGGTTAACCAGCAGCTTATCGATGTCCGTCGTGTCGCTTTGCCAGTTTTTGCTGTATTTTGAAAACCATTCCTCGCTCAGGAACACAACGCCCGAATACCTGTAAACATCGGAAAAACCGTACGCGTCGATCACGATCGGCTCGGTAGGCCATTCGGCATCAAGCTCCTTGTCGCTGAACTTTTCCCGGCCATCGCCGAGGAGGGCAATAAATCTGTATGTTTTTACCATGGTGACTAGCTATTTCGGCTCAATATATCCTGCCGGATTCACTGCTACAAATGATTTTGATAAAAATTCGGAGCGCCGGCGGGCATTTGCGGGATGATTGCGGCAATGGGAATGTTAGCTATTTTTACACCCGCATACAGGTATATTATTCATGATCCGAATCTCCCAACTTCCGCTTATCCAGAACCCCGGACAGTTTTACGCAGCAGAGCACATTCTGCTGGTGGACGTGCTGCTGGTAGGCGACGCACCGCGACAAATGCGGGAATACATTAAAAACGTTCACGGAGGATTTATCCACGAAAAGAAGACCTACATTCCCATCACACTCACCGGCACGCCCGAAAGCCTGCTGGCCAATGCCGGGAAGCCCATTGTGTTCCGGTTCGACCGCGGTTTTGAAAACCATTACCATTTCGATGGCAACCTCAATGCCGCTATCTGGCACAAAAAGCTTTATAACGTTTCGGCGTTCATCGATCAGCCGTCGGTCCAATTCGAGCGGGAGGAAGCGTTCATTATCAATCGCTACCTGACCGGCTACCGCGAATACCACGATCCCGAGCCGAACGAAAAGCTGCTGGAAATACCGGCAACCAGTCCCGCGATCGGCTTACGCGCAATGCGGGGACTGAAACCGGTTCGAAAGGATTAGAAAATGCGCGGCGCTTCGGAATGTGATCCGAAGCGCCGGTTTTATAAAGGATAGGCGTAGCTGCCTCCGATTGTCAGGCGGTTTTCTTTTTCCGCGATTCGACCACGATCGCCCCTACCACCAGCCCGACGAGCAACAGCGAGCTCACCAGGTCGATTTTCGTACCTGTGGTGACCGAAACCGGTTCAAACCGGAACTTGATCGTGTGCTTGCCCGCCGGCACACGCAATGCGCGCAGCACGTAGTTGGCACGCAGCATATCGGCCGGCTTGTCGTCGATCGTTACCTGCCATTCGTCGCGGACATTATAGTAAATTTCCGAGAACACCGCCAGGCCTTCGCCGTTGGCATTGGTTTCATAAATCAGCTCGTTCGGTTTGTAGGAAATCAGGCTGATGCGCGCCGTTGAGTCGGTGGCGATTTTGAGTCCTTCCAGTTTAGGCGCGAACTGCTGGCCGATGATCGCCTCTTCACGCAGCTTGGTCGTGCGCAATGCAGCCATTTCGGCGTCGGCGTTCGGTACTGTTTTGAAGGATTTTACAAACCAGGCATGACCGTAAGCGTCGGGATTGGGCTGGGCGACTTTGTTTCCCTGCTGATCAGGCGTAATGAAATACTTCGTGTTCAGCATGTTCAGGATCTCGATATTGGGCTTTTCGGTGCCCATTAGCTGGTTTTCGAAAAGCTCCTGGTATCGGCGGAGCTTGGCGGCATGGTAACCGCCCAGCGACTTGTGGAAATACGATGCCTGAGCGCTGTTGAACGGCCCGCCCTGCGAAGCGAGGTCGTAAACACGGAAATCCGGATCGGTGTCGCGCAGGATCTGCTCGTCGGCCGGTGACGGTGTGGTCACTCCCTGGGCCACATAGGCGCTCACAAAATCCTCGTTGTTGAGATATCGCTTATCGACGCCGAACAAATCGAAAATGACCAATGCAAGAAGTACGGCATAGAACACGGTCGATTTGAGCTTATCCTGTGCGTAAAACCAAACTATCGCAGCGGCCAGCGCGATAAAGATCAGTCCCCGGATGGCATCGCTTTTCATGAGGCTTTCGCGGTCCTGGATGACCGCATTCAGAAGCTGCTGACCGAATTCCTGGTTTTGGGTTGCCTGTGTAAACTGCTGTGCGATCATCGGATCGTTGGTACCCCGGAAGCTGAAAAACAGGCTGGGCATCAATGCCATGATGAGCATCAGTCCGCCGGTAATGCCGACCGATATCAGGAACGGCTTCTGCAATTCCTTCGCCGTAATCTTTTTCTGCGCGATCGCCAGCAGCGCCATTACGCCCACCATAACCATCAGCAGCTGGGCCAGCGAAATCACCATCGTTACCGCCCGGAACTTGTTGAACATCGGGAAGTAGTCGAAAAAGAGGTAATTGATCCCCGCAAAGCTTTTGCCCAATGCCCATATCACATAAAGCACCACCACGCCTGCCGCCCAGTGTTTCAACGGACTTTTGACAATAAACAGTCCGAGCACAAAGAGGAAGAACACGATGGCCCCCACATAATTAGGCCCGCCCATAATCGGCTGGTCGCCCCAGTATAGCGGTAATTGCTGGATAAAGCCCTGCGCAGATGCCGCATCCACCCCGCGGCTGGTCAATGTTTTATAGAATTCGGATGAGGTCGAAACGGGGCCGTACGAGGCGCCGCCATATGCATTGGGGATCACAAGCGTCATCAGCTCGCCTACCCCATAACTATAAGTAAATGCGTATTCCTTGTCGAGCCCGTCGCCCTTTTTAGCGCCGCCATTCTTCGTTCCGGCGGTGAGTTCCGACTTGCCGCGGATGGTCTCTTTCGTATAATCATACGCGCTCCACAGCCTGGTAGTGTGCGTTCCTACGGCCAGCACCGCCGCCAGCGCCAATCCGCCCAGCACGGGTACCAGTTGGGATGCAAGGCCTTTTTTGATAAGCGAAACGCTCTCCACGATCACCAGGAGCACCACGCCGATTCCGAGATAATAGGTAATCTGCACGTGGTTGGCATATAGTTCCAGCGACAGGAAAAGCGCGGTAAGCGCCGCGCCGGCGAGCCAATCACGGCGAAATGCGAGGATTACGCCTGCCAGTACGCCCGGCGCATACATGATCGCCAGCACCTGCGAAATGTGCCCGGCTTCGAGGTTAATGACATTGAAACAGGAGAACGAGAATGCCACCGCACCGACGGCCGCCAGCCAGCCGCTCGCCCCCAGCACCAAAAACAGCACATAAGCGCTCACGAGCCCGATCAGAAAATAGTTGGCGGGAGCCGGCAGGAGCTTGTTCACGCCCTGCCCGATTTTAGTAGAAATACTCGTAGGAAAATCGGCCGCGACGAGGTAAGCCGGCATTCCGCCGAACATGCTGTTGGTCCACGCCGACCATTCCCCGGATGCCTTTTTATAATCCAGCACTTCCCGCGCCGCGCCTTTGGCCTGAATCTCGTCCGTTGCGCTGAGCTTCTTGCCTTCCAGCACGGGAGACACATACGCGATGGACAGGATCATAAAGCCGATGACAGCCACCAGATGGGGCCACAGACGTTGCCAGGAGAAAAGATTTTTCATTTTGATAATGTTAAACTACGGGTTGTTTTTGGATGAAAGCGGCACCGGGCCGGGCCTGCTTCAAATATGACTTTTCAAACAGTAATAGTCGCAACGAACGCTCGCTAAGGGATATTAAATTTCCATTAACCGGCGCAAATATATGAGTATTGGTATATGTTTGAGACGTTGAAAACGATTCTTCGTCAGGCATTTTTTTAACATAATTAAGAATCAAGGCATATATTTTAAGAAAATACCGGATAAATTTGCGGAAATTGTGCCTTTAAGGTTCGATTGGAGCTGTACATAGAAAGAATAGAAGTAACCCGAAATTATTAAATGAAACGAATTGGAGTTTTTACCTCAGGAGGAGATGCCCCTGGTATGAACGCCTGCATCCGGGCGGTAGTACGCGGAGCATGCTACCATGGTATTGAAGTATTTGGAATCAGAAGAGGATATAGCGGAATGATCGCCGGTGACGTCTACAAGATGGAGTCGCACTCGGTTAGCAATATAGTGCAAAGAGGAGGTACCATCCTCAAATCGGCACGTAGCAAAGAATTCATGACTCCCGAAGGCCGCAGGAAGGCTTATGATAACTTGCAGTCGCTTGGCATCGAAGGGCTTATCGCCATTGGCGGTAACGGTACTTTCACCGGCGCGATGATCTTCGGCAACGAATACGGCATCCCAACCGTGGGCGCTCCGGGAACGATCGATAACGATTTGTACGGAACCGACTACACGATCGGCTTCGACACGGCTGTGAACACCGCGCTGGACGCGATCGACCGTATCCGTGACACCGCCAGCTCACACGACCGTATCTTTTTCATCGAAGTAATGGGCCGCGACTCGGGCTACATTGCCATTCAGTCCGGTATCGCAGGCGGTGCCGAGCTCGTGATGGTTCCCGAAGTACTCACGCCGATTTCCCAGGTGGTGGATACCCTCAAACAAGGATGGAGCCGTTCGAAATCGTCTTCAATCATTATCGTGGCGGAAGGCGACGAAGAAGGAAGCGCTCAGGAAGTGGCCGACAAGATCAAAGTTCAGGTGGATGAGAACGCGGATATCCGTGTAACCACCCTGGGCCACACGCAGCGCGGCGGTACGCCGTCCGCTTACGACCGCATCCTGGCAAGCCGTCTCGGACTGGGCGCCCTGGAAGGCCTCATTGCCGGACAGAAAAACGTCATGGCCGGTATCATCAACAATGAACTGGTGTACACGCCTTTCGAAGACACGATCCGGTTGCCGAAGCCAATCAATGAAGACCTGCTGAGAATGGTAAAAATCCTGAGCGTTTAATACGCCGGGTGCCACTCAGCAGTAACCCATGATTTTGTAAATAACAAAGCCCACCATTTCGTGCCACAGGACATTGAAAGAGTCTAGTGCGGATGGTTCGGGTATCATTTTGCGAACGGTTAGTTCGCCATAACCTCCGTAAAAGTCGGCCGGGAAGGGCTTCGTTTTGATACCTGCTTTTTCAAAACACCCCACCGACCGGCGCATGTGGAACGCGGAGGTAATCAGGATGTATTTTCCGGAAGGGAACATTTTGCGAAGAATCTGCGCGGAATTCAGCGCGTTCTGACGGGTATTTTTCGCCTTTTCTTCAAAAACAATATCGCCGGCCGGAACGCCCCATTGTACCAGCAGCGCCGCTGCCGTTTTCGTTTCGCCGCGTTTGCCGGCCATGGCGTCATCGGCGCTGGCCCCTGTGATCAGGATTTTCCTGATCTTGCCCGCCTTGTACAGCAAAAACGTTTGCAGCACCCGGTCGCCCCGGTCGCCCATCAGCGCGTGGTCCGCATCCGGCATGTCTGTATTGGCCAGTCCGCCGGACAACAATATGCCTACGTCGTAAGTCTCCCGGATATCGCTGATATTCACCAGCGGAGCCTCGTACCAGTTGAGCGCCGCCCGCACCAGGAAGGAATTCGACATCAGGTACATCAGCACAATCACCAGTCCGATCACCCATTTCTGCTTTCGCCGGTTTTTGACCAAAAATGCATAGATCAGCAGCAGAAAAAGCATGCTCATGGGCATGACCAGGAAGTCGATGGCTTTGGATAGAAAATAAAACATTTGAATAAGAACCCTGTCGATGTAAGCGTTTTGATTTTAATTTTACAGACATCAAAAATCTGAAATAATCCAATAAACAGCTTTAATGCAAACTTTCCATAGCCTGATGAGAGATTATACCCGCACTTGCCTGATGTTACTACTGATTTTGACAGGCTTTTTTTCCACCGCTTACTCCCAGGGCTACCGTATCGACGCCACCATCCACGGCATGCGGGACTCGTCTTTCGTGCTCGCGCATTACAATCGCAACGGCTCGCAGATCGTGCCGAAGGACACGGCCAAGGCCGACGCCAACGGAAAAATCGTGTTTGAGGGCAAAACGGCGCTCCCGGGCGGACTCTACGTAATACTATTTCCGGGAAACCAGAAGATGATCGAGGTGATTTATTCCGGTAAGGAAACGAATTTTGCCATTGAGGCCGATACGAGCGATTTGAACGGCTCCGTGAAAGTAACCGGCTCTCGGGAAAACGAACTTTTCTACAACTATCGCCAGGAACTTGCAAAAGGCGGTAAGGAAATAGAGGTTTTGGGTAAACAGGCAACTCCCGAAGCCCAGGCCCGCGTGAAAACGATCCAGGAGGGCTTCGGCGCTTACCGCAAAAAATTGCTCGCCGAAAATGCCGGCACCTTCACGGCGCAGCTCCTGAAAATGTCGGCCGACCCGGAAATCCCCGCAGCGCCCAAACTGGCAAATGGTAAAACTGATTCCACCTGGATTTTTAATTACTACAAAGCGCATTACTGGGATGCATTCGATTTTTCGGACCCGCGCATTATGAACACGCCGTTCCTCGAACCCAAAATGGAGCGGTATTTCAAAAACCTGGTAGTGCAGGTACCCGATTCGATTATTAAAGACGCCGATCTCATTGTGAAGAAGGCCTCCGCGAACAAAGACATCAAATCATGGACGGTTTATTACATTACCAATCAATACGAAAATCCTAAAACGGTCGGGACGGAAGCTGTGTGGGTGCATATGGCCACTAAATATTACCTGTCAGGTGAAATGGGCGTTTCGGAAGAAGTCAAAAAGCGGGTGAGTGAAAAGGTGGCGACCATGAAGGACCTGCTCGTGAACAAAACCTTCCCGGCGCTGACATTGACCGACCCCGCCGGCAAAAAAGTGGGTGTACAGGCCATCGACGCGAACTATACCGTGCTGTTTTTCTATGCCCCCACCTGCGGGCATTGCAAGGAAGCCTCGCATGTGCTCAAAGCATTTTACGATAAGAACAAGGCCAAAGGTATTAAGGTAATGGCCATTTCGACCGAGCATAATGTGGAAGAATGGAAAACATTCATTAAAACCTACCACATGGAAGAGCTGATCAACGGCTTTGATGCATTGAACCAGATCGACTTCAACCGGAAATACGATGTGGTAACCACGCCGATGATCTACATTTTAGATAAAAACAAAAAGATTATCGCCCGCAAAATGCCGGTAGAGCAGCTGGAAGACTTTTTGAACTACTACCAAAACAAAATGGCCAGAAAACTCTGACCATTTCGATTGTAATATTTCGCGAGTTCCGCTTACAGGAATGCGACACAAATGGGCAACTTCACGGCAATGCTTTCATGCTTGAACGTAAATTTGCCCGTTTCTGCATCTACATCGTACACCACGAGATTATCCGATGCCTGGTTGGCCACGATCAGGTATTTCCCGGTAGGGTCGATATTGAAATCGCGCGGCGTGGCGATGGATTTCGTTTGCTGATCCGCCATTTCCAGCTCGCCATTGCCCAGTATCCGGAATGCGGTGATGGAATTGTGCCCGCGGTTCGAAACGTACACGAACTTGCCGTTGGGATGAAGATGAATGGCCGCACTGGTATTCGTTGGGCCGGAATAATCTGCGGGGATCGTCGGGTAAGTTTTAATTGCTTTAATCACACCCTTTTTGTCGATGGAGCAGGCGGTCACTGTTGCGTCGAGCTCATTGAGCAGGAACATGCGCTTGCCCGACGGGTGAATGATCAAATGGCGCGGACCGGCTCCCGGTTTCCCCGAAAATGAAGGCTGAGGGGCATTCGGCGTCAGCTTTCCTGCATTGGCGTCGACGCTGTAATTCATCACTTTATCACTTCCTAAATCGGTCACGTACACATACTTCCCGTCCGGGCCGGCCGTGGCAAAATGCGCATGGGCTTTCTCCTGGCGCTTGGTGTGAGGGCCTGTTCCGGTGTATTGCTCTTTGTAAACGGCCGCGCTCAGCTTCCCGCCGGTCTCGATATTGTAGGCCGAAAAGCTGCCGCCTCCGTAATTGGAGACAAATGCCATCTTGCCCGTCGGGTGTACCGACACGTGGCAGGGCCCGGCGCCTTCGGAAGGCTGGCTGTTCAGGAAAGTGAGCTTGCGGTCGGGTTCGATGGCGTAGGCAGAAACCTTGTTGTCGGAAGAAATCGCGTAGAGATTGCGCTTGTCGGGCGAAATGGCCACATAACCCGGCGCGACGGATTTGTTGATCGTATCAATCAGCGTGATCTGCCCGGATGCCAGGTTCAGTTCGCAGCGCGTGATCGAAGAATTGGCCCCTTTGTCCTGCGTACCCACGTAGAAAGTAATCTTCCTCTCCTGCGCGAATGCCGATAAACCAGCGGAAAGTAATAGGATGGATAAGATCAGTCTTTTCATCATCAATGCTTTTTGTGAATACCATGAATGCAAGGGAAAGAGCCTGTGAAGCCATTTTTAATGTTGATTTGCCGGATATGTGTCATTTTAAATCGATCCGTGCTTTCCAAGATCTTGTAAACCGCAGCCAGAATTGTGTAACGGCCGGGGCAGAATTGGATTTTATTTTTGTATACCAATCCTGAAAGACCATGGAAGCGACAACAGATATAAAAAAAATAACCCTGCCGGTAACAGGCATGTCCTGCGCGGCGTGTGCGGTGAGCGTAGAGTCGATGCTGGGCCATACGAAGGGCGTCTCCGATGCGGCGGTGAACTATGCCAACCAGTCGGTGGCCGTTTCGTACGACCCCGACCTGATCGACCTCCCCGAAATGGACCGCGTGCTGCAAAGCATCGGCTACGGGCTCATCATCGAAGAAAACGAGGAAGACGCCATTGCCGAGCAGGAGAAAATCCAGCAGGAGCATTACCTGCAACTGAAAAACAAGGCCATCTACACCGGCATACTCACCGCGCCCATCGTGGTGCTGGGCATGTTTTTCATGAACTGGACTTATGCGAACTACATCATGCTCGCCCTGACAATCCCCGTGCTCTTCATTTACGGCCGGGGATTTTTCGTGAATGCCTGGAACCAGGCGCGGCACCGGAAGGCTAATATGGACACGCTCGTGGCGCTCAGCACCGGTGTAGCATTCCTTTTCAGCACGTTCAACACCTTTTTTCCGGCGTTCTGGCACGCGCGCGGCCTGCACCCGCATGTGTATTTCGAAGCATCGGCGGTGATCGCCTTTTTCATTTTGTTGGGTAAACTGATGGAAGAACGCGCCAAGTCGAACACTTCGGACGCATTGAAAAAACTCATTGGCCTGCAACCTAAAACGGTGAAAGTGTACCGCGACGGCGCTGAAACCGAAATCCCGGTCCGCGAGGTGCGGCTGGGCGACGAGGTCATTATCCGCTCCGGCGAGAAAATCCCAGTGGACGGCACCGTGGCGAGCGGAAGTTCGTTCGTGGACGAGAGCCTGATGACCGGAGAGCCCATTCCCGCCGAAAAGAAGCCCGGCGACAGTGTTTTTGCAGGGACGATTAACCAAACCGGCAGCTTCACATTCACGGCCGAAAAAGTCGGAAAGCAAACCGTCCTGGCGCAGATCATCAAAACCGTCCAGGCCGCGCAAGGCAGTAAGGCACCCGTGCAACGGCTCGCCGACCGCATTGCCGGGATATTCGTTCCGGTGGTGATCGGCATTGCGATGCTCACATTCGTGGCCTGGCTTGTGTGGGGTGGGGAAAATGCCATTACACACGCCATGCTCACAGCGGTGTCGGTACTCGTGATCGCCTGCCCGTGCGCCCTGGGCCTCGCCACCCCTACCGCGATGATGGTGGGCGTGGGCAAGGGAGCCGAAAACAACATCCTCATTCGCGACGCGGAAAGCCTTGAAAAGGCGTACAAAGTGGACGCCGTCATACTCGACAAAACCGGGACACTGACCGAAGGCCGACCCCAGGTGACCGATTGGAAATGGGCAGCTTCCGTCCAAAACCAGCCGCAGCATTCGGCGGCCGTGAAAGCCCTCGAATCCCGCTCGGAGCACCCGCTTGCCACGGCGATCGTCCAGCATGTCGACACCGCAGGGCAACCGGAAGTTACCCGTTTCGAATCGCTGACGGGCAGCGGCATCCGTGGCGTCGTTGCGGGCAATGCCTATTCCATTGGAACATTTCAATTTCTTGAAAAAGAAGGCGTGCGGCTCGATGCTGCACTGCAATCCGCCTATGACACACTCACGGCACAGGCCAAAACCGTGATCGGAATCGCCATTAACGGTCAGCATGCTGGCCTGGTAGCAATCGCCGACCAGTTGAAACCGACCTCGCGCGAGGCGGTAGCACGGCTTCGCGGGCAGGGGATCGAGGTACATATGCTCACCGGCGACAATGCGCAAACCGCCGCTGCTGTGGCATTCCAGGTCGGCATCGACAGCTTCCGGGCGGAAGTGAAGCCGGACGACAAAATGCAGTTCGTCCAAAAACTGCAATCCGCCGGAAAAACGGTAGCGATGGTAGGCGACGGCATCAACGACTCGCAAGCCCTCGCGCAGGCGGACGTAAGTGTAGCAATGGGCAAGGGTTCAGACATCGCAATGGACGTCGCCAAGATGACCCTCATCACCTCCGACCTGCTCGCATTGCCCAAAGCATTGACCTTATCCCGAAAAACAGTAGTAACGATCAGGCAAAATCTGTTCTGGGCCTTCATCTACAACCTCATCGGTATCCCGATCGCCGCCGGCGCCCTCTACCCTCTCAACGGCTTCCTCCTCGACCCAATGATCGCCGGCGGAGCTATGGCACTCAGCTCGGTATCGGTGGTGATGAATAGTTTGCGGCTGAAAGGCAGCCGGCTGTAACCCAAAAACTCTGCAACGCCTTCCCACAATTCTGTAATGCGTCCCCGAAATGGGTTACCGATATTTGTAAAACAATTTAACACATAGCATCCCGGGCGGGGCCCGGTTTTTAGTAACATGGAAACTTTGAAATTTAAGACCAATATCAAATGCGGCGGATGTGTGGCTGCCGTTACGCCCTTCCTGAATGGCGATGAGCATGTGGAAAACTGGGCCGTTGACCTCGAAAGTGCCGACCGCGTGCTGAAAGTCGAAACGAGCCATTCTCCGCAGGAAATCCAGGAGCTGATCAAAAAGGCCGGCTATGTAGCCGAGAAAATCGCCTGATAATTAGTATTTTTGGCCCGGAACAAACATTTCGGGCCAAAGCCGGAAACATTTGCGAGCAAGATTCCAATGAAAAACAAACTGCATAGATCGATCACCATCCTGATGGCCATTCTGGTTCTGCTCAGCAGCACCGGATTTGTGCTGACAGTGCGCCAATGCGCGATGATGGGGGGCAAATCCATGCAGCTTGCCGGCAAAGCCAAAGACAGTTCATGCAAACCCAAAGTCGCTTCGTCGTGCTGTGCCAAAAGTGCGGCGATGAAAATGGCTAAGGGCGCTTCCCTCGAAAAAACAGCCTGCTGCAAAGAGAGCCAGAAGCTCGAAAAGCTGGAAATCGCTTCGGTAGATTCGCAGCTGCTCGCGAAATTGCTCAAATCGGTAGCGACCGCCGTTACGTGGTCGGTAACCCGCTTCCAGTTCATCCAGGCCGAATGGGCCGTCCCGGCCGCACCATTCTCCCCCGACATATCCTTCACATCCCGTCTTCATGGGAGAAGTATGCTCGTTTTTGTACAGTCATTTTTGATTTGATACCATTGAATAACAGCCATTAAGCAACAGCCAGCGCATTTTCGTCGCCTGCTTTTGCTGCAAGTCTATTATTCCAATGAATGCGTCAAATCATGAATAAATACCTTTTGGGAGGACTGCTCACGCTGCTTTGCTCCTCCATTTACGCACAACGTATAACTGGGTCGGTCAACGAACAGCAACCGCAAACCAAAAACCTGACCCCGATCACCGGCGCCAATGTGTACTGGTCCGGAACCACGCAGGCGACCGCCACCGATGAAAACGGGCGGTTCAGCATTCCGCGGTCGGCGCAGTCGGCGCTGCTGGTGGTGAGCTTCGTCGGCTTCCGGAACGACACCATTAAAATCGGTCAGGAAAGCGAATTGCAGGTCGTTCTGCAAAGCGACCAAACGCTCGACGAGGTGACTGTACGCGCCGGAAATACCTCCATCGACCGCCTTTCTCCTCATCAAACCGAAATCATCACCACCCGCGCACTCGCCAAGGCCGCCTGCTGCAACCTTTCCGAAAGTTTCGAAACCAATGCATCAGTATCGGTATCTTACAGCGATGCCGTGACGGGCTCCAAGCAGATCCAGATGCTGGGTTTGAACGGCACGTACATCCAGACGAACGTCGAGAATATCCCCTCGATCCGCGGCCTGGCGTCTACTTTCGGGCTTAACTTCGTGCCCGGAACGTGGATTCAGTCGATCGACGTCGGCAAAGGCGCGGGTTCCGTCGTCAACGGCTACGAGTCGATGACGGGGCAGATCAATGTGGAACTTCAAAAACCGGATACGCACGAAAAGCTTTATCTGAACACCTACGTCAACAACTTCGGCCGCGCCGAAGTGAACCTGAACCTCGCCCACCAGCTCAACGAAAAATGGAGCACCGGGCTGCTCACACACGGCAGCACCCTGCGCAACCGCGTCGACAAAAATGGCGACGGCTTCCTCGACCTTCCGCTTTACGCGCAGTACAATGCCATTAACCGGTGGAAATACCAGGGCAACAAGATGATGGCGCAGTTTGGCGTGAAGGCACTTTATGAAGACCGGCTAGGCGGCCAGAAGGATTTCGAACGCGAAATGAAAGGCACAACGCAGGCTTACGGCTTCGGTGCGAAGGTGAACCGCTATGAGTTTTTCTCAAAAATCGCACGACTGTTTCCTGAGCAACCCTACAAAGGGCTCGGCCTGATCCTGAATGCTTCGCTGCATGATTCGAAATCGTATTTCGGCCTCAGCAACTACGACGGCACGCAGAAGACACTTTACGGAAACCTGATTTATCAGTCGATCATCGGCAATACGAATCATTCCTATAAAACCGGGATCAGCTATATGCTCGACAATTATGACGAGGTTTATAAGAATATCCGCCTGAAAAGAAACGAATCGGTGCCGGGGGCATTCTTTGAATATACCTATAACCACCTCGACAAATTTGTGATGGTAGCCGGAGGACGCGTCGATTTTCACAACCTCTACGGCACGCAATGGACCCCGCGCCTGCATTTGAAATACAGCCTCACCGACCAAACTACCCTGCGGGCGTCGGCCGGGCGTGGATTCAGGGTCGCCAATCCGCTGGCCGAATACTATGGTAACCTCGTGAGTTCCCGCAATGTGACATTCCGTGAAGCCATCCGCCCCGAAGTGTCGTGGAACTACGGCGCCAGCGTGACACAGGAATTCAAACTTGGCGAAATGAGCGGAAGTTTTATCATGGATTTTTACCGCACCGATTTTGAAAACCAGCTCGTTGCCGATATGGAAGATCCGCGTTACATTCGCTTCTACAACCTTGAAGGCAAGGCTTACGCCAACAGCTTCCAGGCCGAAGCCAACCTGACGCCCATCAAGCGCTTTGAACTGAAACTGGCCTACCGGCTTTTCGATGTGAAACAGACGATCCGCGACGTGTACGACGCCAGCACATTGCAGCCGCGCATGATGGTGAGCCGCGATAGGGTGCTGTTCAATGCCGGGTATGCGCTGCCTTACGATAAATGGAAGTTCGACGCCACGGTGCAATGGAACGGCAAGCGCCGGCTTCCGTACATGGGCCATGTGCCCGATCACCACGTTCCCAACAACCTGAGATCGACCATGTCGCCGTCATTTTACAACCTGAATGCACAGATTACCCGCACATTCCCGAAATGGGATATTTACCTCGGAGGTGAAAATCTGGCCAATTTCCGTCAGAAAGATCCGATCATGGGTGCTAAGGACCCATTCGGTCAGCATTTCGATGCCGGCATGGCATGGGGGCCCGTCGTAGGGCGAATGATTTATGCAGGAATGCGTTATAAGATTATCCGGTAATTTTTTGAGGGAGAATGGAGGAAATGGAGAATCAATAGGGGTTTAGACATTTGAATATGAAATTATATATCAAAAATATGGTGTGCGACCGCTGCAAGCGGGTGGTCCGTGAGGAACTGAACGGGCTGGGCATTGACCTGACTTTTGTGGAGCTGGGCGAGGTGGAAACGGTGGCCGAAGTGGACGCCGATAAGCTGAAAGAAGTGCGAACGGTGCTGGAAAACAATGGGTTTGAGCTGCTCGACGACCGCCGGCTGGCGCTGGTGGAGCATATTAAAACGCTGGTGATCGACGAAGTTCAGAACCTGAAAGGAAACAAACCGGCGCAGAAGAATTTTTCGGATTACCTGTCTGAAAAAATTGGCTACGAATACTCGTACCTGAGCAACTTGTTCTCTTCCGAAACCGGGCAAACGATCGAGCAATACATCATTGCGCAAAAAGTAGAGAAAGTGAAGGAATGGCTCTCCTACAACGAGCTGACATTGAGCGAAATAGCATGGCGACTCTCATACAGCAGCACCGCGCACCTGAGCAACCAGTTCAAGAAAGTGACCGGCATGACGCCCGGCGAATTCAAAAAAGGCACCGCCCAGCGCACTTCCCTGGACCAGGTCGGCCAGTAATGGAGCTTTAATTTTTACATTAATATAAAAAAAGAATACCAAGGACTTACTAAACTTCAACTGTATGAACAAAGTCATTATCGCTTCCCTTCTGCTGCTGTCGGCAGCCTGTACGGGAAACAAATCTGAAAAAGAGGCCGCCACCGAAACACATGCCGTAAGCGAAAAAAAATACGCGTGCCCGATGCAATGTGAAGGAGACAAAACCTACGCGGAGGAGGGTAAATGCCCGGTTTGCAAGATGGATTTACAGGAAGTGGCAATGGCAGAAACCGATTCAACAGCACATCAACATTGATTCAAAAACCTGATTATATATCATGAAAAAGACCATTTTAAGCCTCGTAACGGCCCTTTTCCTGGGCCTGAATATCGTCTTCGCCGACGGGACCAAAGAAGTAAAAATCAAGACCTCGGCCATTTGCGAAATGTGTAAAGTACGGCTCGAACGCAACCTCGGACTGTCGAAAGGTATCAAAGAATCCAATCTTGACCTTTCTAACAAGGTGATCACCGTGAAATACAACCCGGATAAAACCACCCCGGAGGCGATCAAAGCGACGATTAACAAAACCGGCTACGATGCCGATGAGCTGCCTGCCAACCAGAAAGCGCACGACAAACTTCCCAGCTGCTGCCGTAAAACCGCAAAAGCACACTAATCACCAACATTCTTCATCATGCTTCTCAACAAACTTCTTATCACGACGGCCGCCGGAATGGCGGCCGTCGCTACGGCGGGTGCCGTTCTCCCTGCATTCGCGCAGCACGAACACCACCAGAAGCCTGCGAAAGACACTGTCAGCCATGAAAACCATGACATGAAAAGCATGGATCATGCCCAAATGGACCATTCGGGCAAGCCGCACATGACCCACAGCTTTTCGCTCAGCCTGCCCATGACCCGCAATGGCTCGGGTACGGGCTGGCAGCCGGACGCCACACCCATGTACGCCTACATGAAGCACGGCAGCAAATGGAACTACATGCTCCACGGCAGCATTTTCCTCCGCTATACCGCCCAAAACTTCAATAATGACGGCAAAAAAGGCTCCGATTCGAAGTTCAGCGTGCCCAACTGGTTTATGGGAATGGCCCAGCGGCAGGTCGGCAAAAATGGCTTGCTAAACCTCCGCGCCATGGTTTCCCTCGACCGCATTTTCGACGGAGGCGCGGGTTATCCGCTGCTATTTCAATCCGGCGAGAGCTGGAAAGGCCGGCCGCTTATCGACCGGCAGCACCCCCACGACCTGTTTTCGGAGCTGTCCATCGGCTACACCCAACGCATTAGCGACAAGGTCGACCTGACGATCTACGCGGGCTACCCCGGCGAGCCGGCACTGGGGCCGACGGCATTTATGCACCGGATGTCGGCATTCAACAACCCCGACGCCGTGCTCGGTCACCATTGGCAGGACGCCACCCACATTACATTCGGCGTGGTCACGGCGGGCATCCGCTACGGGAAGTTCAAACTGGAAGGTTCCTCATTCACCGGCCGCGAGCCCGACGAGAACCGCTTCGATTTCGACAAGCCGCGCTTCAATTCTTACAGCTACCGGCTGCTCTTTAACCCGTCGGCCAACTGGGCATTGCAGGCGTCGCGCGGATTTATCAAAAGCCCCGAGCCCCGCGAACCCGATGAAGACGTGAACCGCACGACGGCTTCCGTGCAGCATTCGGGTAATCTGGGTGGCAAAAACAGGTGGATATCCTCCACGGTCGTTTGGGGCCTGAACGACGCCGGTGCGCACCATAAGGAGCATTCTTTACTCGCCGAATCCAATGTACAACTGGATAAATGGGCAGTTTACGGACGTTATGAATGGGTGCAAAAAAGCGTTGGCGAACTCGGGTTGGAAACAACTCTGGGTGAGCTGGGATTTGAAACACTGCCCGTTTCAATGTATTCGGTGGGTGTGAACCGGCAGATCGCCTCGTTCGGCAACACGCTTTTGCAGGCGGGCGGGCAGCTGAGTTTGTACAAACCCGACCGTCCGCTGGAAGCCGCATATGGCAAAACACCACTTTCAGGACAAGTTTACCTGCGCATTACCCCCGGGCTCATGCGTATGTAAGCGGGCTTTTTTTAGTAGTTTTGGGTTTAATTTAAATAAAACCTACTGCCGTGGCCTGGTACCATACCTATTTCAAAGGACTTCCGCAACGCGCCTGGAAACTGCACCAGGACGAAGAATACACCGATTACGAGGTCGATTTCCTGCGCGATGTGCTTGAAATAACCCCCGAAAGCAAGGTACTCGACCTGCTCGCAGGCTACGGCCGGCATGCATTGCCGCTCGCCGCGCAAGGCACCGCATTGACGTGCATCGACATTTCGCAGGAATATTGTGAGGAGTTGCAGAACATCAGCAGCCAGCAACAGCTCCCCGTGGAGGTGATTTGCGCGGATGTACTCAACTACACCCTGCCGGAAGCGCACTTCGACGCCGCGTATTGCTTTGGAAACAGTTTCAGTTTCTTTCCGAGGGCGGAAATGCAGCAGTTTATCCACCAAATGGCATCGGCGCTGAAAGCCTTCGCCCACGTGGCGATCCACACCGAAAACCTCGCAGAAAGCATCCTGCCCAACTTCCAGGCACGCAACTGGATGCCGGTGCAGGAAGATATCGTTTACCTCGCCGAAAACGAGTACCGGGCTGAAGGCGGCTACATTGAAGCGGAGCAGACATTCATCGCCGGCTCCGAAAAGGTGACCCACAGCGTGCGCCAGCACATTTACACGCTTGGCGAATTGACCTACATGTTCGAACTCGCCGGGCTCACCGTGGTGGGCACATTCAGCAACCTGGAAGCCGATCCGTTCATGCTCGGCGACGAGCAGCTGTACCTCGTGGCGCGCAAGGGCTGATCAATGCGGCAGCCTGGCGCGCATCAGGCCATACACCCACGTACCCGCAATGGCGCTCAGCAAGGTAACCGCCACCGCCGCGTAACCCGCGCCTATCTGAGCGAACAAGGGCCCCGGGCAAGCACCGGTAATAGCCCAGCCGATGCCGAAAAGTATGCCGCCGTAGATCTGGCCTTTGTCGAAAACCTTGTCGGCAATGGACACGGTTTCGCCGGATATTGTTTTGATATTGAACTTCCTGATCAGCCACACCGAAAGCAAGCCCACGCCCACCGCCGAGCCGATCACGCCGTACATATGAAACGAATCGAGCCGGAACATTTCCTGAATGCGAAACCAGGAAACGATTTCGGCTTTAAGGAAAACAATGCCGAAAATGATGCCTACTACAAGGTATTTGAGGTTTGAAATAAATCCTTCGGCGGTATGCTGGCGGTTGGCACCGTCACAGCCGTCCATTTGGATACCGTCAAAATCGGGATGCTCCGTCTCCGTGTAGGCCGCATGTTGCGTACTTTTCTCCATGACTAGATTTGATTAAATGCATTGACTGTCTTGCACTTATAATGCAAGGCTAAGTAGAAAGGGCAGCAGCAAATGCGTGCAGGCAAACCCGCCGATCATAAAGCTCACCGTCGCGACCAGCGATGGCCATTGCAGATTAGACAGCCCCATAATCGCATGTCCCGACGTGCAACCACCCGCATAACGCGTGCCGAAGCCTACCAAAAAGCCACCTACTACGAAGAATATCAATCCTTTCCATGTGAATACATTGGAGATCGAGAAAATGTCGGCCGGCATCAGTCCCGAAAAATCGGAAACACCCAGGGCGGCCAGCGTTTGCCGGGTATCGTCGGCGACGACGATGGCATCCGGGTTGCCCAATGCAAAATTTCCTACAAACCCACCAATCGCGATTCCTGCCACGAAAAACAGGTTCCAGGCCTCTTTCCGCCAGTTGTATTTAAAAAACGGCAGCCCGGCCGGTATCACCGCCGCACAGATATGCCGCAATGACGACGAAATCCCAAACGACTTGTTCCCCAGCAAAAGCAACACCGGCACCGTAAGGCCGATCAACGGCCCCGCCACATACCACGGCCAGGGCCTTTTGAGAAGTTCGATTAAATCCATTTGCTATTAATTAGATAGATATAATATACTAATCGAGTAAAATTTTCTAGACCTTGTTGGGATTGCGCAATTTTATTAATCCAATACCAGAAAAATCGATTTCATTATCGGTGAGCAAGGTAAGGTCATAGACGATAGCAGTTGCAGCTATAATGGCATCGGGCGTTCGAATCTTCTTTTCGCGCCTTAATTTAATGCACATTTCCACAACCTCGGGCGTTAGTCCAAAAACCGAACTGTCGTTGATAAATTCGCCGATTCGCACCTCAAATCCTCCCTTCTATGATAACAGTTCAATTTGAGTAATCACGGATATCTGCGGTATTGAATCAACCACAGAATCCAGCAACCGCCCACCTTCCGGAGGTAGCAGACCTGACAAGTATTTCGAAACAATGTTAGTATCGATCAAATATTGCCCCATTCGCTCCGGACCTGATTAACATGATGAATAAGCTCTTCACCGGCTTCGCGTGGCAGGATTCCCTTGTATTTCTCGGACAACCTCGTTTTCGTCGGCTCGCGGCCATCGTGCAAACGAATGATGTCCATTGCCTCCAAATCCTTTAACAACTGTAACGCATTCTTATGCGTGAGCTCGACAAGCAGCGTTTCCATAAAAACTACCTTTTGATTTTCCCTAATCTACAAATATTCACTCAAAAATCACGCCTCGGTGAGGACTGGGACGTTGGTTTTGGATACTGCGCCGTAGCCGCCTTCGATATTGACTACGTCGTCGATGCCGCGTGATTTGAGGATGGAGGCGGCGACCATCGACCGGTAGCCTCCGGCGCAATGGATGTGCAGCTTCCGGTCTTTCGGGAATTCGGGCATGAGGTCGTTGATATAGTCCAGCGGCAGGTTTCGCGCGCCTTGAATGTGCCCCGAGGCAAACTCGTCGGGCTTGCGGACGTCGATCACTTCCAGGTCACCCGCAGGGTACCGGTCGGCAAATTCTTCCGCACTGACGGACTCGACCTGATCAATTTCCTTACCGGCTTTTTTCCAGGCTTCAAACCCGCCATTGAGATAGCCGATTGTATAATCATAACCCACCCGCGCGAGCCGCGTCACTACTTCTTCTTCCCTGCCCGGCTCGGTCACGATGAGCAGCTGCTGTTTCAGATCGGGGATCAATGCCCCTACCCAGGGCGCGAAACTGCCTTCAATACCGATGTTGATAGAATTTGGGATAAAACCTTCGGCAAAATCGCCTGGCTTGCGGGTATCGAGGATCAATGCGCCGGTATTGTTGGCCTTCGCCTCAAATGCCTCCGGCGAAAATGCCTGATGCCCCCGTTCGAGCACGTCGTCGATGCTCTCGTAGCCGTCGCGGTTCATTTTTACGTTTTCAGGGAAATATTGCGGCGGTTCTGTAAGGCCGGCGGTGACTTCGTGGATGAACTCTTCCTTCGTCATATCGGCCCGCAATGCGTAATTGAAGCGCTTTTGATTACCCAGCGTGTCGGAAGTTTCCTTGCTCATATTCTTCCCGCACGCCGAACCGGCACCGTGTGCCGGGTAAACGATCACATCGTCGGGTAACGGCATGATTTTCGAGCGGAGGCTGTCGAAGAGGATACCGGCGAGGTCGTCCATGGTGAGGTCGCCCTTTTGAGCAAGATCCGGACGGCCTACATCGCCGATAAACAATGTATCGCCGGAAAACAGCGCTACCGGCCTGCCCGATTCATCCAGCAACAAATAACTGGTGGATTCCATCGTGTGCCCCGGTGTATGCAAGGCGCGAATCACGACGTCGCCGAGTTTGAACTCTTCCCCGTCGGTGGCAATATGCGCCTTAAAACCGGTTTGTGCGCCGGGGCCATACACGATTTCCGCGCCCGTTTTTTCGGCCAGGTCAAGGTGGCCCGACACAAAGTCTGCATGAAAATGCGTCTCAAATACATACTTGATCTGCGCCCCGGTTTTTTCGGCTTTCTGAATGTATGGCGCCACTTCACGCAATGGGTCGATGACAGCGGCTTCGCCGTTTGAAACAATAAAGTAAGCGCCCTGCGCCAGGCATCCGGTATATATTTGCTCTATTTTCATGTTGCTGATGTTTTATCGTGGTAAGGTAATGACGGGTAGTCGCCAGGTGTGATCAATAATAGTCAAGTTTTGCCACATATGAGTGGATTTTGGCTTAAAACATAGACCACACCCGACGTCTCCCTACTTGCGCCTCAGCATTTCGAGGCAATAACGTATCGCGATCAGACTATGCCTGAACATTGCTATTACAAAAAGACTTCCCCGAATAATTCCCGGCATAATCAGACTTTAACGACCTTCCATCCCCCAAGGCGGAACCGCCAGATGCCCAGCATCGCCAGCACCGACTCCGCAATAGGTACCGCAGCAAAAACGCCCACCGGCCCGAAATCCAGGATAACGGCCAGTACATACGCAGTCGGGATCTGTACCGTCCAGAATGCGATCAGGTTGAGAACCGTTGGGGTTTGGGTATCGCCCGCGCCATTCAGCGACTGGATCACCACCATCCCGTAGGCATAAAACCCGTAGCCCAAGCAAAGCACCCGCAATGCCAGTTTCCCGGTTTCGACCACCTGGGGCTGCGAGCTGAACAATCCGACAATCGCTTCGGCGCCGATAAACATGACCACCGCCAGCCCCGCCAGGAACATCAGGTTAAACGAAGCACATTTCCACACCGAAGCCTCTGCCCGGTCGGGCTTGTTTGCACCGAGATTCTGGCCCACCAGCGTAGCCGCCGCATTGGCAAGCCCCCACGCCGGCAGCAACGTGAACATGATCACGCGGATGGCAATGGTGTAACCCGCCACCACATCGCTACCGAATTCGGACAGAATGCGCGTAAGGAAAATCCAGCTCGCGGAGCCGATCAGGAACTGTACAGTGCCCCCAGTGGCTACCTTGACGATCGCCGTGATGGTTTCCATATTTGGTTTAAGATCCTCCCACAACAAACCCAGCGCCCGATTTCCCTTTACGAGCGAAAACAGCTGATAACCCACACCGATCGTCCGCCCGGTGGCCGTAGCCAATGCCGCGCCGGTTACGCCCAGCTCGGGAAACGGCCCGACGCCAAAAATGAGGAGCGGCCCTAAAAGCATGTTGAAACCATTGGCGATCATCAGCGAGCGCATGGCCGTTGCCGCCGCACCCGCGCCCCGCAAAGCGCCGCTCAGTGAATACAAAAGCACCACCACCGGACTGCTCAGAAACTGAATGCGCGCAAAATTGGTACCCGTTTCGATCACCTTCTGATCGGCGCCCATCATGCGCAGGATATCACCGGCCAGCCAGAAACCGATCAGCGCCGTGACAGAAGAAACCGCCAGCGAAATGAAAATGACCTGGCCTACCGCATGTCGGGCTTGTGCGGTGTTGCCCTCGCCGGTCCGGCGTGCAATGGTAGCCGTAGCGGCGGTACTCAAACCAATGGCTACGGAATAAACCAGCGTAATCACCGACTCGGTAAGGCCCACCGTAGCGACGGCCTCGGTACTTACTTTTGAAACAAAGAAAATATCGACCACCGCGAACAGCGACTCCATGACCATTTCAAGGATCATGGGTACTGACAGCAGGAATATGGCGCGGTTGATGCTTCCTTCGGTAAAACTTTCTTCGGAGCCACGAATAGCCTCACGAAGCAGTGTAAACCACTTTTTCATGGATAATAAAATTTTGCAATAATGGATAAAATAGAAATTGCACGACCGGCTATGGGGGTCGCAAAAGAGTGCCTGCTAAGCGGCGGAGAATGAGTGGTGGCTAAGTATTAGCCGAAGATGAGCACCAACATAGGCTTAAAGAATTTCGGCAAAGATACAAAACACTTTTTCGAAGAATCAAATAAAAAAATGGATTTGTTAAATGGTAAATGTAATTTCACGAATCCCTGCCGTGAACTTTTGCGCCGGACAAACCGTTGCAACTCTGCCCCTTTTCCGGCATGTGGGCATTGCTATTGCAGGATTGAAGGCCGGAACAAGTCATAAAAACACCAGTGCATGATTGATAAGAAAAAATTATATTCCACAGCCGCCAAAAAGGAAACCGCCGTACTGGTGGCTGTAAGTACTCAGAAACAAAACGCCGAAAAGACAAAGGAATACCTGGAAGAACTCGCGTTCCTGGCTACCACGCTGGGCGTGGAGACGGTCCAGACCTTTACGCAAAATCTCGAACGGACCGACATCCGGACGTACACCGGGAAAGGCAAGCTCGAAGAAATCCTGATTTACGTCACCGCCAATCCGGTGGACATGATCATTTACGACGACGACCTTACCCCGTCGCAGGTCCGCAACCTCGAGGCCGTTTTCAAGGACATCAAGGTGATCGACCGCAGCTTGCTCATCCTCGCCATTTTCGCGATGCGCGCCCAAACGGCCCAGGCGAAATTGCAGGTAGAACTCGCTCAGTACCAGTACATGTACCCGCGACTAACCCGCTTGTGGACGCACCTTAGCCGCCAGTCGGGCGCGGGTGTGGGGATGCGCGGACCAGGTGAAACCGAGCTCGAAACCGACCGCCGGATCGTGAAGGACCGGATTGCGTTCCTGAAAGAAAAGCTCGAAAAAGTGGACAAACAGAGCGTAACCCGCCGAAAAGAGCGCGACCGCCTCGTGCGCGTGGCCATAGTGGGCTACACCAACGTGGGTAAATCGACCCTAATGCGTAACCTTTCGAAAGCCGACGTCTTCGCCGAAAACAAACTCTTCGCAACCGTTGATTCAACCGTGCGGAAAGTGAACATGGAGAATATCCCTTTCCTGCTCACGGACACCGTCGGGTTCATCCGCAAGTTGCCCACGACGCTCATCGAATCCTTCAAATCGACCCTCGACGAGGTGCGCGAGGCGGATATCCTGATGCACGTGGTCGACATTTCGCACGCATCGTTTGAAGAGCACCTGGACGTTGTGAACAAAACACTCGAAGAGATCGGCGCAGCCAACAAACCTTCAATATTGGTTTTCAACAAGATAGACCTTTATAAACCTTCGTACAACGACGAAGAAGAGGAACAAGCCGCCGCGCCATCGACCCAGGAAATACTCGATCAGCTGAAACGCAGCTACATCGCCGAAAAAGCCGACCACGTCGTTTTTATTTCCGCGCAAGAGAAAGAAAACATCGACGAATTGAAGCGGACGCTATTCTCGCTGGTGAAAGAAAAACACTTCTCGATCTACCCGAACTGGCTCGACCTCGGTTACACACCAGTAGAAACGGAGGAATAATCATTTGTAATTCAAATGATTTTTTCCCAGTTTTGCACCCCGAAAACCTCGTTTTCGGGGTAAAATATGACTGCGTAGTTCAACGGATAGAATAGGAGTTTCCTAAACTCTAGATATGGGTTCGATTCCCGTCGCGGTCACGAAGCCAGGCATTTTGCCTGGCTTTTTTGCTGCCCACAAAGAATAGGAGTTTGTCGAATGCGACTCCTACCAAACTCTAGATATGGCCGGGGTCGCGGGCGACTTCGATTCCCATTGCGGTCACAAGCCATGCATTTTTTCTGCTTTTATGTGAGAGAAACATCGCCAGAGCGTGTAGCATATTCTTTTTGTTAATTCACGTAATTCAAGTTCAGGTCGACTTCACTCTGTAAGTATCCCGAAACGACAGACAGTTTGAAATTAGAGATTAAACCTTAATTTTAAACTGATGAAAAAGACCAGATTCACAGAGACGCAGATCGTTTCGATCCTCAAGCAGCAGGAAGCAGGCATCCCAACCAAGGAGATTTGTCGGCAGCATGGCATTTCTGAGGCCACTTTTTACAATTGGAAGAGTCGGTATGGAGGCATGGAAGCTTCCGACGTCAAAAGGCTTAAGGATTTGGAGGAAGAGAATTCCCGGCTCAAAAAGATGTTCGCGGACCTGAGCCTGGATAACCAAATACTCAAAGAGATTTTCGTAAAAAAGGGCTGGGCTCTGCCGCAAAAAGGGAATTGACAGAGGAGATTGTTCGCGAGCACGATATCGCTGTGAGCAGAGCCTGTAAAATCGTTAGCCTTGTTCGCTCTCAATATTATTACAGCAGTAAGAAGGATGATTCTGAGGTAATTGAGTCGTTGCAGGACTTGGCATTCAAACACCCTTCATACGGGTTTAGAAAGCTGTTTGCCTACCTGCGAAGATCAGGTAAGCCATGGAATCATAAGCGAGTTCACCGCATTTATCAAGTTTTGAAGCTGAATAAGAGGCGAAAGGGGAAGCGGCGATTACCCGATCGGGTTAGGCAACCTTTAGCTCAGCCAGCGCAGGTGAATGAAGTTTGGAGTGTCGATTTTATGAGCGACAGTATGGTCGGCAACCGCAAATTCCGAACGTTCAACGTCATTGACGACTGCTCACGTGAGGCATTGGCCATAGAAATCGATACTTCACTTTCCGCGAAGCGGATCATTAGGACTTTGAACCGTATTGGAGAAAGCAGAGGATTCCCAATGGCGATCAGATCGGACAACGGACCGGAATTCACTTCCGGAAATTTCACGATCTGGTGTGAGGAAAAAGGCATTGAAGCCAAATTTATACAGCCAGGCAAGCCAACGCAAAATGGCTATATCGAACGATTTAATCGACTGTACAGAGAAGCTGTATTAGACGCTTATTTGTTCTTCGACCTGGATCAGGTCAGGCAATTAACCGCGGAATGGATTGAAGAATATAACCAGCGACGACCACATGAAGGACTGGGCAATTTGACACCATTTGAATGGAAGGAATCGCTGGTGAAAAAGAAAATTCACCACCAAATGACTGTCTGAGAAACGGGGTACTTACAACTCCTCTTTGAGGGATCTTCTCCCAATCTCTTTCGATGCCGAATAATAAACTAGTGGTATCACACGAGTTTTATTTCAGTAGAAATTATCAAACTATTTCTTGGAGTGTTATCGTCAAACCACTCTTCACAGTAAAATAATCACTATTCAAATGGACTTTAAAGATCAAATTAAACAGTTCAGTGAGCGCGTAAGTAAACTAAGGGACAGCATCCATACGGAAGAGGCCACGAAGAACGCATTCATAATGCCATTCCTTCAAATTTTGGGGTACGATGTATTTAATCCATTAGAAGTGGTTCCCGAATTCATATGCGATATCGGCATTAAGAAGGGTGAGAAAATTGACTATGCGATTTTTAGAGACGGATCTCCCATAATTCTTGTTGAATGCAAGCACTGGAAGCAAAAACTGGATGTTCATGACGGTCAGCTACTAAGGTACTTTCATGTTTCCAAAGCGAAATTTTCAATACTAACTAATGGTACAGTCTTTCGATTTTACACTGACTTAGTAGAACCAAACAAAATGGACGAAAAGCCATTTCTTGAATTCAATATTGAAGAAATCAAGGATGGACAAATTGAGCAACTTAAAGAATTTCACAAAGCATACTTCGACGTCGACAATATCTATCAGTCTGCTAGTGAATTAAAATACATAAATGAAATTCGCCACCTAGTCACACAGGAGTTCAACGAACCTAATGACGAATTTGTGAAATATTTTGCGAGACAGGTGTATCCGTCCGTAATGACGTCGAAAGTTGTAGATGCGTTCAGAGCACTCGTAAAAAGGACAATCACAAACATAATCAACGATACAATTAACGAACGACTGAAATCTGCCATTGCGAAACACGATGCACCAATCCAGGAAGAGCCCGCGCCAGGAACAATGACCGTGGCAAATAGCAGCCCAGGCAATCAGGATAAGGAAATCGTCACTACCGACGAAGAGCTTGAAGGTTTTTACATCGTCCGCTCAATCCTGCGCCCTAAGATTCCAGCGGCTCGGATTACTCATCGGGATGCACTTTCGTATTTTGCTATTTTTGTTGACGACAATAATCGGAAGCCTGTTTGTCGACTATATTTGAACAGTCCAACCAAAAGGCACATTGGCGTTTTCGACTCCGACAAAAAAGAGACGAAATTCGAGATCAAAACAATTGACGATATCTACAATCACTCAGAATCGCTAACTAAAATTGTCGAATTGTATTTGGACACTAAGAAATGAGTATTACGCTAGCTCGCAAAAGCCAGGTATGTTTGCCTGGCTTTTAGCGCTCTGCCAGTCGATATGCTAACAACGCACTTACCTAAATCCGCTAAATCCAACCGGTAGATCATCTACCAACTAAACCATTTCTCAGAAACACTTAGTGCAAAGCACGCTTCAAGTATTGCGATCGTATTTCAGCAACAAACAGCTTTCCAATGAAAAAGCATTACGATGTCATCATCATGATGACTTCATTCTTCCTCATCTTCGTGTTTTTCTTCACTGGCGTTTGGGCGTTTTCAGAGAAGATCGGCGATGGGTCATGGAACGAGCAGATATTCATCGGAAGTGGAATCGGCGTTGTAGTTGCCATTGTTACATTTATCGTCTCGCTAATCTGGACATTTGTGAGAGGATGGAAATAATTGCAACTCTCTAAATACAAAGCAAGTAACCTCCCCCACCCGGCGACTTATTAGGACGCTTAACATTTTCCAGCGCCTAATTCCATGAAAATAAAACTCTTATCTACGCTACTTCTCATCACATTCGCGAGCGCGTTTGCGCAGCAGGCCGCGAACCGCCCGACGGTGGTAGCGGGCTTTCCCGTCAATTACAATGAAGATTCCGTCGGAACGTACACATTGCCGGAGTTGCTCAAAACGGCCGATGGTAAGCCCGTGACGACGGCCAGGCAATGGACCGAGAAGCGCCGGCCTGAACTGCTGCGGCTGGCGGAAGAGAATCAATTCGGGAAAATGCCGCCCAAGCCGAAGGATTTGTCATTCCATGCGTTCGATGACGGCACGCCGGCTTTCGATGGGAAGGCCATTCGCAAGCAGGTGACGGTGTATTTTACCAAGGACACGTCGGAGCATAGGATGAACCTGCTGATCTATACCCCCGCAAAGGCCGTGAAACCCGTGCCGCTGCTGATGAACATTTCATTTACAGCCTACAACCAGATTATTGACGATCCCGGCTTACGCGTGGGCGAGATTTGGAACAAGGAGGGCAAAAAAGTGAAGGCCGACAAGCCGACGCCATTTGGAAAACTGAATGTGGAGCAGTTTATCGACGCCGGGATCGGCTTTGCGACCGTGTATTACGGCGACATCGAACCCGATTTTAAAGACGGGCTGACGCATGGCATCCGCAAAACATACCTCAAACCCGGCCAAACGGAGCCGGCCGCCGACGAATGGGGCGCCATTTCCGCCTGGGCCTGGGGACTAAGCCGGGCGATGGACTATTTCGAGACCGACCGGCAGATCGACACCAAACGCATTGCATTGCAGGGCGCGTCGCGGCTCGGGAAGACGGTGCTGTGGGCCGGCATTCGCGATCCGCGGTTCAAAATGGTGATCGCCAGCATTTCCGGCGAGGGCGGGGCGGCATTGGCCCGGCGGAATTACGGCGAGACGATCCGTCACATTTCCGACCCGTCGCGGTACTTGTATCAATTTGCGCCCAATTACCACGGCTGGGCCGGGCGCGTGAACGACATGCCGATCGACGCGCACATGCTCGTGGCGCTCATGGCCCCCCGACCGCTGCTGCTGCAAACCGGGAGTACGGATTACTGGTCCGATCCGAAAGGAGAATTTCTGTCCGCCGTCGCGGCAGCGCCTGTTTACCGCCTTTTCGGAGAAACGGCACCGTCGACTTCTGCGACAATGCCCGCAGCTGGCGACACCGCTTTGCTCATGAACCGCCTCGGATATTTCATGCACGAAGGCGGGCATACCGTGCTGCCCGAGGACTGGCAGCTCTTCATACGCTACATGCAAAAGTATTTGTAAAAAGTCTTTGCAGGCTACTCAAAGCCGCGAAGCGTCGCCGGGCAGGCCGCTGGTTGCACGAATGATTCTTCGTGTAGCTCCGTGGGCCGTCCTACTATACTTCGTGGCTTTTTGATATATCTAAAATCAAACGAACGTGGTTCAATGCAAACGTTTGCATAAACTTGCATTTATAGTTGCTTTATCGGATTTAAATATTTTATTTTGGCTCAAATTCAGTCATTTCATATTTATTAAAATATTTTAAAATAATATTTTCATCATAAACTCAGATTATTAGAAATGTCAAATATTGATCAAAAGATAAAAGTGGCGATCGTGGGCGTAGGCAACTGTGCAAGTTCGCTCGTGCAGGGGGTTGAATACTATACACGCTATGCAGATAAAACCTCTGGCCTGATGGCCGACAACATCGGCGGCTACCACGCGGAAAACATCGAATTCGTCTGCGGATTTGATGTCGATGAACGCAAAATCGGGCTGGAATTGAAGGATGCCATTTTCACCAAACCCAACTGCGCGATCGAGCTCTATACTGATATTAAAAGTGAAGCGCCTATCTACCGCTCGCCAGTTCTGGACGGTGTTTCGCCACAAATGCGCTCCTACCCCGCCGAAAACCGCTTTGTGGTGAAGGATGAGTTAAAAGAAACCGATTTGCTCACCAGCGGTGAACGGTACAATGCGGAACTCACAGCCGGCATTCGCGAAGAAATCGTCGCCCGCCTGCAAGCGCATGAGGCGGAAGTGCTGATCAATTACCTGCCCGTCGGCTCGCAGCTGGCTACGGAATTTTACGCCGGAATTTGCCTCGAACTAGGCATTTCGCTTGTGAACTGCATTCCGGTTTTCATCGCCTCGGACCCGGAATGGGAGCAGAAATTCATCGACGCGGGCATTCCGATCATCGGGGACGATATGCGCAGCCAGTTTGGTGCGAGTATTTTGTCGCAAATGTTGCAGGAACTTGCCTTTGAACGCGGCCATCACGTGAAGGCGCACATTCAGCGGAATGTAGGCGGCAACACCGATTTCCTCAATATGGAAGACAAAAACCGCCTGAAATCGAAGAAGATATCAAAAGAGAATGTGATCCGCGCGCAAAACGACATCCGGGGGATTTCTACCGCCGACAGCTTCCTGCACGCCGGTCCTTCCGAATACATCGCTTTTTACGGAGATAATAAAGTAGCCAATTTCCGGCTGGAACTCGAAGGCTTTATGGGCTCGCCCGTAACGCTCGATGCCCAGCTTTCGGTGCAGGATTCGCCTAACTCGGCCGGGGTGGTAATCGACGCCGTGCGCTATGTGTATGTTGCGCGCGAAATGGGGCTTGTGGGCGCATTACGCGGACCATCGGCTGCCACACAAAAGACGCCGCCGCAGCAAATGATGTTCGCCGACGCCACTTACGAATGCCACGCATTAGCCAAACGCGAGCTTACGGCATCGACCCGGAAACAGCTCAAAATGAGCCCCGTAATGGCCGATAGAATGGATTAAAAACGACAGACTTACTTTCCTAAACCCTTACTTCCCCGCGACCAGCACCTTCACGCCACGGTCTTCAAGGGATTTGATGGCCTCGTCCGGGATGCCCGCATCGGTCACGATGTACTGCACCTGGTCGAGGTCGCAAATTTTAGCGATGCCCCGCTTGCCGATCTTCGTGTGATCGGCGAGCACCACCACATTTTGCGCCGTCTCGATCATCTTCTGGTTCAGGCCGGCCTCCGTCAGGTTGCTGATCGACAGCCCAAAGTCGAAATCGATGCCGTCCACGCCGATAAACAGCACGCCGCACGAGATATGGTCGAGAATGTACTCGGCATAGGAGCCGGCCACCGACGACGAGTTCTGGCGGATCAACCCGCCCAATTGCAGCACCTCCACGTTTGGCCGGTTGCTCAGTTCCAGCGTCACTTTCACGGCCGGCGTGATCACCGTAATCTGTTTCGTAGGATGCAGACAGCGCGCCAGCTCGAACACCGTCGTGCCCGAGCCGATCATGATCGAATCGGTTTCCCGGATCAGGCCAATCGCCTCACGGGCAATGCTCTGCTTTTCGTCGGAGTTAATAAATTCCTTCTCGTTGATCGGCCGCTCCACGGCATAGGGGTTGTTGAGCGACCCGCCTCCGTGCGTCCTGAACAGCAGATTTTTGTCTTCGAGCAATTTCAGGTCCTTCCGGATGGTTACCCCCGAAACCTGCATTTGCTCCGAAAGCTGTATGATACTCACCGTACCAGCCCTTTTGAGCTCCTGCAAAATGAATTGATGCCTTTCCGTAATAGTCATGTCGGTACACTTTGGAAGCAAGTATAACAATTGTTGGCCGAACGGGGAAAGCTTAGCAGTAAACTAGCCGCCCGCTCATCCCATGTGTATGGTTTTCCATTCTAAAACATCCTTCATAAAAGGCGCAAACCGGGCATAATACTACTAAACAGCACATATTATCATATCATTATCATTCATGCGCACAAGTTTCAAAAAGTTTAATAATGTTTAATTTTGTTTAAATAATTTAATTTCATTTTGTTTGTATGGCATTCAAACTTCGATATTTCCAATTCATTATGCCTGATATTCCTATTTGACCATCCCGACGCCGCTTGAATTCCTAAACCGACCCCACATGACACCGACTACACCGTTTGACCGCATCGGACTTCCCCGACATCTCGCCTGGGGTTACCTGGGCATCCTGATCTTCATGATGGGCGACGGCGTGGAGCAAGGCTGGCTCAGCCCCTACCTCCTCGACCGCGGCATGACCATCCAGCAATCCGCATCGCTGTTTACCGTTTACGGCATTACCATCGCGGTTTCGTCCTGGTTTTCGGGCGTGCTAGCGGAAGGGTATGGGCCGCGTAAGGCCATGCTGATGGGCATTTTGCTATACATTATCGGCACGGTTGGTTTTGTAGGGCTTGGGATGGGATCGCTCAATTATCCCGTGATGCTGCTTACCTATGCGGTGCGGGGATTCGGGTATCCGTTGTTTGCCTATTCCTTTCTCGTCTGGATCACCTACCGCACGCCCGGGCACGCGCTTGGCCGCGCCGTGGGCTGGTTCTGGTTTGTTTTCACGGGCGGGCTCAATGTGTTCGGCGCCTATTATTCGAGCTGGGCCATCGAGCGCATTGGTTACCAGAATACGCTGTGGAGTTCGATATTCTGGGTGTCGGTCGGGGCATTTTTTGCATTGGTCCTGAACAAAGACCAGTTCGTTCCCTCAGGGCACGCGGCCGGTAAGGCCAAGGAGCTGCTGAAAGGCCTCACGATCATGCGCGAGGAGCCCAAAGTGCTGATCGGAGGCATTGTCAGGATCATTAATACCACGGCGCAATTCGCGTTTCCCGTGTTTTTGCCTACTTATATGGCGGCGCACGGGCTTTCTACGCAGGAATGGCTGTGGATATGGGGCACTATTTTCACCAGCAACATCATTTTCAACCTCATATTCGGCTTTGTGGGCGACAGGCTGGGCTGGCAAAACACGATCATGTGGTTCGGCGGGGTCGGGTGCGGCATCAGCACATTGCTTTTCTACTATTCCCCGGCGCTTTTCGACGGTAACTTCTGGCTGATCCTCATTCCCGGCATTTTATGGGGCGGCTTGCTGGCTGGTTATGTACCACTGTCGGCATTGGTTCCTTCGTTGGTAAGGGAGGAAAAAGGTGCTGCCATGGCCATCCTGAACCTCGGCGCTGGCCTGCCGGTGTTCATCGGCCCGGCGATAGTGGGCCTGTTCATCGGCACGATCGGCAGCGAAGGCGTGGCGTGGACGCTCGCGATCCTGTACTTCGTCAGCGCGGTGCTCACGCGCTTCATCACGCTACCCGAACCGGACCATGTCGCCACCAGTGAATCGGAAACCGTCAGCAGTGGCCTTGGATAACCGGTTCCAAACCACTCCCGACATTGAAATACATTCCAATACCAAAGGAAAACGACCACACAAACATGAAAATCCTGATTACCGCGCCCTATCACGACAAAGCACAGCAAGTATTGAAAGAGCATTTCGGAGAGGTTATTTACAAACCGTGGAAATTGCAGGAGCGCGCCTACAATGAAGCTGAGCTAAGCGCATTGCTACGCGAAACCGGCGCCGATGCCCTCATTACCGAGCACGACCACGTTACACCGGCCGTGATCACGGCATTTCCCGGGCTGCAATTTATCGGCGTGTGCCGCGGAACGCCGTCCAATGTGGCCGTAGCAACCGCCACGTCACTGGGCATTCCGGTTTTCAACACGCCCGCCCGCAATGCGCAGGCCGTGGCGGAAATGTTCATCGCCAACCTGATCACCCTCATGCGCAACACACTTGCCGGCATTGCCTGGCTGAAAGGCGGGCATTGGGAGGCCGGCGCGCATACTTCCTATTTGCAGTTCAAAGGGAATGAAATTGCGGGAAAAACCATCGGGATGGTCGGTTTTGGGGCGGTTGGACAAACTATTGCGAACCTGGTGAAACATTTTCCGGCGCAAATCTTATACTATGATCCGTTTTACACTTCGGACGATCCTGACTATCAAAAGGTGAGCCTGGAAGACGTTTTCCGCCTCAGCGATGTCGTGTCCATTCATTTGCCCGTCACCCCGGAAACCGAAGGCATGATCGGTGCGGAATTGATTGGTTTGATGAAAAAAGATGCCATTTTCGTGAATACGGCGCGTGCCGTGGTAGTGCAGCGCGAGGTGTTACTGGCCGCTATCGAAAGCCATGCCATCCGCGGCGCGATCCTCGACGTTTTCGACCATGAACCGCCTGATGCACTGGATTATCGCCTCATTCATCACCAAAACGTGCTTGCCACGCCGCACATTGCCGGGGCTACTTTTGAGGTGGAAGATCACCACGCCGACATTATGAACAAAGCCCTGCTCGGCTTTTATAAGGAGGGCAACCGCAACGTCCGCCAGCTCGTGAACCGCGGGGAATTGTCTGCCAAAACCCATTAATTCCTAAATCCATGACATTGAAACCGGCATACCTCGTGGCCGACATCGGGACCGGCAACGTGCGCGTGGCCATCGCCGATACTTCCGGCACGATCCTGGGCGTAGCGAGCGGCGACATGCGGTACGAAAAGGATGTCCATTATCCAGAATCCATTTTTTTCGACCCTAATGCCCTCTGGGTACAGATCAAAAACCTCGCGAAGGATGCATTGGCCCAGGCCGGACCGGTAACCGTTACGGCCATCACCGCTACGAGCCAGCGCGAGGGCATTGTGGCGCTCGACGGAGCCGGCAACCCGCTCCTCGGCATGCCCAATATCGACCACCGCGGCCGCGAATGGGAGGGCGCCACACCCGACAAACACGAAATTTACGCCCTCACCGGCCGCTATCCTACGTCGCTTTTTTCGGCATTGAAACTCGTAGGGCTTCGCAACCGGCGCCCGGAGATTTGGCAAAAGGTGTCGGCGATCGTCAGCATCAGCGACTGGGCGCAATATATGTTCGGCGGGAAGCTGGGCTATGAGCACTCGCAAGCCTCGGAAACCTTGCTGTACGATGTCGCCAGAGGCGAATGGTCGGAACGGCTTTGCGCGAAATTCGGGCTGAACGCCTCGCTGCTGCCGTCGCTTGTGCATTCGGGCTCCATTCTGGGCCGGGTGCTTCCGGAAACGGCCCGCGAGTTGGGCATCGCAGATTCGGCTGTTGTGGTGGTGGGCGGCTCAGACACGCAGCTGGCCATTATGAGCATGGCGCCCTCCGTGGAAGACATCGTGATCGTTTCCGGCACCACCACGCCCATTATCAAAATTGCCAGTCACTACCTTACCGACCCGCACGAGCGCACCTGGACCAACCGGCATACCGACAACGCCAGCTTCCTGCTCGAAGCGAACGCGGGCGTCACCGGCCTGAACTACCAGCGCCTCAAAGAGATTTTTTATCCCAATGAACCCTACGAACAGATCGAAACCGAAGTAGCGGCCATTCGCGACACGCATTGTGTGGCTGCGCTGGGCTCGCTGCTTGCGGGAGAGCAGGCACCGCTGACCCGCGGTGGGTTCGTTTTCAACACGCCGGTTTCGCACCAGCTTAGCCGGGCCCATTTCGTGTGGGCTACCCTGTGGGACATCGCGTGCAGCATTGCCGAAAACTATCAGGTCCTGCGCGAAGTAGCCCGCCACGACCGGGACTACGTGTGGATGTGCGGCGGCGGCGTCCAAAGCAAGCTGCTCAGGCAATTTATTGCCAATTTGTTGGGTAAAAAAGTAATGATCCGCACCAACTACCGCCAGGCCTCGGTCTCGGGCGGCGTGGTGGTGTGTAACAATGCATCAGGCATTCCGAACAGCGCACCGCGAACGCTGGAAGTTACCGAACCGGACGGCGATGCGATTTATGCCGGGTGGTATGAAGACTGGAAGTGCGCCAGGCGTGCATTCAAGTCGTCGCATTGACATTAAACCCTTCATTTTCAATAATATCGTTCAATGCAGGCATATTTCATAGGAATTGACGTGGGCACGCAGGGTGTGCGGGTGGTAATGCTCGATAACACGGGCAGCACGATCGGCAGCAGCGAGCAGATTTTCCCGCTCACGCCAGGCTCGCGTGAGGAGCAGTCGCCGGCGGTATGGTGGGAAGCGGTGTGGGAATGCCTGCAAAAATTGCTGCATGCAGCCCGCGGGAACATTGACCTGAATGCGGTAAAGGCCGTTTCCGTCACATCCACATCCGGCACGGTAATCCCGCTCGGCGACAACCACGAACCCCTGCATAAAGCATTGATGTACTCTGACACCCGCCCTGCCGAAGAAGGAAAGCATTGCCGCGAGCTGGCACTTCGCTACCATGCGGAGGGTTACACGGGTTTCAATGCGTCGAGCGGTTTGTCAAAAATGGTTTGGTATTCCAAACATTACCCTGAAAACGCAGCGCGGATCAAAACCTGGGTTCATGCGGCGGATTTTATCATCGGGAAACTCTGCGGCGATTACTCAGTCACGGACTTCACGAATGCATTGAAATCGGGCTTCGACGTCGGCTCCGGTGAATGGCCGTCGTGGCTCACGGAGCATCTGCCGCTACACAAGGATTGGTTTCAAAAAGTGGTTCCTTCGGGTACGACCATCGGTAATTTGCTCCCGGACCTGCGTGAAAGTCTTGGCCTGGGCCCTATTCGCGTGATAGCAGGCATGACCGACGGCTGCGCGTCGCAAGTCGCTTCCGGTGCCGTGCAACCCGGCGACTGGAACACGACCATCGGCACAACGCTCGTAGTGAAAGGCGTCACGATCCGCGAGGTCCGCGATCCCGAAGGCCGCCTTTACAGCCACCGGCACCCCGAAGGCTACTGGATGCCCGGCGGTGCAGGCAATATCGGCGCCGATTGGGTGTCCGCCGGCTTTGCCGACGACCTGGCCGCGCTCAACACGGCGGCTGCCAGCCTCATCCCCACCGGACTGATCGCCTACCCGCTCCTGCAAGCCGGCGAGCGATTTCCGTTCATTGCGCCGCAGGCACGCGGGTTTGCACCTGCCGATGCCAGCCGGGAAGCTACATTCGCCGCCAATATGGAAGGCGTGGCATTTGTGGAGCGGTATGCCTACGAAATGAT
This sequence comes from Dyadobacter fermentans DSM 18053, assembly GCF_000023125.1. NCBI lineage: Bacteria > Pseudomonadati > Bacteroidota > Cytophagia > Cytophagales > Spirosomataceae > Dyadobacter > Dyadobacter fermentans. The sequence goes on from NC_013037.1 coordinate 3,823,069, forward strand.
CGAAAAACTCTCGCGGGAAGTGGTGAAGGCAGTGTACACGGCCGGCGGCGGCAGCAACAGCGATGTGTGGCTGCGCATCCGCGCCAACGTCCTGAACAGGCCCGTACACAAATGCGGTAATGTGACCGGCGCGGCAGGAGCGGCGATTGTAGCCGCCGCAGGCTCGCATTTCGGGACGCTTTCCGAAGCCGCACGGGCGATGACACGCATTGAAAGCACCGTGTACCCCGAGCCCGCATTGGCAGAAGCCTACCGGCAGCAATACCGGAATTTTATCCAAACTTTAACCGAAAAAGGATTTATAGCAGGGCCTGTGCCCGTAACCCACTGATCATGCTTCAAGTGTATCTGCTCCGCCACGGAGAAACGTTCTGGAATGCCGACGGCAACCGCTACTGCGGCGCTACCGACATCGGTCTCACTCCCAAAGGCCTCGAACAGGCCCGCGAGGCCGCGACATTGCTTCAAAACATAGCATTCGACGCCGTTTACACCTCCCCGCTTCAACGGGCGCACCACACGGCTACCATCGCTTCGGGCCATTACCCTGGCATAATCGTAGATGAGCGGCTTACGGAGGCTTCGTTCGGGGAATGGGAAGGCAAAACGCGGGCGGAGTTCATTGCCGAAAATCCGGCACTCTGGGACGCCTGGGCGCAGGAGCCCGATTACGTGCGCGCCGGCGGCACCGGCGAAACGGCCGTAGAGATCGTGACGCGCGTGGATGATTTTTTTAATGAAATACTGGAAAAACACCCGAATGGCACCGTGCTCGTAGTGGCGCACAATGCGGTGAACCGCTTTTATATGGCCTGGAAACTGGGGATGCCGCTCAAAAATTACCGGCAGATCGTCCAGGAAAACTCCTCGGTGACTTTGTTCAGCCTTGATGCGCAAGGTGAATTCAGCCTTTTAAAACTCAACTGTCGCTCCTGATCTTATTGTTTTTATGAAACCAAAACTCCTTAATTACCTGGCGCTCACCGCAATGCTTACTCTTGCCAGTGCCGCGGGCGGCCTTGCGCAGGACCGGCTTAATGTTCTGAAAATCAAAACGGCGAAGGACCTGCATGCCTATTTCAAATATACAGGCAACGACCCGGTGCTCATTGCCGGGCACCGCGGCGGGATGGTGACAGGGTTTCCTGAAAACTCCATCGCCACCTTCGAAAATACGTTGAAGCACACGCCGGCGTTTTTCGAAATAGACCCGCGCCTGACGAAAGACAGCGTAATGGTACTCATGCACGACGCCACGCTCGACCGCACCACCACCGGCACGGGCAAGCTTTCGAACTATACTTACGAAGAGCTCAAAAAATTCAGGCTCAAAGACGCAGAGGGCAACGTTACCGATTTCCCCATTCCGACATTATCCGAGGTGATTGAATGGGCGCGCGGCAAAACGGTCCTTAACCTCGATCATAAGGACGTACCCCTGGCCATGACCGCCGCGCTGATCCGCAAGCACAAAGCCGATGCATTTGTAATGCTCACCGTGCACAGCGCCGCCGAAATGCAGTATTACTTATCTCAAAACAAAAACCACACCTTCTCCGCATTCATCCGCAACAGGAAGGAGTACGAGGATTACGAAAAAGCCAACGCACCATTCAGCCAGATGATTGCCTACATCGGGCCGCACGTAAAGCCCGAAAACAAGGCATTGTACGAACTGCTCAACAAAAAAGGCACGATGTGCATGATCTCCGCGGCATCGTCCTACGACAAACTGAAAACCGCCGATGAACGCAAGGCCGCCTACCAGGCGATTGCAAAAGACGGGGCGTCCATCCTGGAATCCGATTTGCCCATCGAAGCAGCCGAAGCCGTGAAAGAATACACACAAAAGGCGCATTCGAAACAGCGCTTCTTCGGCAAAAAGTAGTCCGATCCGCATTGACGCACGAGCGCTACCAGTCAAAATCCCTGTACAACGGCGGACGCTCCTGTCCGCTTTTGAACAGGGATTTTTGCTGAAACAGGCTCAAACTCAATGCAAATGACGTTTCAGATAACTGGCAGGATATTTTACATACAGAAATGGATTAAATAACCGCTAACCAATTCTCATGAGACGAAGCGATTTGGGTGAATTTGAAGAAATCGTATTGCTGGCTGTGGCCGCACTGGCCCCGGGCGCCTACTCGGTGAGCATTGCCGAAGAGCTCGAAAGCGAAACAGGCCAGACCGTGAGCACCGGCGCCGTACACGCCGCCTTGCAGCGCCTGGAACAGAAGGGTTACCTGCATTCTCATTTGGGCGAGGCCACGCAGGAGCGCGGCGGACGCCGCAAACGGCTCTTTACCGTTACCGCTTACGGCGGCAAAGTGCTCCACGAGGCACGCACCGTGCGAAACAGCCTCTGGAACCGCATTGCACCGACGGAATTATCCAAAATGGGCCTCGATTTTTCAAACAGCTGACCTATGCGACCACCACTCCCACCCCGCTGGCTCGATAAGCTGGCCACGCGCATTTGCGCCCCGCACCTGCGCGAAGAATTGCTGGGCGACCTGCACGAACGCTACGCCCTGCGCCACCGGCGTGGCGGCGCGCGCAAGGCGAATTTCTTTTTTGCCCGCGAGGTTGCCGCATTGCTCCGGCCCTCGATCATGAGGCGGAAACCGGCGGCTTATGGCGCGCCGTCTGCATTCAGCGGCGATATGCTGCGGAATTATTTCAAAATCGGTTCGCGTGTGTTGCTCAAAAACAGCGGCTATTCGCTGATTCACCTCACCGGACTTTCGATCGGGCTTTGGGCTTGCATGATGGTGGCTACGGTGGTGATCGACAGCCTTTCGTACGACCGACAGTGGAGCAGGAAAGATGATATTTACCGGATCGTCACCCGGAACAGTATGGGTACCGGGTTTTCTGAGCGCAATTCGTCTTCGCCCATCGGGACTGGCGCCGAAACTGCAAAGTGATTACGCGGAAGTGCAGTCATGGTCGTCGGTGGACACGCATGAGCGGCATTTCAAAATACAGCCGGGAGATGATGCGGCCGTTAATACGAGTTTGCTCACTGCCGACACGTCCATCCACAGGATCTTGGACCTGAAACTGCTTGCGGGTAGTTTTAAACACAGCACGGAGAATCAATGGAGCCTGCTCGTGACGCGGTCCTATGCCGCCCGGGTGTTCCCCGGCCAGGACCCGGTCGGGAAGGTCATTCACGACATCCCGACATTCAGTTCGGAGCCGACACCCTATGAAATTACCGGACTGATCGAGGACCTGCCTTACAACAGCCACCTTCGCGCGGAGGCGATCAGGTTCAAGGCTTCCAAGCCGGAAGTCCTTTCCAACACGGGATTCATGACATTCGGGCACAATTACATCCTGCTCAAACCCGGCACGGATATAGAAGCATTCACAAGCAAGGTGAATGCCTGGTACACGCGGTTTATGAACAACAATGGCCGCGAGCAGTTCGAATTCCAGCCCATGAAGGACATTTACCTGCATTCCGACTTTGCCAGCGGACAAAGCGTGAAAGCGAACATCCGCACAATCTACATTTTTGCCGGCGTGGCATTGCTGCTGCTCTTCATTGCCTGCGTTAATTTCGTCAACCTCAGCACGGCCAAAGCATTCGCACGGGTGAAAGAGGCCGGCGTGCGCAAGGTACTCAGCGGATCGAGGACGCAGCTTGTCATGCAGTTGCTGACTGAAACGCTGCTGCTGTTCGGTATATCGGTCGGCATAGCCGTGTTTGCCTACTATTTCACATTGGAGCTCGTCGAGAACTTCCTCGACCACCGGCTGATGCTCACTTTTACCTCCAACGCGGCGATGGCCGGCGGGGCGGTGATCATGTTCTTCCTCACTGGGTTACTCACAGGGCTATACCCTGCCTGGATCATTTCAGGTTTCAAACCTGCCAATACTTTACGCGGCATGTTCACGGTGTCGCTCGGGCAAACCGGCCTTCGCAAAACGCTTGTTGTGGCGCAGTTTTCCATTTCGGTCATTGTGCTGCTGGCCACCATTGTGGTATGGCAGCAACTCGATCTGATGAAAAACAAGGCACTCGGCTACGATAAAAAGAACCTGATCGGCATCGAGCAAATATCTTGGAACGGCAAGGGTGAAGCATTTAAAAATGAATTGCACCGCATACCAGGCGTGGTGCATAGCAGTTTGAGCATGTGGATGCCCACGGAGGGCGGCGGCTATATGCAGCGCAACGTCGACGATCCGGCCCAGGCAGGCCGCCACATCCGTGTCTGGTACATTGCGGGCGATGTGGATTTGCCCGTTACCCTGGGATTGAAACTTGTGAAAGGCCGCATGTTCAGCGACCGCTTTGCCGATGCGCTCAACGCCGATTCGTTACGAAAAGCGAACCCGGAGCAGTTCGAAAACGCCCAGATGAACCAGAATTCACTCATGACGGCCACAGCAGCCAAAATGCTGCGTATCAAACAGCTGGATGCCCACGCCAAAATCGCCAGCTCGGCACCCGTGGGTGTGGTCGGCGACTTTCACAACGAATCGCTTTATGAGCCGATGAAGCCCACGCTCATCCTCGCCCAAAAAGCCCCCGAATACGCGGGCATGCTGATCCGCATTCAACCCAACACCGAAAAACAGGTGACGGCGGGCGTTCAAAAACTCTGGAACCGGTTTTTTCCCGAAAAACTGCTTCGTATTAACAACATTGAAGACCAACTCACCCGACAATACGAAGCAGAATCCAAACTTCACGACCTCTTCCTCTTTTTCAGCGGCCTTACGATGTTTCTTTCGGCATTGGGCATATTCGGACTTGTCGTGCAGGCGGCTGAGCAGCGGGCGAAAGAAGTAGGCATCCGCAAGGTGCTGGGTGCTTCGGTAGCAGGTATTGTGGGGTTAATTTCAAAAGATTTTGTCAAACTGGTGGTCGTCGCGATCGTGCTGGCCTCGCCGCTGGCGTGGTATGCCTTGCAGCAATGGCTGAAAAACTATCCCTACCGGACGGAAATCAGCTGGTGGGTGTTTGCCGTCGCCGGCGTGGTGGTGGTCGCCGTGACGGTCGGGACGGTGAGCTTCCAGGCTATCCGCGCCGCCACGGCCGATCCGATACGGAGCCTTCGCAACGAGTAACCGGCATTTGAGTAATGCATTTAGGGAATTAAAGAACAGCGATGCCACTTTAATTCCCCATTTTTTATACTACAAACACTTTTCGAACGGTAGTTTTCAGTTAGCATGACAATTGCATAATCGCTGTCAGCACCAAAACTACATTCGTAATGCAAATGCTGTCCGGCCTGGGCAAAGCCCGATATGTACCCCTCCTGATCCTTTTTACGCTTGCCATCATGCAATCCTGCCGGAAAAACCCGAAGGAAATGACTAACGCGGAACTCGCGGAGGCCATCGGCAGCAAGGATACTTACCAGGAGCTCCTCACCGCCGCCGCGAAAGCAGGCGTAGACACGAGGAAATTTGAAGCCGGCAGCGGCACCGCACCCGTTTTCGCATTACTGGAAGAGGTTGCATTCGGCCACAAGCCAACCATCCGCTTCACCCAGAAAAAAGTAAAGGCCGACACGCTGCTGATCCGCAATGCGGCCGAAGATTTGGTAAAAGGCCAGTCGGTGGAAAAAGTGCTGGAAAAGCTGGAACCGGTATTTCCGGTTTACAACAACCTCAAAATCCATTACGACCGGCTTTTGAAAGCCCAAAAGAAGGATAGCGCCGCCTATGTGGCCCAAACCCTGAATGCATACCGCTGGATTCACCGGCAGATCCAGGGCTCACCGCGCTTTGTGCTTGTGAATATCCGCGGCGCATACCTCACCGCCATGGACTCGGCCGGACAGAATGTACTCACCATGCGCACCGTCGTAGGCAAGCGCGATACGCCTACGCCCACCATCGACACCTACGCGACGAGCATTGTAACGCACCCGTACTGGAACGTTCCCAAGAGCATCGCCATCAAGGAAATATTTCCCAAAGCCGCCGCCGACCCCGAATACCTGAGCAGAAACCGCATTCAGGTAATTGGTAAAGATGGGCAGGCAATTGATCCGCAGGAGCTGGATTGGGGCGACCTTACAGCCGAAAAATTCCCCTACCGCTTCCGGCAGGAGACCGGCGAGGACAATTCGCTGGGATTGCTGAAAGTGGAGATAAAAAACCCGCTGGCGATTTACCTGCACGATACGAATGCACGGTATTTGTTCAAAAGCGGCCAGCGCTGGCGCAGCCACGGGTGCGTGCGCGTGCAGTATCCGACCGACCTAGCCAATTACATGGCAGGTTCCAAATTGCTCGACAGTGATTTCATGACCGAGCCGGATTCCGTGTCGCACCCGCCGAAATGGCATAAGCTGCAAGTACGGATTCCCGTTTTTCTGCTCTATTTACCGGCAGACTGCAATCCGAAAGGCGACCTGATGTACTTCCCGGACGTCTACAAGCGCGAAACCCCCAATGCCTGAACATCAGTCACTGCTTCCATGCCCGCAAGCAATGCAGATTTTTCGAGGTAATGCTGGTCGCCGGAGTAGATAAAAAGGCCGGCGCCATTGTAAAGGAGATTGATCACCTTTTTGGAATCGGCGATGGAAACGGCGGGACAGCCGAGGCTGCGGCCGAGTCTGCCGGTGTTTTTGATAAATGCTTCGCTTACATAATCCGCGCCGTGCATGACGATGGCGCGTTCGAGGGCACGGTCGTTAATGCCTTTTTCGAGGCCTTCGAGGCGAAGCGAAAGCCCGTGCTTGCCCTGGTAGGTCCCCAAAGTTTTGTAAAAACCCAAACTCGATTGATAAGAGGAATTTACATTTGAAAAACGCTCAGCAAACTCGTTACCCGAGTTCCGGCCGTGTGCCACGTAAGTGTTATAAAGCAGCTTCTTTTTAAGTAAGTCAATGACATACAGCCGCTTATTACGTGACGATTGCGTAAAGTCGCAGATCGCCATGATCGGATTGTCGAGCTTCATCTTCTGAAACCCAAACCATGCATAATGGAATGCACGTTCCGACAACCCCTGTTTTTTAAGGTCCAGCGAATCATACAACGACATCCATTCAGGACGGGTATTGGCCGAATCGGCGTTAGCGACCGGCGCTTTTGTGGTGGTGGAGTGATTCGAAAGTGAGTCGGCCCGGTGCACACCCAGTGAAATGCCTGCTGCTATCAACACCGCTGCCAGAGCCCCATGCGCTTTTGTCATTTCTTATTGTTTTGTTAAGGTCAAATGCTTCAAAATCAATCAAGAAGAGGTGCCGTTAAACGACCCCAACTTAACAGCCCTGAAAACGCAAATGGTTCCGAAAAATTTCAGAACCATTTGCAACACGTTAATAATCAATAAGTTATTTCTTCTCAATTCCCGCCAAAACCCGCCCTATATCATTTGCCCGGGCCATATAAGAAAGGCTGGCATCGAAATCACGACCGTCGATGGCTTCTTTGAATTTTTTCAATAGCTCGATGTAATCGCCCAATGCCTTGGAAACGTTCTTCTTGTTCTGGTCGAAAATCGGGGCCCACATTTGCGGCGAGCTTTTCGCGAGGCGGACTGTTGAAGAAAAACCGGTACTAGCCATGTCGAAGATCGCGCGCTCGTCGCGCTCCTTGTCCAGCACCGTCATACCCAATGCAAATGAGCTGATATGGCTCAGGTGCGACACGTAGGCAAGGTGTAAATCGTGCTCTACGGGCTTCATATAATGGATTTTCATGCCCACATCGCGCAGGAAGGTTTCCACAAGCCCAAGCGAATCGGGATGACTTTTTTCCTTGTCGCAAATAATCACGTTTTTACCCTCCAAAAGCTCTCGGAATGCTGCGCCGGGGCCCGAATTTTCGGTACCGGCCATCGGGTGCGCGGCTACGAACTGGCCACGTTTCGGATGTTTATCCACGAGTTTGCAGATCAATTCCTTCGTCGAGCCCAGGTCGGTGATCGTCCGGCCGTCGGGCAGGTGATCGAGCATGTAGGGCAATAATTTGGTAATGGCGTCAACCGGCGTCGCGAGCACATTCAGCTCCGACACCTGCAATGCCTCGTCGAGCGTCAGGATCTCGTCCACGATCCCTTTCGCCAATGCTATTTTCTGATTAACCGACGAGTTGTCCACCCCCACGAATTTCACGTGCGGGTATTTCTCGCGCAGTCCCAGGGCAAACGACCCGCCCAGCAAGCCGACCCCTATGATACTGATTATCATTATTTTGAATTTAAAATATCAATCACTATTACCCTTTGATCCGCTCCACGGCTTCCCAAATCCTTTCTTTGGGCATGCACAATGACAAACGGATGTAACGCTGGCCCTTGGGACCGAAAATGAAGCCCGGCGCGATAAATACATGCTTCTCAACCAGCAAAGCATTCACCAGCTGCTCGGCCGACTCGGTCGTTTCGGGCAGCTTGCCCCACAGGAACATACCTTCCTGCTTGTTGTCCCAGGTGCAGCCCAATGCGCTCAGAAACGCCTCCGAAGCCTCCAAACGGCCCTGGTACACGGCATTGCGTTCGGCGTGCCACTCCGGCGAGTTGCCCAGAGCCGCTGCCGCAGCCTGCTGCATCGCGAAAAACATCCCCGAATCGACATTGCTCTTGATCGTCAGCACGGCACTGATGTACTCCTTCGCGCCTGCAATCCATCCGAGCCGCCAGCCGGCCATATTGTGCGATTTGCTCATCGAATTCAGCTCAATCGCCACTTCCTTCGCGCCCTCGACGGACAGCAGACTAATCGGCTCCTTTTTATTGAGGATCAGGCTGTAAGGATTGTCGTGGCACAGCAGAATGCGATGTTTTTTGGCAAATGCAACGGCCGCTTCGAACAGCTCACGCGTAGCAGGCGCGCCTGTGGGCATGTGGGGGTAATTGAGCCACATGATCTTCGTTTTGGGCGTAACGAGGCTTTCCATCGCATTCCAGTCGGGCTGCCAGCCGAAATCCTCGCGCAGCGGGTACTCCTTCACTACGCCACCCACCATCTGGCTCACGGCGCGGTAGGCCGGGTAGCCGAGCTCGGGCACAAGTACTTCGTCGCCCGGATCGAGGAACGTGAGTGAAATATGGGTAATGCCCTCTTTGGAGCCAATGAGCGGCAATATTTCGGTATTCGGATCGAGTGTTACGCCATAGGTACGATAATAATAGTCTGCTACTGATTTTCTGAAAGCGGGGGTGCCTGTATAAGGCTGATAACCATGCGCCTGCGGTTGATAGGCAGCGGTTGTCAATGCTTCCAGAGTTTCTACTGAGGGCATCATATCCGGGTTTCCGATCCCGAGATTAATGACGTCATGCCCTTCGGCAATCAGCTTGCGCACTTCGGCCAGCTTCACCGAAAAATAGTATTCCGATGTCTGCCTGGTGCGCTGTGCAGTTTCTATGATCATTATAATGATTAAATTGTGCTTTTAGCCCTTGGCTATCAGCGGTTAAAACGCCCGTCCGGAACAGCCCGGCGAAACGGGGCGCAATTTACGACAAATTCCCGACGCGACGCGATTTTGAAATAGCGTTAGAAGGTCGGCAGAACGTTTCGGCAGACAGGAGGCCCCGCCGGGGACCCTGCCCGACCACGGCGCCATTTATAACCCATTTTCCCTAAATTGCGGCATGAACAAACTGTACATCCTCGCCTTTTTTGTTGCATTGCTCGCCGGCTGTTCGAAACCGAGCGATAAAATCGTCGTCGCTACGGCTGCCAATGTGCAATATGTGATGAAGGAAATCCAGCAGGAATTCGAAAAGGAATCGGGCAAAAAAATGGAAATAGTGGTGGCGTCATCCGGCAAGCTCACCACGCAGATCCGCGAAGGCGCGCCTTTCGATGTATTCGTTTCGGCCGATACCAAATATCCGGAGGAAATCTACAAAAACGGCGGTTCCGACCAGAAACCGGAAGTTTACGCCACGGGCGCACTCGTGCTTTGGTCCAAAAACATCCCGGAAGCCGATCTCAAACCGGAAGCACTAACTGCCGAAAACATCAAAAAAATAGCCATTCCTAACCCGAAAACGGCACCTTATGGAGAAGCCGCTTTGCAGGTTTTGAATGCATTGAAAATTTACGAACAAACCGAAAAAAAACTGGTTTACGGCGAAAGCATCGCCCAAACCGCCCAATACATTACCACAGGCTCCGCAGAAGCCGGTTTCAATGCATTATCCATTGTATTATCCCCTGAAATGAAAGGAAAAGGCCATTACGTGATCGTCGATTCCAGCCTCTACACACCCATTCAGCAGGCGGCTATTTTATTAAAACACAGCGAAGATTCCCCAAAAAGGGAAGCCAGCGAGCAGTTCTACAAATTTTTGTATTCCGCAAAAGCAAAAGCCATCTTCAAAAAATACGGCTACAAATAGAACATCATTCACACATTCACTCATTCACACATTCACTCATTCACACATTCACACATTCACTCATTCACTCATTCACTCATTCACACATTCACTCATTCAAAATTGGACACCCAACCCCTCTGGCTCACCTTCAAACTCGCCGGCATTACTTCGGTACTGCTCCTGGTGATCGCGTTGCCGATTGCCTACTGGCTCGTTTTCGGGAAGTTCAAAGGCCGGGGCATCGTGGAGGCGCTCATCGGAATGCCCCTCGTGCTGCCGCCGTCGGTAATCGGCTTTTACCTGCTGCTGGCTTTCAGTCCATCGCATTGGTTTGGGGCCGTGATTGAGGAATATTTAGGACTGAGGCTCGTTTTTTCGTTTCCGGGACTGGTAATTGCCTCCATTTTATACAGCCTGCCATTTATGATCTACCCGATCCGCGCCGGGCTGCAATCGCTTCCGGCCTCGCTGCGCGAAGCGTCCTACACATTGGGTAAAACCGAATGGCAAACCTTCACACGGGTGCTCCTTCCGAATTGCAAACCGGCGATTTTGACGGCATTTGTCCTCACATTCGCCCATACGGTGGGTGAGTTCGGCGTGGTGCTTATGATCGGCGGCAATATCCCCGGCGTGACCAAAGTAGCATCCGTGGCCATTTACAATGAAGTCGAAGCATTGAATTACCCCGCCGCGAATGCCTACGCGATGGTGCTTTTTGCGATCACTTTCATTATTTTGCTGGTTGTGTATTCCATTAACAATCGCCTGCTCCGTGTCCGACAACCTGCTTGACGTCCATATCCGGCATACCCTGCACACCGCACACGGCGTCCTGCCCATGGAAGTGGATTTCGCATTGCCGGCCAACAGCATTCTGGCGCTCACAGGGCCATCGGGCGCAGGAAAAACCACGTTATTGAAACAAATAGCGGGCCTCTCGATGCCTTCCTCCGGTCGGATCATTTTTGGAAAAAACCAATGGCTCGATACGGCGAACCGCATGCACATTCCCGCCCAGCACAGGCACATTGGTTTTGTATTTCAAGACTACGCATTGTTCCCGAACATGACCGTGATGCAAAATCTGGAATACGCCCTGCCCCGCAACGGCGACGGGACATTGATCGGTCATTTGCTGGAAACCACCGGCCTGGCCCAGCTCGCAGGCCGCAAACCGCATCAGCTCTCGGGCGGGCAGCAGCAGCGCGTCGCCCTCGCCCGCGCCCTCGTACGCGAGCCGGAATTGCTGCTGATGGACGAGCCTTTCGCCGCCCTCGACCCGGAAATGCGCGTGCAATTGCAGGATTTATTATTGAAACTGAGGCGTGAACGGCCATTTACGGTCGTCCTGGTTACGCACGATATGGGTGAAATTTTCCGCCTCGCCGACCTTGTGGCTGTCATGGATACCGGCAAACTCACGCGCATCGGAACGCCCGCCGAAATGTATCTCGGAGAGGCCGTCCCGCCACAAGCGCTGCTGATTTACGGCGAGGTGCTGGCCTGCGAACGGCAGAGCGAATCGCTTTCGGTACAAGCGTGGATCGACGGGCGGGTCCGTCAGTTCAGCATTCCGTTGCATTGGGAAGCACAATTATCACCCGGCACGCGGTTCACAATGGAATATTCGGCCGGTCAGCCAGGGATCCGCATTCTGAAAACCTGACAAAAACCGTCCGTGAACAGATGAAAAGGGTAATTTCAAACAGCATTCGTCTTATTTCAAAATCCATACTTAACACTAAACCATGAGATTATTTTTCAAACTGCTGCAAATTGCCGTGATCACGGTTCCATTACTCGCTATGCGTGCCGACAAACCCCTGCGCGTCGTATTTTTCGGCGATTCCATCACCCAGGCGGGCGTAAGTCCGACGGGATACATTACCAAAGTAGGCGAAATGCTGAAATCCAAAGGCCAGGAAAGCCAATATGAGCTGATCGGCGCCGGCATTGGCGGCAATAAGGTGTATGACCTCTACCTGCGGCTCGAAGACGACGTGCTGGCCAAAAAGCCGGATGTCGTATTCATTTACGTGGGAATTAATGACGTATGGCATAAAGCATCGTCGGGCACCGGCACTGATCCCGATAAATATGTGAAGTTTTACGAAGCGCTGATCAAGAAGCTGAAAGCGCAGAACATCCGTGTGATCGTTTGCACACCGACCGTAATCGGCGAGCGTAACGACAATTCCAACCAGCAGGATGGCGATTTGAATCAATATTCGAAGCTCATCCGCGAAATCGCGACCCGCAACAACCTGCAATTGCTCGATCTGCGCAAGCATTTCCAGGACTACCTGGCGAGCAACAACCCGGAAAACAAGGAAAAAGGCATCCTGACCACCGACCGCGTGCACTTAACCGAAGCCGGGAACCAGTTCCTGGCCGAAAAAATGCTGGAAGCGCTCGTGCAGAAATAGGCATTTACATGCCAGATACTTCAAGCGAATCCCGGAAACTACTTACCGGGATTCGCTTTTTTTTGGGCTTATTTTCCGTTTGATAACCTATCACGTCACCTGATCATCGGTTTCACAAAGAGTTTGGGATAAGTACAAAATTGAAAACCTGGCTGGCCAGCCGCGTTTTATACACTTCTCAAATCCCAAATTTTCTATCATGAAACAGTCCGGTAACCTCCTGCCGCTTTCCCTGGCGACGCCCATTCTCACATTTTTCATTTATGCATGCTGCATTGGGTTTTTTCCAAACCCTACGACCAAAAAAGCGGTCATCCACCCAACCAGCAGCGTGCCGGAAACCAGCAAAAATGCTGCAAACCTCCCGGCCGGATTGGCGCAAACGATCGCCGAACGGGAGTACCACATTTCGTACGACGCTTCGGACCGCGTGCTGCAAAGCCCCAACCGCCGCCATAATCTGCGCACACACTACCGACCCGGGCAGGTTACCGTCCGCAACCGGACTTCCGGGAATCCGTTTTCGCTGGTACTCCAGAACGAAGGCATTTTTGCCGACGGCCGGCTAATCGGCAAGCCGGACGCGCATTCCCGTACCGAGCGAAATGAAAATCAGCTGCGTATTCATTACCAACGCTTCACCGAAGAATTTATCAACAATGAGGATGGTGTCCGGCAAAACTTCATCATCCGCGAAGCTCCCGCTCACGTCCGCCAATTGCAGGTGCACCTCAGGGCCAGCGGTATGCGCATGGAGAATGGTGCTGAAAACGAACTGCGCTTTTTTGCCAAAAACAATCCCAATCCGCAACTCATCTACCGCGATCTCAAATGCTGGGACGCAGCAGGCCGGACGTTGACAGCCAGCCTCACCGGCCGTGACCAGCACATACAAATTACCGTGAATGCCGAAAATGCCGCATTGCCGATCACCATCGACCCGCTTGTGGTGAATGGGAACCCCGGCAATGCCGAAGCGCTGCTGCAAGCGGACCAGGCTGATGCATGGTTTGGCTTTTCGGTGGCCTCGGCCGGGGATGTGAATGGCGACGGGTACAGTGATGTGCTGGTTGGTGCGCCGCATTATGATCACGGCCAAACCAACGAAGGCGCCGCTTTTCTTTACTACGGCTCGGCAGCAGGCATGAATACGCTCCCGCACCTTTTTGAAAGCAACCAGCCCGACGCTGCGATGGGCCACTCCGTCACCAGCGCAGGCGACGTGAATGGCGACGGGTTCAGCGACGTGGCGATCGGAGCGCCTTTTTACGATAAAGGACAAAACAATGAAGGAGCCGTTTTTGTACATCTGGGCTCAGCAATGGGCATCAAGCCGAACCCTGTGGCTACACTGGAAAGCAACCAGGCGGAAGCGCAATTCGGCGTTTCCATCGCCTTGGCCGGGGATGTGAATGGGGATAATTATAGCGAACTGCTGGTCGGCGCGAGCGCATTTGACCAGGGGCAGGCCAACGAAGGTGCTGCATTTGTTTTTTATGGTTCGCAAAATGGCATTATCACGAACAAGATTACAACGCTGGAAACGAACCAGGCGAATGCCATGCTGGGTACCTCTGTGGCGGGTGCGGGGGATGTAAATGGCGATGGCTTTGGCGATATGCTGGTGGGTGCGCCGTTTTACAGCCAGGGTGAGACGGAGGAAGGCGCGGCGGTTGTCTACCTCGGATCGGCCAACGGGCTTGCGGGCGGGCCGGTGGTTGTGGAGGGCAGCCAGGCCTACGCGCACATGGGCAGCGCGCTTGCATGCGCGGGGGACCTCAATGGCGATGGCTACTCGGACATTGCGCTCTCAGCGCCGGACTATGATGGCTTACATGAGGATCAGGGACGCGCCGGCATTCATTTCGGCTCGGCTTTTGGCATTAACATAAACCCTTCCAAAACGATTACCGGCACGCAAATGAAGGAAAAACTCGGCAGTTCGGTGGCCTGCGCGGGCGATGTAAATGGCGACGGCTACGCCGACCTGATGATTGGAAGCCGGTTCCTGGGCAAAGGCCCTGCGAACGAAGGTGGGGTAGCGGTGTATGCCGGAACCGCGGCCGGGCTTGCAGATTCGCCGATATCCGTGCTCAAAAGCGGTCAGGCGAATGCCTTTCTCGGCCTATCGTGCGCCGGTGCGGGGGACATCAATGGCGATGGTTTCAGCGATCTGATCGTTGGCGCGCATTTATACGACAACGGCCAGGCCAACGAGGGCGCGGCGTTCCTATGGCGTGGAAGCGCCACAGGGATCAATGCAGCCACGTTCACCGCATTGCTCTCCAATCAACCCGAATCGGCTTTCGCCTTTGCCGTATCCAGTGCAGGCGACGTGAATGCAGACGGCTATGACGATGTGATCGTAGGTGCCCCGAACTTCGACAACGGGCAATCCGACGAGGGAGCGGCGTTTCTTTTCACCGGCTCGTCGAATGGGATCAGCGCGATTCCGTCGGGTGTTCTGGAAGCGGACCAGGCTGGTGCGAGCTTTGGCAGGTCGGTATCCGCTGCGGGCGATGTAAACGGCGACGGTTTCGGTGACGTGATCGTAGGAGCCATGCATTACAGCAATGGCGAAAGCGAGGAAGGCGTCGCGCTGGTTTACAAAGGGTCACCGGCCGGGCTAGATCCGGCCCCCACGGTGCTTGAAAGCAACATGGACGGCGCATGGTTCGGCTGCGCGGTCGCGCATGCAGGCGACCTGAATGGCGATGGATTCTCTGAAATTCTGGTAGGTGCCATGAATTATTCAAATGGGGAAGCGCAGGAAGGCGCATGCTACATTTTCCCCGGCTCGGCGAACGGCCCGGTTACCGGCGGCAAACGCATCATAGAAAGCGACCAGGAAGATGCCCGGCTGGGCAACGCGGTCACCGGCACCGGTGACCTGAACGGCGACGGCCACGATGACATCGCGATGGGCGCTTACAGCGTGGGAGACTATGATTCGGGTGCGATATTCATTGGTTACGGCCACGGCAGCGACCTCAGCCAGCTCACGGTCGAAATTATCAAGAGCGCCGACGAGCAGGCGCATTTCGGGTGGGATGTTTCCGGTGCGGGTGATGTGAATGGCGACGGGTTTCATGATCTCATCGTCGGGGCACACGCCTATAACAATGGCGACGGCGCTGCATTTCTCTACTATGGTTCAGCATCGGGCATTACTTCCCAGGCCACGACCGACCTCTATTCGCACGAAACGGGAATGGCCGCCGCGATGGGCGAGTCCGTTGCCGGGGCCGGCGATCTGAACGGCGACGGATACAGCGACGTCGTAGTCGGCGAGCCCATGTACGCCGACCCTGACACGTGGATCATGACCGGCCTCGCGATGATCTACTACGGCTCTCCCGCGGGCATCGGCACCAGCCCGCAGCGCATGACAGGAAATCCAAACGACGAATTCGACTTCTTCGGCTGGTCGGTCGCCGCCGCAGGCGACGTCAACGCCGACGGATACAGCGATCTGCTCGTGGGCTCCCCCAATTTCAGCACCGCACAAACCGACGCCGACGCCGCATTTGTGTACTACGGAAACAGCAGTCTTGGATTAAAAAACAACCTCCGCCTCTACAATTCCGACCTCATAACCCCGCTGGATCACACTCAAAAAACAAAAAACGACTTCGGTCTCAGCCTAATGGCTAAATCTTTCCTCGGCCGCAGCAAAGGAAAACTGGTTTGGGAAACGCAACCGGAAGCGCAGGCCTTTCTGCAAGGCGGAAACACCCTGATTGGAACGAGCACATCATTCACCGGCAGCCAGAAGGGGTTCTCCGCGCTATCCGGCGCAGGTTCGGAATTGAAGGGTTTAGTTTTAAAAAGCGGCATTTCTACCAAAGTCCGCGCACGGGTCAAATACAGTCCGGCATTGGCGTTGACTGGACAGGCGTTCGGGCCTTGGCGCTACCTACCGGGCTATCTGGCTGGCGCATCGGCGGCGCCAGCGCCGGTGCCGGATACAATAAGCGGCGAGAAGGAATCGCTGGCAGGTGGTAGTGGTAAAAATTTAATCGTATATCCCAATCCGGTTGCAAACCTGTTGCGCATTCGGTATGCCGAACCTGAATTCATCCAGCGTGTGCAATTGCTCACGGAATGGGGCCGGAGTTTGATGTCCTTTGCCTATCCGGTAACGGCAATTGATGTGCGCGCATTGAAACCTGGCCGGTACGTCGTGGTGATTTTGTATAAAGATGGCTCACGCGTTTCGAGGATAGTTTTGAAATACTAGGTCGTGCACATATCGTCAACGACTGCCCCGGCACAAAGCCCGTGACCCAGGGCAGTCGTTGCACTTATTCCTTCTGATTATTTGACAGTTCCTGTTGCTCATCGGATTCTGTTTCAGCACGATGCATTTACGATGTTTGGGCCAGGCAAAATCTGTTGCCGCGAATCCTTCGCTTATCACCTTAATTCCAAGACTATGAAACACACTTACAAGAGATTTGTCCTTGTTGCCGTCGCTGTTGTAATGGCAATTGCTAGTATGGCTTACTGGGCCGACAGAGACCAGAAATCTAATCTCCGACCAGGCGCCGGTCAATCAGCGCACTCAAAAGACAAAGCTGTGCCGCAGGAGGCATTAGCTCAAATTCAGCAAAACCTAATTCAACGCGAATACCACATCAGTTACGACAGTGCAAAACATGTTCTCCAAAGCCCTAACCGGATGCAGGGGCTAAGAGCTTACTACCGTCCAGGTGAACTGACCATCGTCAACCGTAAGGATTCATCAGGGCACAACTTCGAATTAAAACTGATCAACAAAGGCATCTACGCGGATGGCAAAAAGCTGTTCAGCCCCCAGCGCTCTGCGACAAATGATTTGAAAAACAACCACTTGCAGATCGCACATGCCGGATTTGTGGAGGAATATATCAACGAGCCGGGTGGTGTCAGGCAAAACTTCATCGTTGAATCCGCGCCGGACGGTACTCGTGAATTGGAAGTGAGATTGAACGCCGAGGGCGCGCAAGTAAAACAAGTCGGTAAAAACGAATTAATTCTTGCAAAACAGAGCCTTGCAAAATTCTATTACCGCGATTTGCATTGCTGGGATGCCGACGGAGAGCCGCTCGAAGCCAGCCTCGCTTATGTGAATGGCGATATATTGATTGAAGTCGACGTCAAAAACGCTGCTTTTCCTGTCACAATCGACCCATTGGTGGTGAATGGCACTCCTGCTAATGCATCCACCCTTCTCGAAAAAGACCAGGCGCAAGCTGCATTCGGATACTCTGTGTCTTCCGCAGGCGACATCAATGGGGACGGGTATAGCGATGTGATCATCGGAGCCCCCAATTATGATAAGGGAGAAAGCAATGAGGGAGTGGCATTCGTTTACATGGGTTCGGCCAGCGGCCTGGCCACTGCACCAGACCGGACACTAGAAGCTAACCAGCCTGATGCCAAATTTGGAAATAGCGTAGCGAATGCCGGCGATGTCAATGGGGACGGGTTCGGCGATGTGATCGTCGGAGCGCCCATGTACGACAAAAACGAAAACAATGAGGGGGCCGCATTTGTTTACCACGGCTCAGGAGCCGGACTTAACGCAGTACCCACTACCACACTGGAAAGCAATCAGCCCGATGCAAATCTGGGCCAGTTCGTTGCGGCTGCCGGCGATGTAAATAATGACGGCCTCAGCGACGTGATCACAGGTGCGCCTATGTATGATAAAGGACATTCCAATGAAGGCGCTGCTTTCGTCTATCATGGTACACTGGCCGGGATATCCAATGTACCCATCACAACACTTGAAAGTAACCAGATCGATGCACAATTCGGCTGCTCGGTCAAAGGGGCCGGAGATGTCGACGGTGACGGATACAGTGACGTGATCGTGGGTGCATCGATGTACGATAAAGGCGAGAGCAATGAAGGAGCCGCATTCGTATACCATGGCTCGATAAACGGAATAGCAACAGCAGCCAAAACGACGCTGGAAAATAACCAGGCAGCCGCCTTTTTCGGCTTCTCTGCATCCACCGCAGGCGACGTGAACGGTGACGGCTTTTCTGATGTCATCGTCGGATCATTCCATTTCGACAACGGCCAGAACAACGAGGGCGGGGCATTTGTTTACCACGGCTCGGCGAATGGGATAAGTACCACAATCGCAAAACAACTGGAATGCAATCAGGCGGGGGCACAATATGGCGCTTCTGTCGCTTCGGCCGGGGATGTAAACGGAGACGGGTATGCTGATGTGATCGTAGGAGCCAACTTATTCGACAACGGGCAGGGTAACGAAGGCGGCGCATTTGTGTACGAAGGTTCCTCATCGGGCCTGGGCAACACATCCGCATCAAGCCAGGAAGGCAACCAGCTTAATGCCTACCTCGGCTCCTCCGTTTCCAGTGCGGGGGACGTGAATGGAGACGGGTATAGTGACATTGTCGTGGGTGGACAAGGATATGATAAGGGCGATGCGGATGAAGGCGTGGCGCTGGTGTGGCTGGGTGGCGCAAGAAGTATCAAGGAAACAGTAGTTACGCACCTGGAAATGAACGTCCCCGGCATTCAATTCGGCTGGTCGGTTGCGAGTGCCGGGGATGTGAATGGGGATGGGTTTGGCGATGTAATTATTTCAGCCAATAATTATGACGGTGGCCAGGCGTATGAAGGGGCTGCATTTGTGTTTCACGGGTCTTCGCAGGGGCTATCGGGCGTGCCCAGCTACACCTTCGAGGGTAATCAACAGTATGCAAGTTTGGGTTCCGTAGCTAGTGCTGGCGATGTCAATGGGGATGGGTTCGATGACGTAATCATTGGCATACCATTGTACGACAATGCAGCTGAAAATACAGGCAAAGTGTGTATTCTCTACGGGTCTGGTTCTGGATTGGGCATTGGCGGTGGTAATTTGCCTCAAACAACAATTTTAGGAACGCAAGAAGATGCCAGATTTGGGTCGGCTGTATCGAGTGCAGGAGATGTTAACAAAGATGGATATGCTGATATAATAATTGGAGAAACTGAATATGACATCAGTAGCCCATACACGGATGAGGGACGAGTCCATATTTACTACGGATCATCAAACGGTGTCAACCTAAATGCAAATCCAACAATCATCAATGGAAGTATTGTCGGCGTGTACTTGGGTTCTTCGGTTGCAGGTGGTAGTGATGTAAACGGAGACGGTTTTGGAGATATACTCGTCGCAAATCCGTACTATACGAACGGACAAAACTTTGATGGTGCCGTCTTTATTTACAATGGTTCACAAGCTGGTATCAATCCAGCAAATCCAACTATTCTGCACAATAATTTTAAAGGGGAGGATTTGATAGGCGTGGCCAATGCGGGCGATCTCAACGGAGACGGCTATACCGATGTTGTCGTTGGATCACCCAAATATAGTAACGGACAACTTCAAGAGGGAGCACTTTTCATATTTTACGGATCTGCCAACGGCATTAATACCGTGCCTGTCATTCTGGAGAAGAATGTTACCAACGGATATCTGGGCAAAGTTTCAGCGGCGGGCGATGTAAATGGGGATGGTTACAGCGACTTGGTGGTTGGTAGTACTGGCTTTTCAAATAACGAAGTCAATGAAGGTGCCGTTTACCTTTTCTTCGGGTCACCGGCTGGTCTAACAGCAGCTAATTGTTTGACAATCGAAAGCAACCAAAACAGCGCTTTCCTCGGCAATTCCGTCGCGGGCGCCGGCGACATAAATGGTGACGGTTACAGCGACATCATTGCAAGCGCTCACCAGTATGATAACAATCAACAGAACGAAGGTCGGGCTTTCGTTTATTATGGCAATAGTACATTAGGCACTCGCAACAACCTCCGCCTCTACAACTCCTCCGACTTAACCACCCCCATCAACCACACCCAATTCGCCCAAAACAACTTTGGAGCGGGCCTTTATGCCAAATCTTTCCTCGGTCGCAACAAGGCGAAACTCGTGTGGGAAACAAAACCGGCAAACCAAGGCTTCTCCAAAGGCAGTAACAACAGCATCACCAACAGCACCCAATCTACTAGCTCGCAAAATGCTTATTCGAATCTGGGCCTGGCCGGGATTGAATTGAAAAACGTGATCAACAAGCAGGGGGCTGGAACTAAAATGCGGGTTCGTGTAAAATACGATCCTGTGCTCGCACTGACCGGGCAAACCTACGGGCCGTGGCGCTATCTGCCTGTTTACCTGATGGGAAACAGTACCTCCCCTACGCCCGAGAACACGGAAGACAACTTATCACGAACAACTAAAAACAAAAATATGATAGACTTAAATAGATGGAGCGATCAGGTTTCGGTATTCCCCAACCCTGCTACGGACTATTTAAATATCGATGCCAGAAATCCCGAACAGGTAAAGGCTATTAAAATCCTGAATATCAAAGGCGTAGTGATATACCAAACTTCTGGGTTCGAATCCCCGATCGATTTAAAATCACTTGCCAGGGGCGTGTACTTTGTGATCGTTACCAACCATGAAGGCGTTCAGACGACGCGAAAGATTATGGTTGCCAGATAAGAGGATCTGTAAACAAAACAATTATGAATTGGGGGAATTCACCCACGCGCATGAAAGTCGTTTTAATTAGAGACCAATCTATCAAACGACATGGCAGTAGTAGAATTCCCCCAGCTCATAGCCCGAGGTTGTGGCCTGGATGTACACAAAGATACAGTAGTTGCTTCAATCAAAGGGACGGGAATCCAGGAAGAAACCCGGACCTTCGCCACCTTCACCAGAGACCTGGAAGATTTGTCGCATTGGCTTGAAGGCCATCAGATTACCCACATCGCTATGGAGAGTACGGGCGTTTACTGGCGGCCTGTGTATTATGTTTTGGAAGGCCGCTTTGAGATCATTTTGGTTAATGCCCGTCATATCAAGAACGTTCCCGGCCACAAAACTGATAAAAAGGATTCCGAATGGATCGCCAAGCTGCTGTTGAGCGGACTTCTTCGGCACAGCTTTGTCCCGGAAGGATGGGTGCGGGAGATAAGGACATTGCTACGCCACCGTAAGAAGCTTGTCAATGAGCGTAGCCGGGAGAAAAATCGGTTACAGAATATTCTGGAAGATGCCAACATCAAGCTCGGCAGCGTGGTTAGCGATGTGTTTTCCAAAACCGGACAGGGGATCGTAGATCTGCTTATGGAAGGAATTACTGACCCCGTGGTTCTCTCAAACCAGGCCAAAGGTTCGCTGGTAAATAAAAAGCAGGTTTTACAACAGGCGCTTTACGGCCGGTTCTGTGAGCGTCACCGCTTTATGTTAAAGTTGCTCACACAGACAATGGGCGCCCTGGAAAAGCTCATCGAACAACTTGACCAGCAGATTGAACTTTGCCTGGCCGGTAAGCAGGCCGAGCTCGCACTACTGCAAACCATCCCAGGCGTATCCAGGCAATCAGCTATTGGTATCGTTTCCGAGATCGGTCTGGACATGTCCCAGTTTATCTCAGACAAGCACCTGGCTTCTTGGGCAGGGGTATGCCCAGGCAACAACGAGAGTGCAGGAAAAGTAAGATCGGCAAGGACCACCCATGGCAACACCTATTTGAAAACAACATTGATCGAAGCAGCCTGGGCGGCAAGCCATACGATGAATACCTACCTGTCATTCAAGTACCACAAGCTCACCCAAAGACGGGGAAAGAAGAAAGCGGCAATGGCGATTGCCCACCACATACTCACAGCATCATACCATATCCTCCGGGATAAATTACCTTACAAGGAACCAGCCCTGAGACCAGAAATCCTGATCGAAAGAAGGAAAGCTGAAATCCAACGGTTAGAAAACCGCGTAAGGAAGTTGAAAATATTAGCGTCCCAATAGAAAGGTCGAGGCTTTTTTTGGTGGACTATACCCCGTAAACAAAACTGATAACAGACGCTAAGCACCCACAGCTGTTGCCATAGAGCACGTAGAAAAAATTTTTCTCTAAGAGGAAAAGCGCTTACATCGATCTGTGATCATCGGATTACTTTGTCTATACGGGTTTAGAAAAGACTTTCAGAAAAAAAAGCCCGGAATTTGTATTACAAACAACTTAAAAGAATACTGATATGGAATCAAACGTCTTCAAAGTATTAGGTTGTGTAAAATAGCTCTTAAAGACCGCCCCGGCAACAGGTTCCCGGCCGGGGCGGTCTTTGCCAAGTATGCCTTCTGATTGTTTCACACTTCCTGTTGCTCATCGGATTCTGTTTCAGCACGATGCATTTACGATGTTTGAGCCAGGCAAAAATCTGTTGCCGAGAATCTTTCTCTTATCACCTTAATTCCAAGACTATGAAACACACTTACAAGAGATTTGTCCTTGTTACCGTCGCTGTTGTAATGGCAATCGCTGGTATGGCTTACTGGGCCGACACAGACCAAAAATCCAATCTCCGACCAGGCGCCGGTCAATCAGCGCACCGAAACGACAACGCTGTGCCGCAGGAGGCATTAGCCCAAATTCAGCAAAACCTAACTCAACGCGAATACCACATCAGTTACGACAGTGCGAAACATGTTCTCCAAAGCCCTAACCGGATGCAGGGGCTAAGAGCTTACTACCGTTCAGGTGAACTGACCATCGTCAACCGAAAAGATTCAGCAGGGCACAACTTCGAATTAAAACTGATCAACAAAGGCATCTACGCGGATGGTAAAAAGCTGTTCAGCCCCCAGCGTTCCGCGGCAACTAATCTGAAAGACAACCACTTGCAGATCGCGCATGACGGATTTGTGGAGGAATATATCAACGAGCCGGGTGGTGTCAGGCAAAACTTCATCATTGAATCCGCGCCGGACGGTACTCGTGAATTGGAAGTGAGACTGGACGCCGAGGGCGCGCAAGTAAAACAAGTCGGCAAAAACGAATTGATTCTTGCAAAACAGAGCCTTGCAAAATTCTATTACCGCGATTTGCATTGCTGGGATGCCGACGGAGAGCCGCTCGAAGCCAGCCTCGCTTACGCGAATGGCGATATATTGATTGAAGTCGACGTCAAAAACGCTGCTTTTCCTGTCACAATCGACCCATTGGTGGTGAATGGCACTCCTGCTAATGCATCCACCCTTCTCGAAAAAGACCAGGCGCAAGCTGCATTCGGATACTCTGTGTCTTCCGCAGGCGACATCAATGGGGACGGGTATAGCGATGTGATCATCGGAGCCCCCAACTATGATAAGGGTGAAAGTAATGAAGGAGTGGCATTTGTTTACATGGGTTCGGCCAGCGGCCTGGCCACTGCACCAGACCGGACACTGGAAGCTAACCAGCCAGATGCCAAATTTGGAAATAGCGTAGCGAATGCCGGCGATGTCAATGGGGACGGGTTCGGCGATGTGATCGTCGGAGCGCCCATGTACGACAAAAACGAAAACAATGAGGGGGCCGCATTTGTTTACCACGGCTCAGGAGCCGGACTTAACGCAGTACCCACTACCACACTGGAAAGCAACCAGCCCGAGGCAAATCTGGGCCAGTACGTTGCGGCGGCGGGCGATGTAAATAATGACGGCCTCAGCGACGTGATCACAGGTGCGCCTTTGTATGATAAAGGACAATCCAATGAAGGCGCTGCTTTCGTCTATCATGGTACACTGGCCGGGATATCCAATGTACCCATCACCACACTTGAAAGTAACCAGATCGATGCACAATTCGGCTGCTCGGTCAAAGGTGCCGGCGATGTCGACGGCGACGGATACAGTGACGTGATCGTGGGCGCTTCGATGTACGATAAAGGCGAGAGCAATGAAGGAGCCGCATTCGTATACCATGGCTCGATAAACGGAATAGCAACAGCAGCCAAAACGACGCTGGAAAATAACCAGGCAGCTGCCTTTTTCGGCTTCTCTGCATCCACCGCAGGCGACGTGAACGGTGACGGCTTTTCTGACGTCATTGTCGGATCGTTCCATTTCGACAACGGCCAGAACAACGAGGGCGGGGCATTTGTTTACCACGGCTCGGCGAATGGGATAAGTACCACAATCGCAAAACAACTGGAATGCAATCAGGCGGGGGCACAATATGGTGCTTCTGTCGCTTCGGCCGGGGATGTAAACGGAGACGGGTATGCTGATGTGATCGTAGGAGCCAACTTATTCGACAACGGGCAGGGTAACGAAGGCGGCGCATTTGTGTACGAAGGTTCCTCATCGGGCTTGGCCAATACATCCGCATCAAGCCAGGAAGGCAACCAGCTTAATGCCTACCTCGGCTCCTCCGTTTCCAGTGCGGGGGATGTGAATGGAGACGGGTATAGTGACATTGTCGTGAGTGGACAAGGATATGATAAGGGGGAAGCGGATGAGGGAGTGGCGATGGTGTGGTTAGGTGGCGCAAAAGGGACTAACAACTATGTCCAGGAACTGAATGGGTCTCAGAATGCGGCGCAGTTTGGATATTCCGTTGCCAATGCAGGCGATGTGAATGGTGACGGGTACAGTGATATAATAGCAGGTGAATATGCGTATAACAGTGGTCAATCAAATTCAGGGGCTGCCTACATTTACTATGGCTCTAGTCAAGGTATAGTTTTAAATACGGTCACAAAAATCGATAATGTTTCAGGAAGTGGCCTCCTGGGTTACTCAGTGGCGGGCGCAGGGGATGTTAATGGCGATGGCTTCGATGACGTAATCATTGGAGACGTAAGTTATTTCATAAGCTGGGACGCCCAGAAGGGCTTAGTAGAAGGTGCAGCACTAGTGTATTATGGCTCTGCCCAAGGCCTCAATAAAAACACTTTTTCTGTGCTGAAAAATAATCAAACGCAAAGCTCTTTCGGCTGGACAGTTTCCAGCGCGGGAGATGTGAATGGTGATGGGTACGACGATGTTCTGGTGGGCGATCCAAATCATGATAAGGTATTAGACGAAGGAGCTATTTTCATATATCATGGTTCAGGCCAAGGCATTAGTACAGTGGCTGCGATTACTCTGGAAGGCACCACACAGGCGGAAGAACTAGGTTTAACAGCAGGGCGCGCCGGAGATGTTAATGGAGATGGTTTTGATGACATAATCGCCGGAACTCCACTCTACACCAACGGACAGACCTCGGAAGGGGCCGCTCGAATTTTTTACGGATCCATGACAGGGATAAACAATTCAGCTACTATAATTGAGAACAATGTTAGTCAAGCTTCGATGGGGCATAGCGTTTCAGGAGCTGGTGATCTAAATGGGGACGGATTTAGCGATATAGTGGTGTTCTGCGCGGTAACACAAGCGAACGAAGGAACAACATTGGTTTACTATGGCTCTTCAAGCGGTATAAACAGCAACTCTCCAAAATCGACGCTCACCGTTGGTCAACCGGCTTACTACGGAAATTCCGTTTCCAGTGCAGGTGATTTCAATGGGGACGGGTATGGAGACTTGATAGTCGGTGCGGTTAACTATTCCCCGATAAGCAGTGGAGCTGCCTTCATGTTCTTCGGATCAGCGACCGGATTGTACTCCCAAACTCCTGTTAAATTCGAAAGTAATGTAGCCAATTCCCAAATGGGTACATCCGTTGCTTGTGCAGGTGATGTCAACGGCGATGGCTATTCAGATATCTTGATTGGAGCGCCCTTTTACAATAGCAAAGGATCTGTATTTCTTTACAAAGGAAACAATGGCGCTGGCACTCGCAACAACCTCCGCCTCTACAACTCCAACCTAACCACCCCCATCAACCACACCCAATTCGCCCAAAACAACTTTGGAGCGGGCCTTTATGCCAAATCTTTCCTCGGTCGCAACAAGGCGAAACTCGTGTGGGAAACAAAACCGGCAAACCAAGGCTTCTCCAAAGGCAGTAACAACAGCATCACCAACAGCACCCAATCTACTAGCGCGCAAAATGCTTATTCGAATCTGGGCCTGGCCGGGATTGAATTGAAAAACGTGATCAACAAGCAAGGGGCCGGAACTAAGGTGCGGATTCGCGTAAAATACGATCCCGTGCTCGCACTGACCGGGCAAACCTACAGCCCCTGGCGCTATCTGCCTGCCTACCTGATAGGCAGCAGCACCGCTCCGGTGCCGGAACAACCAGACAATGACATACTCGAAACCACTAAAAAGAAAGCTACCATGGAATTAAACGATGAATCGAGTGAACAGATCGTAATTTATCCCAATCCGGCCTCCGATCAGCTGAACGTTAAAGTCAAAAATCCTGAACTGGTTCGGACCATGAAAATACTTGACTTTAACGGCACTGCGGTCTACCAAGCCACAGGGTTCAAATCTACCATCGATATTAGCAGATTTTTAGACGGCATTTACATTGTCCTCGTAATCAATCAGGATGGTACACATACTATGAGTAAAGTTCTGGTTCGGGAGTGATAAGGATCAAACGCAAAAGAGCCGTTACCACCCGGCAACGGCTCTTTTTGTTTCGATATTATGACCTCAATCCCACAACTTGCTTGGATACACCCCAGCCTCATGCAATGCATTCAGCGAGGCCTGCACCGATGGCTTGTCCTCCGGATAAGTAACCCCGAACCAGTCTGAAGCGATACGGAATACCCGGCAGTCGCCCTCGCCGCTTTTGATCATATGCGACATCACGGTGGGGATGTAGAACTCGGCTTTGGGCGTGTTGATATTTTCACGCGCGTATTTTTCGAAAAGGTCTTTCGTAATGGGGAACATCGACGGTTTGAAGCCCCAGAAATTCATCGAGACGGGGGTTTCAGGTGCAAGCTCCGTACGCGTCTCACCTTCCTCATAGTATATGACCCCGTTTTCTTCGAATATTTTAGTCCGTTCCACCACGGAATCC
The DNA here is from genome assembly GCF_000023125.1 of Dyadobacter fermentans DSM 18053. NCBI lineage: Bacteria > Pseudomonadati > Bacteroidota > Cytophagia > Cytophagales > Spirosomataceae > Dyadobacter > Dyadobacter fermentans. The sequence continues at coordinate 3,850,590 of NC_013037.1, forward strand.
AGGTTGTGATCTTCGCGCTCCACGCACACACCACGCGACACCGTGCCGTTTTCCGAAAGCGTACGTTTCAGCTCGTAGCCGATCATGGCGTGTTGCCGGTCGTTGGTATCGTTTTGCAGAAAGTTGGCCATGGTTTCAAACGCATCGCGACCGTAGAAATCGTCGGCGTTAATGACGGCGAACGGAGTATCGGTTTTATCCCAGGCACAAAGCGTAGCGTGGCCGGTGCCCCAGGGCTTCGTGCGCTCCACCGCGCCGAGGTCTTCGGGCACATAGGACTGGATTCCCTGGATGGCGAAATCAAAATCAATCTTGCCTTTCAGTTTGGGAGTAAAAACGGCCTCGGCATTCTCCTTGATTTCCTGGCGTACGATAAATACCACTTTTCCAAAACCTGCGCGAATGGCGTCATATAATGAATAGTCGATGATGGTTTCTCCGTTGGGGCCGAACTGGTCGAGCTGCTTGATACCTCCGTACCTGCTACCGATGCCGGCAGCCAAAATCAAAAGAGTTGGTTTCATTCAATTGGATTTAAACGTTCCCTGATATGGTGTGTAAAAGACGGTTCAAATTAAATCCATTCAAAACGATAAAAAAAACGCACTCCGGGTTTCGGAGCGCGTTTTTTCAAAATAAAATATTTTAATAATTTAACTATACCGCGAAGCTTTCGCCGCATCCGCAGGTACGAGTGGCATTCGGATTGATGAACTGGAAGCCTTTTCCATTCAAACCATCGCTAAAATCAAGGGTTGTCCCTGCAAGGTAAAGAAGGCTCTTTTTGTCTACGATAATCTTCACTCCCTTGTCTTCAAAAACCATATCATTGGGCTTCGACTCGGAGTTGAATTCCAGATTGTAGGTCAAACCTGAACAACCACCTCCCAAAACGCCGACGCGGATCTGATAATCTTCTTCAAAACCGTCAGCCTTACGGAGTTCTACAATTTTATTTTTGGCTGAATCGCTTACCGTAACCATTTTTCTAATGTTTTATTACCTGCACCAATTAACGTTTTTACAGAACCTGAAAGTTCACATTGTGGTCGAAAACACGTAATCATTCATCATTCCCCTTGTTTAACATCGCGTTGTTCAGCCATACCATTGAGTGCCCCACAACAATAGTGGTTTCAAGGAAAGGAATCGCGTAGCGATGTAATATTGGTAGAAAGAACGCCATACCAGCTATCGAAATCCCATCAGGGATGCAACAACAGATGGAATGTCGCCGCTGACGGTGCCTTTACGTTACATGCCCAATGGCATTTTCGTAAAATTGTAAATCTGCATTTTTGCTACCAATGTCACATGCCTAACGGCATTTTCCTTGTTCACCATTCAATCATTCCCCGTTCAAGAGCGGCTCATTCAGTCATTCAAAATCACAAAACAACCGCCCCGCCCTGGTTGATGCCCGAAACATGCACCGCAGAGTCGATTCCCGCGCTCGCGAAGCGCTCCTGCATGGCTTTTCCGGCGTTTTTCGCATTCTCGATGCCGCGGCTCAATGCAAACATCGAGGGTCCGGCGCCTGAAATGCTGCAACCGAGCGCCCCATTTGAAATGGCCGCCTGTTTCACATTTTTGAACTCGGGAATCAGGATAGCGCGGACGGGTTCGATGATCACGTCCACCATCGAGCGGCTGATCAGGTCGTAATCTGCTTTCATCAAGCCTGCAACGAGCCCGGCCACATTGCCCATTTGTGCGATTGTATTTTTCAACGACACTTCATTTCGCAAGATGAAACGCGCGTCTTTGGTATTAATCTCAATATCGGGGTGAACGAGTGTGCAGCAAAGGTCGTCTGGCACCGGTATCGTAAAGATATCCAGCGGGTTATAGCTGCGGATCACCACAAAGCCACCCAACAACGACGGCCCCACATTATCCGCATGCGCAGAGCCCGAGGCAATGCGTTCTCCTTCCATGGCAAATGGCAGCAGTTCTTTGCGGCTTAGCGGATTGCCTAGCAGCTCGTTCATCGCCACTACGCCTGCCACGGCGCTCGCCGCGCTGGAACCCATTCCGCTGCCCAAGGGCATGTTTTTACGCAAAACCACCTCGCAGCCAAGGTCGCTGATACCCAGGTGTTTCAGCAATGCGAGCATCACCACCGTCACCGAATTCTTCTCCGCCTGCCGCGGCAACCGCCCTTCATCGCCCGTAATATCCGTGATTACAATCCCCGGCTCATCCCGTTTGTACAACTCCACGGTATCCCCCGGCTCCTGAATGGCAAACCCGAAAATATCAAACCCACACGACACATTAGCGACTGTCGCCGGCGCAAAAGCTTTTACTGAATTCACTGTAAATGGTTGTTTTCTATCCCAAATAGCTACTGATACTCATGATATCCGCGAACACGCCTGATGCGGTTACTTCTGCGCCGGCGCCCGGGCCTTTGATCACCAGCGGGCGGTCTTTGTAGCGTTCCGTGGTGAAGGATACGATGTTGTCGCTGCCCGAAAGGGTGAAAAACGGGTGCGATGCGTCCACCGTTTTGAGCTCGATCGTAGCTTTGCCGTTTTCGAGCGTGGCAATGTAGCGCAGCTTTTCGCCACGGGCGTCGGCCGATGCCTGCATGTCTGCAAAGTAGGCATTGGAGATTTCCAATTCTTCGAAGAATGCATCCACCGTCGGCGCGTTGAGGCAGTTACCGGGCAGGATTTGCGAGATTTTCACTTCCTCCGGTTCCAAAGCTACCCCTACTTCCCGCGAAAGGATGAGGATTTTACGACCAACGTCGGCTCCGCTAAGGTCGTCGCGCGGGTCGGGTTCGGTGAAGCCTTTGGCTTTTGCTTCTTTCACCACGTCCACAAAGCGGTTGTCGCCGCCGAAATTGTTGAATATATAAGACAGTGTTCCGGAGAGGATCGCTTCGATTTTCAGGAATTTATCACCGCTCGCCATCAGGCCCTGGATCGTGTTGATGATCGGCAGACCTGCCCCCACATTTGTTTCGTACAAGAACTTCACGCCGCGCTGCAAGGCCGTGCGCTGCAAGGCAATGTATTCCGAATAGCTGCCCGAATTGGCGACTTTGTTCGGAGTGACGACGCTGATGCTCGCATCGAGCAGCATATGGTAATATTGTACAATATCCTTGTCGGAAGTACAATCCACAAAAACGCTGTTCGGCAAATTGAGCTCGATCATGCGCTGTACAAATGCCGGCAGACTCGTTTTCACGCCCTCGTCCATCACCCGGTCGCGCCAGTTTTCGGGTTGGATGCCGTCCGGATCGAGGAGCATTTTTTTGGTGTTGGACAAACCCGCGATATTAAGGTTGAGCAACTTTTCCTCTCGCAGGTATTTGGTCTGGTTGCGGATTTGCTCGATGAGCGTGCCGCCGATCAGCCCTACCCCGACGATAAACAGGTTGAGCGAGCGCGTTTCGGATTGGAAGAAAACACCGTGAATGGCGTTCAATGCTTTGGAAAGGTCGCTTTTGGCGATTACCACCGAAATATTCAGCTCGGAAGAGCCTTGCGCGGTCGCTACGACATTGATACCGTTTTTACCGAGAGCCGAGAAAAGTTTGCCGGAGATACCGGTGTTTTTCTTCATCCCTTCTCCCACAATGGCGACGATCGAGAGGTTTTTTTCAACCGAAATACCGTCGATGTGTCCCAGCCCGATCTCCGTCGCAAACTCCTTTTCCAGCACATCAATGGCTTTCTGCGCATTTTTTGGATCAATGGAAAAACAGATCGAATGCTCCGAAGATGCCTGCGAGATGAGGATCACGCTGATGGCATTATTGGATAGCGCCGTAAACAGGCGCCCGGAAATACCGGCCACGCCGATCATGCCGCTGCCCTGGATGTTCACGAGTGCAATTTCGTCAATCGACGAGATACCCGTGATCGCATATTCCTTACCGTTGGCCGATTTCTGAACGTACGTTCCTTCGAAGCCGGTGTTGAATGTATTGAGGACTTTAAGCTTGATATTTCTTGCAAATGCTGGCTGTAAGCTCGGCGGATAGATCACTTTCGCGCCGAAATGCGATAGCTCCATCGCTTCCGCATAGGAAATGGATGGTATCGTGAACGCGTTCGCCACTTTGCGCGGATCGGCGGTCATCATCCCGTCGACGTCCGTCCAGATCTCGATCGAGTCGGCTTCCAGCGCTGCGCCGAGGATCGACGCGGTATAGTCGGAGCCGCCGCGGCCGAGCGTGGTGGTGACGCCCTCGGCGGTAGATGCGATGAAGCCCGTGACGCATTGCAGCGCCGTGCTTTTCGCGAAATGTTCTAAAATCAGGTGATTGGTTGCTTCAAAATTGACATCGCCCATGCCGTAGGTTGCATTTGTGCGGATGATCTGACGCGCGTCGCAAAATTCCGCAGCTACGCCTTTGCTTTTGAGTATTTCGGTGATGACCATCGTCGAAAGCCGCTCCCCGAAGCTCATGATGAGGTCGAGCGTCCTTTCGGACAGCTCCCTGATCCACGAAACACCCCTTAGGATGTCTTCCAGTTCATTAAATAGGCCTCTTACGGCGGCAAAAGTGCTGCTTTGGTTCTTAACCGGGATCAGCCCGCGCACGACGGCAAAGTGCCTTTCCTCGACGCCCTTCAAAAATTCGACATATTCCGTATTGCCGGCGGCCGCCATTTTCCCGATTTCGATCAGCCTGTTCGTGACCCCGCCCATGGCAGAAAAAACGACCGCGATGCGTTCGCCTTTTGACAGATTTTCTTCGAGAATACCGATTACTGTTTTAATACTGTCGACCGATCCGACAGAGGTGCCGCCAAATTTAAGAACCTTCATTTAAAGCTATATTCGAAATATGCGAATGTGAACGGCAAAGGGCCGCTCATTTTGAACAGAATGCAAATATAACAATTCAAACGCCGCTTAAAACGAAATCCCCAATCCCGCACCGATATTCGCTACACCCACGAAACGCTTTTCATTGATCGGGATGCCCACTTCGGGATAGTTACCGACGCGCACATTCACCGCCACGTTTTTCAGCTCGGCTTCGGTAGCGATGAAATCGCCGGAAAGATGGAAATACAGCGGACCGGCGATGGGCAGGCGCAAACTCGCACCGGCACCCAGACCAAAACCGCTCGTAGAAGCAGGGCTCAAATGCACAAGAATCTGGTTTTCACCGGATTCGAACCGGCCCGTCATATCCACCGTGGGAGAGGTAACCTGCACATAACCACCCTGAATGTGGCCTTCGAGCTGTACGCGGTTGATGTTGAGGAAGATCGAAGGCCCTACCATGATCGCATTGAACTTCCAGCGCGATACATTCGTGTCCCAGGTATGTGAGGTGGTTTCGTTGATAATGCCCTTTATTTCCGCCACGCGCAGGTCGGCAATGTCCACAATCGGCTGCGGGCGCGTTGTGTTTTTATTCATGCTTCCTGAAAACTTCAAGCCGAACCAGCGGGCAATGCGGAAGTCGTAGTTGATCTGTCCATAATATCCCGAGCCCGTAAGACCCGCGAATGGGTCGTTCAGTTTTTCCCTGGCCAGCTCTCCTACCGGTAAGCTGTATCCGGCGGTTACGGAAAAGAAATTCCTGTTATCGTTCTGAGCCTGGCCGTCGATCTGCACAAATAGGAAAAGTGCAAAAAAGAAGATGATGAAACGTTGGCGAATGTTCATGAATATGGCTGGTTTGTGAGAAGAACTAGTATGGCAAACGAAATTTCCAGCTAAGGTAACATGAAACGTCCCCGATTTATTACATTTTTGTTTGACTACTTAGTTTGGGGAAATTTTATCAACAGTATGTTATATAAATCACTCAAAACCCGGTAAATCGGCGCTGGTATGGAAATGGTAGGGTTTATTTCAAACTAAATCATTAAACCCATGAACAGGCAAGAAACAGACAGGGAAGCAAGAGCCACCAAAAACGTGAAAAACGTTTGGAAATGGATCGTCGGTGTCGGTATCGTACTTTCGCTGATCGCCTGGTTTGGCGGCTTCTTCAACCATGATCAAAACCTGGGACAATCAGATAATCCCGCCGACCGTGGTGCGGCTACTGCCGACAGCGTGGCATCGGATACAGGTACAAGTTTGCGTCCCGACACGGTTTACGAACACGTCCGCGGCACGAACTAGGCTTATTTGATAAGCGCATCATACAAAATCTCGACCGGATGCATGGCAATGCGTCCGGTGCCATCTTTAATCTGATGGCGACAACTCGTTCCCGCAGCGGCGATAATTACGTCCTCCGGCTGCTGGCGGACGGTCGGGAACAACACCAGTTCCCCGATCTGCATCGAAACCTCAAAATGCTCTTCTTCATAACCAAACGACCCGGCCATTCCGCAACATCCCGATGGAATGAGCTGAACATGGAAATTTTCAGGCAATTGCAATGCTTTCTTTGAAGCTGTCATTGTAGAAAGCGACTTCTGATGGCAATGCCCATGCACTTTAATCAATTGATTTTTACTGATAAATGCATTTTTCTGAATGCGCTTATCATCCATCTCCCGCGCTATAAATTCCTCAAAAAGTAAGGCATTCGCGGCGACTTTCTGGGCATCGGCCCGCTGGTTCTCACCAACCAGATCCACATATTCGTCCCGGAACGAGAGGATAGCTGATGGTTCAATGCCTATCAGCGGCGCGTCATAAGTGATTTTGTCTTTCAAAAGGGCCACATTGCGGATCGCCAGCTTCTGAGCTTCTTTTACAAAACCTTTGGACAAATACGAGCGCCCCGATTCCACATGATCCGGGATAATGACCTCGTAGCCGAGCTTTTCGAGCAGCAAAACGGCCTTTTTACCCACTTCGGCATCATTGTAGTTGGTAAATTCATCGCAGAACAGATATACTTTTCGCGAATGTGTCGTTCCGGCCGTTTTCCTGCGTTGATGCTTTTCCCACCAGGTTTTCAGCGTCTCGGCGTCCAGTTTGGGCATGGAGCGGTCGGGATGAAAACCGACCATTTTGTTGGCAATTTTCCGCAATGCGGGCGTTCCGAATAGGCCGTTAAACGCCCAGGGAGCGATCGACGCCAGTTTCATCTGGTTCGAAAAATTGGCGATCAGTTTGCTGCGCATTGGCACGCCGTGCGTCTCATAATATTGCTGCGTGAATTCCGCTTTCATTTTCCCAATGTCCACGCTCGAAGGGCATTCCGACTTACAACCTTTACACGAAAGGCACAGGTCGAGCACTTCTTTTACCATTTCCTGGCTGGTGGCGGGGGCAGTTTCAGGAGTAAGATATTGGCGAAGGATGTTCGCGCGGGCACGCGTGGTGTCGCGCTCGCTGCGCGTAGCCATGTAGCTCGGGCACATGGTTCCGCCGGTAAGCTCGGTTTTCCGACAGTCGCCCGACCCGCTGCATTTTTCGGCGAGGCGGAGCATGCCTTCCTGCCGTGAAAAGTCGAATACGGTGTCGATCTGCGGGTTTGGCTTATCCTGTCCATAGCGCAGAAATTCGTTCATCGGAGGCGTATTTACGATTTTGTTGGCATTAAAAACGCCCTCCGGGTCCCAGATCCGCTTCACCTGCCTGAACATTTCGTACACTTCTTCACCCATCATGAATGGAATGAATTCCCCGCGCAGGCGGCCGTCGCCATGCTCGCCCGACAACGCACCATTATATTTCCTGACCAAAGCGGCGGTATCAGCCAGCACATCCCGGAATTGCTGCTTGCCCTCGCTCGTTTTGAGGTTGATCATCGGTTCCACATGCAGCTCGCCTGCGCCCGCGTGGGCATAGTACGACGCGTGCAGGCCATGTTTTTCAAGCAAAACTTCCAGTTCTTCAATATATGCGGGCAAATCCTCCACGGCCACGGCGCAGTCCTCGATGAGGTTCACCGGCTGCGTGTCGCCGGGCAGGTTGCGGATCAGGCCCAGTCCTGCTTTGCGAATGTCCCAGGCCTTGGCGGCATCGTCGCCGAACAGGAGCGGGTAGGCATAACCGAGGCCCTCCGCCTTCAATTGGGCAACCAATGCGGCGGCTTTTTGCTCGACTTCCTCCTTGGCGATTCCCCAAAACTCCACCATCAGCATCGCCGCCGGGTCGCCTTGCATGAAAAACCGGTTTTGAGAATACACATTATGGTTTTTGGTAAAGTCCATAATGTATTTGTCCACCAGTTCAGATGCCTTCGGATCGTGCTGCATGGCCACGCGGTTGGCGTGCAATGCTTCTGCTAGGGAGTTGGTATGCACGCACACCACGCCCACGGCAGCGGGCGGGGCATCCACGAGGGCGATTTTGGCCTCGGTAACAAAGCATAATGTGCCTTCCGAGCCCGCAATGAGGTTACATAAGTTGATATTACCCTTTTCAAAATTCCTGACAAGCGCGTCGAGGGCATAGCCGGAGTTGCGGCGGGTGACGGTTGGTTTGGGGAACTGCTTTTTGATTAAATCCTGGTCAATGGGATTGGATATCAGCCCAAACATCCCAGCCAGGATCGATTGCAGCCGCTGGCCTTTAACCTGCTTTTCGCGGATCGCGGTGGTGAAATCGGCAATGGATTGTTCGCTAAAAACGGCTTCCGAGCCATCGGAAAGCAGCACTTTCACTTCCAGCAGGTGATCACGCGTGGCGCCCCAGGTAATGGAATGCAGCCCGCACGAGTTATTCCCGATCATCCCGCCGATCATCGCCCGGCTCGCCGTGGAAGTTTCCGGACCGAAAAGCAGTCCGTAAGGTGCGAGGTGCTTGTTCAGGTCATCGCGGATGACGCCCGGCTGCACCCGCGCCCACTTTTCAGCGGCATTCACCTCGATAATCTTCCTGAAATGCTTTGAAATATCAACCACAACCCCATTTCCTACCACCTGCCCGGCCAGCGACGTCCCGGCGGCACGGGGAATGAGCGTCACCTTGTTCGTTCTCGCGAATTCGATGAGCGACCTCAGGTCGTCGACCGACTTCGGCAGCGCCACGGCCAGCGGCATTTCCTGGTAAACGGACGCATCGGTGGCGTAAACAGCGCGTTGCGCGGCGTGCAGCGTGGAATCATCATGATACAACTCGCCATCGAATCTGGCGCGAAGCGTATTGAACTGGAATGTTGAAACGCGGGTCATAGGAACAATCGATATGCGATGGCGAAGTTAAGGCAGTTGGCCTATTAATGCGCTGAAAAACTGCATTAATGTACTGGCGGGCAACGCTCAGTAAGCCACCGGATCAGATACCGCTGTGAGTTACGTATATTGGCACAATTTTTACACCCACCTGTTTTGGTAAAAAACTGTTTTCCCTTTCGATCCCATGAGAAACATAAACATTCTGATCCTCACACTATTCAGCTGCATTGCATTCAGCTGGGTTTCATTTGCTCAAAATACCGCCAATATCACGCTCACGGCTTCCAAACAGGCCCCGGTGACTGTAACGCTCGTGCTGGAAGATGTACATTTTCACCCCAATCTGGGCACGGGCCTTGCCGATGCAAAGCTCGATGCGGTGGCGTCGGTAAATTTTGCCGAAAAAACCACCGAAAAGACGGTTATCCAGCTCAATGAGCCTAAAATGATGCGCTTGCAATATAGCGGTGGCGGCGTGAATAAAACCTGGATGTTGTTTCTGCAACCCGGCGATGACCTGACGGTGGCCGTGGGTGAGAATGCGGATGTGACCTTCACTGGTAAGAATGCGAATTATCAGACATTCCTGAAAAACTATTTCCTTGAAAATCAATACCAATACCTGCCCGTTTTTGGCTATAAACCGTCTCAGATCGATAACAAAAGCGTAATCCAGCAAAGCGACAGCCTGAAAAAGGCACGGCTCGATGCCTTCGAAAAATTCAAAATGGCCAACCCCGTGGTGCCTGCATTCGAAGCTTATGTGCTGGCTACAACCGCTACCGAGCCTTCGCTCACCCGGCAGCTGATCCAGGAAAAGATCATGCGCCGAAACCGCGTGGCCAAACTCGACGCCACCCAGCGTAAAGAGTTGGAAGATTTCACACTTACCGATTTCAAAATCCAGCCCGACGACGCATTACTGAGCCAGGCCTACCGCGACGAGCTCCGCAACTGGGCGCTCATTCCCTCCACCCGCAAGTTCCCGCTCGAATCGGAAACCCGTTACGAAATCAGTCCCGAGGCATTGAAGGATGTATACGCATTCAGCAAGGAAAAACTGGCCGATTATCCTAAACAAAAGGAATACCTGGCCACTTACTGGCTCAATTACGCCGCTACGGCCATTCCGAATGTCGAAACCGCCAAAACGCTGCTCGCCGACTATAAAACCACATTCCCGCAATCACCTTATACCGAGTACATTTCCAACCTGATCCAGACCAAAGAGGCATTGCAGCCGGGTGCTCCAGTGACAGATATCACGCTCCTCAATACGGACAGCGCTGCCGTAGCCGTTTCGTCGTTGCAGGGCAAGCCGGTTTTGATGGTGTTCTCGTTCAGCATCGGCCAGCACGAGCCCGGTTTGAAGGTTTTGGAAGATAAATATGCCGATAAAGTGACGTTCGCCTACGTGTCCGTTGCCACGGGCATTCCGCTGGGGACGTGGAAACAATACGTGAAAACGCGGCCTACTGCCAAACATTTATGGGCTTCGGACGAGAATATCGAAGTTTTGAAAGAAAAATACGGCATCGACATCCGCTATCCGTTCCTCGTGATCGACGGTTCGGGCAAGATCGTGAACCGCTGGATTCCGCAGGAATTCCCTAATAACAAAACGCTGGAAGCCGAATTGCAGAAGGTAGCCAAATAATGCAACAGGTGCGGAGCAGGCGCTCCGCACTATTCTGTAATACGAATGGCGTGAATCGGCTCGTGGTATTGATAGGAAATGCGCAAATCGCAATTTTCGCAGATCTGCTTCACAATCGCCAGTCCGAGCCCCAGCGACTCGGCGCCGGTGGATTCCTTCTTGAACCGCTCGAACAATCGCTCGGGATCACTTTTCAATGCATGACCGGTGTTGCTCACCTGCACATAATCAGCACCTGATTCCAGCCTGAGCTCCCCGCCCGGATAATTGTGCCGGATCGCATTGTTAATCAGGTTCGTAAGCAGAATGTCGGCCAATGCAGGCGACATCAGTTTCCGGAAACTGCCGGTGGATCGCACCACGACACGAATTTCCTTATGCTGCAAAATGTCCTCGAAATCTTTGAGTTTGTTCAATGCGAGCTCCGAAAGATCGAGCTCCTCCTGCTCGGTAAACTGCTGGTTCTCAATTTTTGCCAACAATAACAATCCCTGGTTGAGCCTCGACATCCGCCGCGCGGCATGGTAAATTTCCTCGATCCAGTAAGTATGGTTTTCGCCGAGATCGCCGGATTGAATGAATTGCTCCACACGTGCATTGATAAGCGCCAGCGGCGTCTGGATTTCGTGGGACGCATTTTCCGTAAATTCGCGAAGGCTCCGGTAATCGTGCTGCATTTTGGAAGCCATTTTCTCCATCACATCCCCCAGCTCGTTAAACTCGGTAATCTCGCTGCGGACGGTTTCGAGCGGCTCGTTTTTGGTCCAGTCAAAATCCTTGATCCGCGCCAGCGAATCGTAAAAAGGCTTCCAGAGCTTGCCGGACAGCACCCGGTGAAACAGGAATGTGCTCACCAGCAGCAGGCCTAAGAAGGCGATCATCGCCACCGAAATGGCTTCAATGAGCTTGTAAGACTCGATCATCGACTTCCGGATGGCCACGCGGTAGGGCGATCCGCCGATTAATGTGTAGAAAGTGAGCTGCCGGAACGGGTCGGCGGTTTCGTCGTAGCGGTTGCTGATCAGCGTGTCGGTGAATGCGACCTCGTTTTTGAATTTCCCGTACACCGGCACCACTTCAATTTTGTTTTCGACAAAATAGGAATTGTTGGACCAGGTGTCGTTGCTTCGGACATAGGCTTCAAAATCCTGCTTTTCGACCATCAGCCGGCTTTCCACCTCGTCGTAGATCATGAAATTGATGATCCAGTAAAAAGCGAAACCCACGGCCGCGTAAATCAGCAGCGAGGCCATCAGGTAAATGCGGCTGGCTTTTTCGAGAAGTTTCAAGGTGCGGTAAATTTATATCCTATCCCGTAAATCGATTGAATGTAATCTTTTCCGCCCTTCTCGACGATCTTCCGGCGCAAGTTCTTGATATGCGAATACACCATATCCAGCGAGTCCGCCGAATCCATATTATCGCCCCACAGGTGCTCGGCGATGGATTCTTTCGTTAATGCGACGTCGATATTGGACAAAAAATAGAGCAGCAAATCGTACTCTTTTTTCGACAGCGTGGTTTCAATGTCTTTAATAAAAACCTTCCTGGCAGGCAGGTTCACCCGGATATCTTTCCAGGTCATATCATTATTTCCTCCAAAATTGCGGCGGCGGATCAGCGATTTTACCCGTGCATTCAACTCGGAAAGATGGAATGGCTTGGTCATATAATCGTCCGAACCTATTTCGAGACCTTTTAGCTTGTCTTCCAGCGTATTACGGGCCGAAATAATGATAATTCCCGTCGCGGCGGCGATCTTTTTCAAGGTTTGGATAATGTCAAAACCATTGCCATCGGGCAGCGTGAGGTCTACGATCGTGCAATCGTACTGGTACAGGCTGATCTTCTCATCGGCTTGCCAGAAAGTGTTTGCCACTTCGCACACGAACCCTTCGCGGGAGAGATAATCCGTGATACTTTCGGCCAGCCCTTTCTCGTCCTCCACAACTAATATTTTCATTCCGCTATTAAAAGATACTTTACAAAAATACATCCGGAATCTGGAAACATTTAGGAAGGATAAGCTGGTAATAAACAGCCCTTTGCAAGTTTCCGTTTCCCAAATGTTTCCAGAATTGGGCTCTAATTTCGGCTAAAAATATCTTTAACCCGAATTATGAAGCACTCCCAGTATCATTCCGTTTCCCGCATTTTTCCGCCGGGAAATGTGCATTCACCGGCAAGGCTCGTGCGCCGGATTTTCGAATGCAGGTCCCATTGGTTCACAGTTCTTTTAGTCGCTTTCATGAGCGCGCAGGCCGGCGCCCAGCAGCTCCGACTGCACGAGGCATTGGAGCAGGGCAAAGGCAATTTCCCGTTCCTCAAAGCCAAGCGTGCCGAAATCCACAGTGCGGAAAGCCGCATCAAATCCGTTAAAACCGACTATCTGCCCGCATTCATCGTGCAGGATCAATATACTTACGCCACCAGCAACAGCGTGGCCGGCGCATTTCTGCCCAACGAGGGCAGCGCATTGTCGCCCTCCGGCGGCATTCGCCCCGAAAACCATTACACCCCCACATTCGGCAGCTTCACCACGGCGATGGTCGACTGGAAAGTGTTCAATTTCGGAAAAGTGAAAGCCCAGGTCAACGCTGCCAAAGCCGATCTCGCCCGCAGCCAGGCCGACTATGAGAATGAGCTTTTCCAGCATCAGGTTAAGATCATCGATGCCTACCTGCTGTTGCTGATCAACCAGAAACTGGTGGACGCGCAGCGCCAGAACCTCGAACGGGCATCGATTTTCAAGCGTGTTACCGACGCAGCCGTGAGCTCGGGAATGCGCCCGGGCGTGGACAGTTCCCTGGCCGCTGCGGAATATGCCAAAGCGCAATTGCTGCTGCTGGAAAGCCAGCGGTCGGAAAAAGCGCAGCGACTGCGGTTTTCGGAGCTTACCGGCGAGCTGCGCGACAGTGTCCAGGTGGATATCATGGGTTTTTACTCCCAATTGCCGATTGTGCCGGGCGAAGCGACTTCATTGCTCAAAAACCCTGCATTGCGGTTTGCGCAGGCACAGATGGACGCCTCGCTGGCACGTAGCCTGGCCGTGAAACGGTCCTTTTTACCCTCGATTTCCCTCGTAGGCGCCGGTTGGGGCCGCGGGTCGGGCATTTCCAACAAGGACGACTCTTTCCACACCGATTTTTCGAGCGGTGTCAAATACCAGGTCTTCAACTACCTGGTCGGCGTTTCCACGCGCTGGAACCTGACCGGCATCCTGAAAGTAAGGAACGACTACCACGCCGAACAATTCCAGGTGGAGCGTTTCAAATCGCTGTACCAAACCCAGCAATTACAACTCGACCGCCAGGAGCGCGAATCCGAAATCCAGTTCCAGCTATCGCTCGCGCAAGCGCGCCTCACGCCGGTGCAACTCGCAGCCGCCCGCACGGCTTTCAACCAGGCCGAGGCGCGCTACCAGAGCGGCATGACCGACCTGTTTACATTGGCCCAAAGTGTGAATGCATTGAACCGCGCCGAAGTGGACAAGTTTGTCACCACCGGCAACGCCTGGCGCTCGCTGCTGCTGAAAGCCGCCGCAGCCGGCGACCTCGACATTTTTTTGAGCCAGATAAACCAATAATATTATGTATCAACTCATCAGAACTGCCCTCCGACAGCCCATTTCTATCGTGGTGGTCGTGATCGGCATCCTATTTTTCTCGGTTTTGTCGATCCGGAGCATTCCGGTCGATATTTTCCCAAACCTCGACTTACCGACCATTTACGTGGTGCAGCCCTACGGCGGTATGGCTCCCGACCAAATGGACGGCTTCATCGCCACGCGCTACCAGGACCACTTTCTGTATGTGTCGGGGATTCGCGATGTGGACGTGAAAACGATCCAGGGTTTGTCGCTGATCAAACTGTCATTCTACCCCGGTACCGACATGGCGCAGGCTGCTGCGGAGGTTGCCAACAACGTCTCCCGCGCGAAAGCCTACATGCCCGAGGGCACGGTGCCTCCGCAGGTAGTCCGTTTCGATGCGAGCTCAGTGCCGATCGGGCAGATGGTTTTCGAAAGCGCTTCCCGCTCGCTGAACGAGATCCAGGACTTCGCCTCGTCGCGTGTGCGGCCGATGTTCAGCCGGATCGAGGGCGTTTCCAGCCCGCCGCCATTCGGTGGTAACCAGCGTACGATCGTCGTGCGCGTGGACCCGGAGCGCATCAGAAGCTACCATCTGACCCCGGAAGAGGTCATTAAATCCATCATTGCCAACAACCAGCCCTCCCCCGCCGGTAACATCCGCATGGGCGACAAAACTTTGATGACGCCCGTTAACTCTCTCATTAAGAAACCGGAAGACTTCCTTAACATCCCGATTCGCGTGGGAGCCGGGCCTACCGTGTTCATCCGTGATGTGGGCGTGGTGGAAGATGGTGCTGATGTTACCGTGAGCTACGCGCTGATCAATGGCCGCCGGGCGGTTTATATTCCGGTAGTGAAAAAATCTGACGCGTCGACGCTGGATGTGGTGAACAATATCCGGGCTGCATTGCCGCAATTACGGAATGCGGTGCCGGAGGATGTGAAGATTTCCTACGAATTCGACCAGTCGGTGTATGTGACCAACTCGCTCAAAAGCCTGATTACCGAGGGTATTCTCGGTGCATTGCTCACCGGTTTGATGGTGCTGCTCTTCCTCCGCGACTGGCGCAGCGTGATCATCGTGATCGTCACCATCCCGATTTCGATTCTTTCGGCGGTGATTTTGATGAATTTATTTGGACAAACGATCAATATCATGACATTGAGCGGGCTGGCATTGGCTATCGGCGTGCTCGTGGACCAGGCGACGGTGACAATCGAAAACATTCACCAGCACCAGGAAATGGGTAAACCGAAGGAACAGGCCATTTGGGATGCTTGTAAGGAAATCGCATTCCCTGAATTCCTTATTTTGCTGGCGATCCTGGCCGTTTTTGCGCCGTCGTTTGTGATGAGTGGTATTCCAAGATCGATGTTTTTACCACTCTCGCTGGCGGTCGGTTTTGCGATGATCGCTTCGTTTTTGCTCTCTCAAACCCTGGTCCCCGTGCTTGCAAACTGGCTTTTGAAAGACCATCCGCACCACGAGGCGCCCACATTGGCATTGGATAGCCAGGAGATTAAGGATGTGATTGAGGAAGGCGAGCACCCGTCGCTGCCCCCTACCGGTTTTGAAAAATTCAAACTAAAATACCTGAACGTGCTCAACGGCATTATGGGCAAGCGCCTGATCGTGCCGGTATACCTGGTCGGCACCATAGCACTGATCGTCGGCGGATTCTTCCTCATCGGCACCGACATTCTTCCGAAAGCCAACAGTCACCAGTTTCAAATGCGCATGCGGGTGCCCGATGGTACGCGCGTGGAACGTACGGAAGAGGCTACATTAAAGGTTTTGAATCTGATTCAATCGGAGGTCGGGAAGGGGAATGTCGAGATATCGTCGGCTTATGTGGGCACGGTGCCTTCCAGCTACGGTACTTCCAACATTTTCGTGTTCAACAGCGGCCCGCACGAGGCGGTTTTGCAGGTGTCGTTAAAAGAAGAATTTCCGGTGAGAATGGATGCATTAAAGGAAAAACTGCGTGCGCGGATCGCCAAGGAAATCCCGAATCTGGCCATTTCATTTGAACCGATCGAGCTGGTGGACAAAATTATGAGCCAGGGCGCTTCTACGCCGATCGAAGTGAGTGTGGCGGCCAAGGATGTAGAAGAAGCCGGAAGGTTTGCCCGCAAAATCCGGAAGGAAATGGAGCAGATCGCTTTCCTCCGCGATGTGCAGATCGCCCAGCCATTGGAATACCCGGTCCTGGATGTAAAAATCGACCGCGAACGCGCAGGGCAGCTGGGCATTACCTCTACGCAAGTGGCGCGCTCGATGGTAGCAGCCACGTCGTCCAGCCGTTTTACGGATAAAAACCTCTGGCTCGACGACGCCAAAGGGCTCGCTTACCAGGTGCAGGTCCAGATTCCGGAATACCAGATGACTTCCGTCGAAGACATTGGTACTATTCCATTGAAAACCGGCGTGAGCAACCCATTGCTGGCCGATGTGGCTACATTTTCCGAAAAAACCGCCCCCGGCGAATACGACCGCGCCGGCCCCAACCGACTCGTGACTGTGACGGCCAACATTCATCAAAAAGACCTCGGTGCAGCCACTACCGCCGTTCAGAAAGCGATTAAGAATGCAGGCGAGTCGCCACGCGGGGTTATTGTAGAATTAAAAGGCCAGACCGACCTGCTGACCGAAACATTGAGCAGCCTCCAAACCGGCCTGCTGATCGCCGTGGTGATTATGTTCTTGTTGCTGGCGGCTACTTATCAGTCATTCAAACTGTCGCTGGTGGTACTTTCCACCATTCCGGCCGTGGTGGTGGGCTCGATTGGCCTCCTCCTGCTCACCGGCGCGACACTGAACCTGCAATCCTACATGGGGCTGATCATGTCGGTAGGTGTGTCGGTAGCGAATGCGATCCTGATGGTGACCAATGCCGAAAACCTGCGCCTCCAATTGCAGGATGCGCATAAGGCGGTCACCCTCGCGGCTGGCAGCCGTATCCGCCCGATCCTCATGACGAGTATCGCGATGATCGCCGGGATGGTCCCGATGGCATCCGGCATGGGCGAAGGCGGCGACCAGATTGCCCCGCTCGGACAGGCGGTAATCGGCGGGCTGATCGCCTCCACATTGGCATCGCTGCTCATTTTGCCTGCCGTATTCACGTTGGTGCAGCGCAAAGCGTCCGTCAACTCGGTATCCCTCGATCCCGAAGATCCCGAAAGCAATTTTTTCCGTAAAAAACTCCAAACATCCGTTTCCATGAATACCCTGAAATCCATCCTGATACTGATCACCGTCGCCGTCGGCCTGAGCGCATGCAGCAGCACCGCCGAAACGAGCGATAGCCACGAAGCCAAATCCGCCGGCGAAGCCGCGGCGGGTAGCGCAAAAGAATCGGCTGCTGTGGAACTGGCTTACGTGAAAAGTATGAAGCCCGCCCGGCAAGTAGCATTACCCGGTGAATTGAAGCCGTGGAATAAGGTGAGCATTCATCCAAAAGTGAAGGGGTTTGTCAAAACGGTCAATGTGGATCGCGGGACTTTTGTCAAAAAAGGCCAGGTGCTGTCGGTGCTGGAAGCGCCGGAAGTCATTTCGGAACTCAGCCAGGCCAAAGCACAGCTCATTGCCGCCGAAGCAGCCTTGCATGAAATCACTACGCGCTACCAGGCCACCGCATTGACATACAGTAGATTGCAAAAAACCAACCGCACGGAAGGCGCCGTGTCGCTCAACGAGCTGGACCTTGCCAAAGCCCGCGCCGCGGCAGACAGCGCTGCCATGTCGGTTGCGAAAGGCAACGTACAGGCCGCCAGGTCATTCATGGAAACCAAAACGGAGCTATCCCGATACCTGACGGTTACGGCACCGTTCGACGGCATTATTACCGAAAGAAATATCAGCCCAGGTGCGCTGGTAGGTCCGGGAGAAGGTGGCGCGAAGCCGTTGTTCATTCTGGAAGATCATACCAAACTGCGCCTGACACTTGCGATTCCTGAAAACATGTCGAGTGCCATTCCCAACAAAGGCGAAGTGAGCTTCACCGTTTCGGCCAGCCCCGAAAAAGTGTACAAGGCCGTTTACGCCCGCAGTTCGCGCACATTAACCGAAGAAAACCGCTCGATGATGACCGAATTCGACGTCAATAACCGCTCCAATGAGCTGAAAGCCGGCATGTACGCGCAAGTGCAGCTCAACACCGAGCGCACAGGCAACACCCTCTTCGTACCCACCACGGCCGTCGTCAATTCCAGCGAGCAGGTATTCGTCATCCGCGACAAAGGCAAAAAAGCCGAATGGGTCCCAGTCAAGCGCGGCGTTGTGGTAGACACGCTGGTAGAAGTCTTCGGCGATCTGCACGATGGCGATGCGATTGTAAAGAAGGCATCGGAGGAGTATCGGAATGGGGAGGATTTGTAGGTTTAAGTCCATTCTCAACAATAAATGCCGGGTTTGAGGCCCGGCATTTTTTGTTTTTTTAAGCAATCACTACTTCCTGCTGTAAGTATCCGCCGTTGCTTCGGGGAATGAGCGCAGGATGTCGGCCATCGTGTTTTTGATCATCGTGTTCTGATCTTCTTTTTTAGTAGGCGCCTTTACTTTGCCGGAAGCCCATCCTTGCCATACCATCCGCTCGGTGGTTTTCTGGTAGATGTTCAGGATGAAACGGCTTTCCTGGTAATTATAGGTGGAGATATTGTTGCCTCCGCCGTACCACCACATGTAAGGCGAGTACATGTTGTTGGAACGCACTTGCTGGCGATCTTTCACATCCGTCATAAACCGCACGACGATTTCAGGATTTTTGGTATCCATCTTGTAGCCTTTGGCCTCCATCACTTCTACGACCGCATCACCCAACCGGCGACGGTTCAATTCGCTACCCAGCAGCGGGTCCTGCTCCATATTATGCTCGGCCTCCACTTTGAAGGTCTTGAATTGTTTCAGGTTCACCGAGGAGTCGTAATCGTAACTGACTTGGAGGGCATTGCTGCACGCCATCATGAATACACCCGCCACAACCGCTACACCAGCGGACTTTATCAACTTCACTATGGTTTTCATTGTGTTTTTGAACGTTTGGTTTTGTTACATTACTCTGACAGTTTCAGGGGGTAAATGGTTTAAATTTCCTCGAAACATCTATTAAACTTATAAACAATTAAAACTGATATATCGATCGGAAAAATCTATAAACAAAAACGCGCCCGGGGTTGGCCGGACGCGATGTACTGGGAATATATAAGGGACCACGAACTTTAATGACCGATCCTAGACATGCTTATAGTCAGGATGTTTGTAAGGTGCCCGGTAAGCACGGGCCAGCAATCCATTCGCCTCTCTGTCTCCCACAATTTCGCGTTTTATCGGATCATAAACAATGGAACGACCGGTTTTCACCGAAAGATTTGCCAAAATACAGCTGGCGGTCGAAATATGGCCTTCCTCGATGTCGGCCACCGGCCTGCCGCTGTTTTCAATGGCGTTCAGGAAATCGAGCATATGCAGGCGCGTTGCCGGTGCAGCATTGAGCTCGATCCGGTCTTCTTTCAGGTCTTCGGGATACTTTTCCTTTTCGTAAACGACGTCCTTGTGAATTTTCTCTCCCTTTCCCTGCGGAATGAAATCATAGGCCATTGTACTTGCCCAAAGCGTCCCTTTCTCGCCATACAGCGTGAAAGACCACGGATAATCGGGATTGTTGGGCGTTCCCCAGGTGCGATGCTGCCACACGCAGTTCAGGCCGTCGTATTCGAAAATGGCGGATTGCGTATCCGATATATTGGATTTACCCTCTTTCTGCACATAAATACCACCGGTCGAGGTAATTTTTTTCGGCCAGCCTAGTTTCAGCATCCAGCGCACCGTGTCGAACATGTGCACACACATATCGCCGGTAATGCCGTTACCATATTCCATGAACGTCCTCCACCAGCGGATGTGGGGCGAGCCGTCGTACGGCCGGAGGGGTGCCGGACCGGTCCATTTTTCGTAATCGAGGTAATCGGGCACGGCCTCCACCGGCGGGTTACCATTGGCCCGCATGTGGTAGTAGCAGCACATTTCGACGTGTGAAATCTTGCCCAGCAGGCCAGCATCCACGATATTCTTCTTCGCTTCGATCAAATGCGGCGTGCTTTTGCGCTGCGTTCCTACCTGCACTACTTTTTTGTATTTGCGGGCCGCGGCTACCATCGCCTCGCCCTCCATCACGTCCACGCTGATCGGCTTCTGCACGTACACGTGTGCGCCTGCCTTCACGGCGTCGATCATCTGCAAGGCATGCCAATGGTCGGGAGATCCGATGAGCACGATATCCATTTCATTTTCGGCGAGCATCTTCTGATAGTCGCCGTACAACTTCGGCGTCTTGCCCGATTTCTGCCGTTGGCTTACCAGCTTGCCCGCTTCGTTCAATTGATTTTTATCGACATCACACAGCGCGATCACCTCCACAGGTGCCACCTGAATAAGCCTGAAAAGGTCGCTTTTACCATACCAACCGGTACCGATCAGCCCGACGCGCCATGTTTTAGCGGGGTTGATCAGGTCCATTCCCTGCGCTCCGAAAGTAGAAAGTGCCAATGCAGCCGTGGCCCCGTGCATGAAGCTACGACGGTTGATATTGAAAGTATTCATTCTTGATTTTGATTGGTTTTAGGAAACAGGCAACTGCGTTCTGCCGGTAAAAGCGCGGGAAGCGTGGCGTTTTACTTTTAAGCGGGGATTATTTTACATTTGCCAAACATCGCCACTCAACTTCCTGCATTCGATATGGTACCAGTTATCTCCCGATTGTATGGATTTAGAATTTTATCCTTTTCAAACCGATGATGATCGGCTTTATTTTGAATTTTTGAATGTCAGAAATGAAAGATTAATCCGAAAATCAGTGATTTTTACGGAGTTTCCTCAAAGGAATCGGGTGTTTAACCTTGCGCTAGTGGATATTCTTCCGAATGGTGATATTAGCGATAGTGCGTCAGGTGATAATAGTCTCGATCTGAAAAAAGTCATGGCGACAGTGGCAGAATGCATCCGACTCTTTCTTGATAAACGTCCGGATGCAGAAATACAAATACAGGCTAATACACCAGCAAAGAACCGATTGTACAGAATTATCATTGGCCGGGAGCTTTCAAATATTGAGAAGTATTACGAAATTTATGGAAGCAACGGCGCATTCGCTGAGCCCTTTGCTGCCAACAGGGTGTACATGGTTTATACGCTTAAACTCAGACCTAATGAAGACTCAAACTGAAACATTTGAAGAACGCAAAAAACGAGTGCTTTCTGACCCTCGGGTACAAGTTATTATTAAAGAAAAGATGGAAGCTTCCCGGGAGTTTATTGAAAGCGGAGGACTCGAAAGGCTTCGTGCATTAAAACGATAGCCTATTTCAAAAACCCCTCAACGTTCCCCTTATCCACCAGCTGAAAAGGAATCAGCACCTCCTTCTCAAAGGCCTCTTTCTTAGCCGCCTTCACCGCCGTTTCAATCGCCTTTCCGCCCTGTTCTTTGGCGTTTTGAAAAACAGTGGCATCCAGCGTTCCCTTTTTCACAGCCTGCAATGCGTCGGGGATAGCGTCGACGCTCACTACCAGCACCTTACCTTTCAAGCCAGCCGCTTCCAGGGCCTTCACTGCGCCCATGCCCATTTCGTCGTTCTGTGCAAAGATGGCATTGATTTTGTCGCCGTAGGATTGAATCCAGTTTTCGGTGAGTGACATGCCTTTCGCGCGGTCCCATTCGCCGGATTGCTCGGCGAGGAGTTTCAGACCCGGATTGGCTTTGAGGATATCCTTGGCCCCGTTATCGCGCTTGATCTGCGCCGCCTGGCCCATGAAACCGTGCATCATGAGGATGTTGCCCTTGCCGCCGAGCTTTTCGGCAATGTATTTCATCGCAATGCGCGCCGATTCGGTATCGTCCGAGCCTACGAATGCAGTCGGTTTGGCAGAGGTTTCGGAATTGACGTTGATGATTGGAATCTTGGCGTCCATAGCCAGCTTAATGGCCGGCGAGCTCGCTTCCACCTCGGCAGGGTTCATGATGATGGCGTCCACGCCCTGGCCGATAAAGCTCTCTACCTGCTCCACCTGCTTCAATGCCGACCGTTCGGCGTCCACCGTGATCAGCTCCACACCCATTTCCTTCGCCTTTGCTTCCATTGCGTCGCTCACATTCACGATAAACTCGTTCTGCATGCTCAACATCGTGGCGCCGATCACTAGGTTGTCGCCGCCGGACTCGTTGTCAGAAGATTGATTACATCCCGCCAGCAGTGCAGCGGCGATCAGAGTTGCGAAAATTGCGTTGCGTTTCATATTGCTATCGGCATCCGGCCATCAGCCGCCAAGTTTATATTAATAGTATAAT
Source organism: Dyadobacter fermentans DSM 18053 (assembly GCF_000023125.1). Lineage (NCBI taxonomy): Bacteria > Pseudomonadati > Bacteroidota > Cytophagia > Cytophagales > Spirosomataceae > Dyadobacter > Dyadobacter fermentans. The sequence continues at coordinate 3,873,246 of NC_013037.1, forward strand.
CGTTCAAAAAAAATCCTTCCTCCATCCTCCCTTTCCTCCATTTTCCTTTTCAATCCTTCTTCCCAACCCCATCCAGCACCACAGCCCCGATAATGATCACGCCCATGACCACCTGCTGGTAATAAGACGTCACATTCAGCAGATCAAGGCTGTTGCTGATCACGCCGATCAGTAAGGCGCCGATCAAGGTGCCCGTCATGGTGCCTGTGCCGCCGGAAGTGCTCGTACCGCCGATAATCGCCGCAGCGATGGCATCCAGCTCGAAACCGGCTCCGGCATTGGGCTGACCGGTGGTAATGCGCGATGTGAGCAGGATACCGCCCAATGCAGAAAGCAATCCGCAAATAGTATATACCCACATTTTCACCCGGCTCACGCGTATGCCCGACGCGCGCGCCGCAGGCTCATTACCCCCGACCGCATACATGTAGCGCCCCAGCACAGTTTTATTCAACACAACCGAACAAACCGCGAATGCCACGAAAAGTATGATAATCGGAAACGGGATGCCGGCTATATTTCCTCCACCGATAAAATTGAATCCATCGGAAAGGTTCGAAACCGGCCTGCCTTTGCTCAGGATCAATGCGAGCCCGCGGCCGATCGTCATCGTACCGAGCGTAACGATGAACGGCGGCACCTTACTTTTGGTAATCACAAGCCCGTTGAATGCGCCCATCGCCGAACCGGCTGCTAATCCAGCCAGCAGCGGCACCACCAATGGATAAGTATCCGGATGCGCAAATGTGGCTGCGACAACGCCGGTTACCGCCACCATCGAGCCGAGGGATAGGTCAATACCACCGGTAATAATCACAAACGTGACGCCGAATGCCAGCAACGCATTGATCGAAACCTGGTTACCAATGATCAAAAGGTTGGAAACAGTAAAGAACTTGGGTGTACTCAATGCGAGCACGAGGCATATCAATGCAAATGCGAGAAAAATGCCGTACTGGCTTAGTTTGGAGAGGTTGTTCATATTTTAAGACTTCGGCTGTCGGCTTTCGGCAGTCGGCTTTTTGATCTGAATATTATAAATTGTAACCTAAAAACTAAGCCTAAAGCCTAAAGCCGAAAGCCGAAAGCCGAAAGCCGAAAGCCAAAGCCGAAAGCCAAAGCCGAAAGCCGACACCGACACCGACACCGACAGCCGAAAGCCGACACCGACACCGACAGCCGACAGCCGATAGCCCCTAAGCCACCGCATACCGCATAATCACCTCCTGCGTCGCTTCGGTCTTGGACAGCAGCGCTGTTTGTTTGCCTTTGGATAATACCAGAATGCGGTCGCTGAGGCCGAGGATTTCGGGGAGTTCGGATGAGATCATGATCACGGCCATCCCGCGGTCGGCGAGGCTGCGGATTAGTTTATATATTTCAAATTTCGCCCCAACGTCTACGCCGCGCGTCGGCTCGTCGAGGATGATGATTTCGGGGGAGGCCAGCAGCACTTTGCCGATGACGACTTTTTGCTGGTTTCCGCCACTTAAATAAGTAACATGCTGACCGGTTCCGGCCGTTTTGATCTTCAAATCGGCGATCATTTTTTCGGTAACCGATTGCTCACTGTGTGTGTTGATAAAGCCGCCTTTGCGGTGATTGTTCATGCTCGAAAGCGTGATGTTATCCTTTACGGACATTCTGGGAATAAATCCAAGCGCTTTCCTGTCCTCGCTCACATACCCGATCCCACGGTCGATGGCTTCCCGCGGCGTGCGTGCAAGAAATGGTATCGTTTTAATCATAACCTCTCCCTCATCCCACTGATCCAATCCAAATATGGCCCTTGCGATCTCGGTCCTGCCAGCGCCCATTAGCCCTGCCAGCCCCAGTATTTCACCCGATTTTACATGAAAACTAATGTTTGAAAACTTACCTGCCTTGCCCAGGTTCCGCACAGAAAGCACTTCCGGCCCCACCGGCTGCGTGGCTTCGGGGAACATCTGATCGATTTCCCGACCCACCATCATAGCAATCAATGCGTGGTGGTCCAGCTCGGCGGCGCCTTTGGTACCAATATACTTCCCATCGCGGAGCACGGTGATAGTGTCCGAGATTTGGAATATCTCGTCCATTTTGTGGGAAATGTAAATAATGCTCACGCCCTGTGCTTTCAAATCGCGGATGATCTGGAACAGCGTCGCCACTTCTTTGTCCGAAATCGCCGACGTAGGTTCGTCCATGATGATCACTTTTGCATTGTTGGAAACGGCTTTCGCGATTTCTACCATCTGCATCTGTGCCACGCTGAGGTGCTTCATCTTAGCCTTTGGAGCGATATTAACACCCATTCGGTCAAGCAAGGCAGCCGCACGCTGGTTGATTTCGCTGTCATTCAGCCAGGCCGACAGGATTCCGCGCTTCCCCGAAACCTCCCTTTCTCGTCCCAAAAAAATATTCTGCGCCACGGTCAGTTCCGGAACGATCAGGATTTCCTGGTGGATCATGGAAATGCCTTTTTTCAAAGTCTCATTCACATTGTGGCCGACAAGGTTGTCGTTTTCAAGCAAAACCTCACCGGAATCGGGCGTCACCAACCCGATCAGGATTTTCATGAAAGTGGATTTCCCAGCCCCATTTTCACCCATCAGGGCGTGTACTTCGCCTTTTTTGAGGTCAAAATGAATGTTATCCAGCGCTTTCACGCCGGAAAACGACTTCGAAATTTCCCTAACCCTCAGAATGTGATCGGACATAGCAGTATCGAAACTGAGGCTTCGACCAATCCCGCAGAAAATGGTCAAAGCCTCAGATTATGAATGCATTATTGGATTAACCCTCCCAATTCACGCCAGTATCTTTCCAGCTTTTGGAAGCAGCCGATTCCAGCACCGCTTCGCACACTTTCTGTGTCTCATAAGCATCGCGGAAAGTCGGCGAGCAAGGTTTGCCGGTTTGCAGGCTTTCGAAGAAATCCGCCGCCTGGTGTACGAACGAATGCTCGTAGCCAATGCTCGTTCCCGGAATCCACCAGCGCTTCATGTAAGGCTGGTCGCCGTCGGTCACGAGGATCGAACGCCATCCGCGCACGATCGACTGATCGTCGTGGTCGAAGAATTCGAGGCGGTTCATATCATGCAAATCCCAGCGGATCGACGCATGTTCGCCATTGATTTCAAACGTATAAAGTGCCTTGTGCCCACGTGCATAGCGCGTCGATTCGAACAAACCGAGCGAGCCGTTGTCGAAGTGGCAGTGGAAAATACAAGCATCGTCGATGCCTACTTTCTGCACTTCGCCAGTGCCTGCATGCTTGCGCTCCTTGATAAACGTCTCAGCCACAGCCGATACGTCCTTAATACCGCCATTGATCCACATCGCGGTGTCGATACAATGCGCGAGCAAATCGCCGGTCACTCCGGAACCCGCCGCGTCTACATCGAGGCGCCACGTAGCTGTTCCGCCCTGCGGTACATCCGGGCTGATCGTCCAGTCTTGGAGGAAGTTGGCGCGGTAGTGGAAAATGCGGCCCAGCTTACCTGAATCCACGATTTGTTTTGCCAAAGTCACCGCAGGCACTCGGCGGTAGTTGTACCAAACCGTGTTTTTCACGCCAGCCGCCTCAATGGCTTCCACCATCGTTTTTGCCTCTGCCAATGTGCGCGCCAGCGGTTTTTCGCAAAGGATCATTTTGCCCTTCGCAGCCGCTGCCAATGCGATTTCGGCGTGGGTATCATTCGGCGTACAAATGTCCACCGCGTCGATATCGTCGCGCTCGATGATCTTGCGCCAGTCTGTTTCGTACGATTCGTAGCCCCATTGCTCGGCGAAAGCCTTCACTTTCTCCTCGTTACGGGAACAAACTGCCGCCAAAACAGGGCGATATTCAAGCTCAGGAAAAAAGTCCCCGATTCTTTTATAACCATTGGTATGCGTGCGGCCCATCAAACCGGAACCGATCAGGGCAACGCGGATTTGTTTTTTTTCAGACATTGGAGTTAAAATGGCTATCGGCCGTCGGCTTTCGGCTTTCGGCTTTTGATTTTGAAATGTACTTCGGCCGTTGGTTTTGGCTTGGTTTTGAAATGTACTTCGGCCGTCGGCTTTCGGCTGTCGGCTCTCTTAAAATATTTGCAGCAATCGGATGTCAACCATCGAAAACAAGCCGATAGCTGATAGCCGACTGCCGAAGTTTTTTTACGCCTTCCACCCATGCGCATTGCGCACTTTTACCAGTGCGGCGAGGATGTCGTTCCAGGTTTCCTGCTTGTACATCACCTCGTTCGGGAACATACAGCCGTCCCAGCAGATGTGGCGGAATGCTTTGGTGAGCTCGCCTTTTTCGTCGCGGAGCCAGAAGCCGGCGTGGTGTACGATGTCGAGCTTGCCGTTCGGATCGGTCGCGAGGCAGTGGCGGCCGGTTTTGTCGTGCGAGCCTGTGCCGTGCACGGTTCCGTCGTTTTGTGCTACGTGAAAATCGATGGTCCACGGACGCAGCGCGGCGGTCATTTTCTTGAATGCTTCGTCCAATGTAGCGCGGTCGTCCCACTGGAAATCTGCCGGCAGAATGCGGTCTTCCGGCGCATTGTAACCGAGCAAATACAGGAATGTATGCGACATATCTGCCTGGAAACCGACATTCGGACGATCGGTCTCTTCCAGCGTGTCGATCATCGCCTTCCAGCTATGCATCCCGCCCCAGCAGATCTCGCCTTCGGCGGCCAGTCTTTCACCAAAATCGGCGGCTACATCGGCAGCGCGACGGAAAGTTTCTGCGATCTGTTTGGTATTGCCTTTCGGATCGGCCGACCATGCTTCGGGCGAAGCGGCAGAGTCAATGCGGATCACGCCGCCCTGACGCACGCCAACGTCGCGAAGTTGCTTACCGAACTCGCATGCTTTACGCACCTGCTCCACAAATGTGTCGCGGGCATCCTTGCTACCCATAGCCGAACCGGCCCACACATTGGCAACCAAGCTTCCTGCTTCGAGGTTGTATCCTGCCAGCTTGTCGGCCAGGCGCTTCCCGCCGTCGGCGCTATTCAGGTATTCACCGATATGCTCATCGAACAAACCGATATCGACGCCATCGAATTTCACGCCATCCACTTCCGCAGCGGCGGTTTTTTCGAGCAATGTATCAAAAGGAATAATCGGCTCTGAATCAGAACCTTTACCTACGATGCCAGGCCATGTGGCATTGTGGAGCTTGGGGAAATTATTTTCAGGCATGGTTTAAGGAATTTTAGTTTTTACAGAAAAATAGCTCCGGAGGAGCCCCCTGTTTATAGCAACAATGTTTGATTTGATGTCTGGCTCCGTAGGTGCCTCCTGTGTGTCAGGCGACTCCGATGGAGTCTTAGAAATTCAATTCTTACGGTTTGCTAGAAACAGGGTGCCCCGCCGGGGCTTCTACAATACTAAATCAGGATTACCCGGACCGAAGTGTTTCAAGATCACGATCGGGTCGGTTTTCGATGGGTTACTGATCGTAACACCTTCTACCGCAGCTGCTTCGGTTACGAAATATTCGTCGTTGGTGAGCTGCCCGTAGCGGATCAATGCAGGGGTTTCGATATCCCACACACCGAATTTGCCGTGGCCCTGCATCACGATCATTCCGTATGCTCCGCCGTCTTTGATGGTTACAGTTTGTCCCGGGAAGACGGTCAGTTCCTTGGCGCTGTAGGCCTCATTTTTATAGCAAATCCAGTTTTCGCTGTATCCTTCGGCCTCCATTTCAGCCACATCTTTCACCGGTTTCGGACGCATGAAGTGTTTTTCCATCAGATTAGGATTTACATTCAAATCCCAGTCGATCACTTCCATGAGCAGGTCGTAATCGCCGATCCGGTCTTTTGGTGTGCCTTTCCAAAGCAATTCCTCCGGAATAACTGCTTCATTCACAAGCGATTGATACATTGCGAAAATATCTGAGGCTTTTTGAGGCTCATAAGTACACAAGCTGCCCGGCGCGTGGAGCATGCCCGGAGGCACATCCCAGCCTGTTCCCGGTTCCAGACGGAACGCCTGGGAATAATTGGTAATCTTGTTATCACCCTTGGTGAAGTTCATCAGGCACTCCTTGATCTGCTCTTTGGTCGTGCCGGGCGCGATTCCAATGAATGTGTAAGGAAAATCGCCACCGTGGTTGTTCAGCTGCGGCGGGAAATAGTAGGCTTCCGGCTTGCCGTTCTGGCCCACCATCGCAGCGTGCTCGTCGCGGTGGTGAATGTGGTGTGGAAGCGGCCCCATATTGTCAAAAAACTTGGAGTACATCGGCCAGCTTTGGTATTGATCCCACAGCCTGTCGCCTATAATCTGGCCTTTCAGCTCTGCTACCGCGTCACGCAAGGTCACTTTTTGAACGCCCGATTCATCTTCCAGAACGATTTGGCTCAAACCTTCATTTTCGCCGGTAAGCGGCCCGTTTTCCGCCGGAGTTGTGGACGACAACCAACGCTCATCGATACCTCCACGCTCTCCACCCAATATGTAATAATCGTCGGGGTGCAATTTGATCCTGCGGCCGGGAACGCAAAACGAACGCGGCACCCAGGTCGGCGCCAGCCGCAAAATGCCTTTCCCCTGCTCCAATGCCTTCTCAGCTATACTTGAAAGTCCCATTGTTTTTGTATTAAAGAATTGGTTTTTGGTACAAATATTATGGTGCGCTGCACCGGGTTATAAATTCATTTAAAACTCCTACGATACATTCACCTTTAATTCAAACTCCTCGATCTCTTCCTTCGCCGTTAGCACGCTCAGTTCGAGGTCGTATTCTCTGGTTTCTTCGGGTTCTAGGAAAATCAATGTCCCGTCTTCCCGCGCTTTGGCCTGACCTGAAAGCGGGTGTGTGCTCGGCTCGATGCCCGTCACGTATTCGCCTTTGCCCCAATGCTGCCAGTTGGCGAGCCAGGGCAGTTGTTCTTTTTTGAATTTCAATGCGACAGCCAGTCCGAGCTGCTCATTGCGCAATCCACAAATGCTGTCACCGAAAATATCAGCATCCACGTCGATCAGCGCCACCTCCTCGCCGCTGCCCAAATGCGATTCCAGCGGCGCAGGCACTTTTTTGAATGCATTTCCCTCTTTGAAAATCTTCGCATTCCCTTCGCCGTGGCGCGGGTGCCATTGACCGTTCCAGAGAATGTCCGCACCTTCGTCGACCAGCGGCCAGCCGAAGTTGAAATGGTACAGCAGCATATGCGGCGCGGCGGTGTTGGCTTTGTTGATCACCTCGTCGTGAATACGCAGCTTTGCTTCGCCCAATGTGGCGGAAATGGTTCTTTTCAGCTCCAAACTGGGTCCGAATGGCCGCGTTTCGCGGATAATGCCGGTGATGCTCATCTCATATTTCCCGGCACGCAGGTCAGGCTGGATGATGGAAATGATCTCCGCGGGCTGGTTGCCGATCAGGCCGTGCAAGCCGCGGTCGCCGTACTCGTCCGACTCAGGTCCGCCCGCGTGCGAGAGGCCGCAGGTCGTGAGCAGGCCTCCGCCGAATGTTCGGAGCCAGTCGATGCCTTTATCGGAAAACGGTTGCGGCGAAGTAACGCCGCCGTGGCTGATCCACGCCAGGCTGTGCTGGTTGTAAAATGCCTCGGCAATGTCCATCGCGCGGTCGATCACGACTTTGAAGCGCAGCCCACCGCCGGTATTAATCCACGCAATGCGGGTACCGCGCCCGGCGCCATTGTCGAGCACCGAGGTTTCGATGCCGCCCACCTGAATGGGGTTCGACACCTTGTTCTTCCAGTCTTCTGCTTGCTTTTCAATGCCTTTCCAATCGCCAATCTCCATTATATCTTAATTAAACTAATAATTGTCTAAACCTGAAAAAGGCGCAAAATGCCTTGTTTTAATGCTTTTAATTGAAAAAATGCGGGATCAGGCCACCGGCACGCGGCTCAGCCAGTTCCTCACACGGGCATTGAAATCTTCGGTATTTTCAAAATGGAATGCGTGCCCGAGCTTATCGTACAAGTGCAGCTCAGCACCCGGAATGCCGCCTGCGACCTCTTCGGCCATCCATACCGGCGTAAAAATGTCTTCTTTACCCCCTATCACCAATGTTGGCGCATTGATCTGGCCCAAATCGGGCAATGCATTGTGATTAATGCAAGCCGCGGCCTGCCCTTCGAGCCCGTGCAGCGGCTGCGGAAACGGATTAAACGCGTCAATCCGGCGCCCGTTTTCCAGGTCTTCATGCTGTTTCGCATCGTCCCACGACGATTTTGAAAAGATCAGCAACTGAATGTACAGGCTGAATTCCTCCGGCCGGAAACGCGCCTTGGCATTCATAATATGCTGGAAAAGCCCTTTTGCATAATTGTCGCAGCGCGCCCAGGGGCACATTAGTACCAGCGATTTCACCTTTTTCGGATGCCGGATCGCGAGCTGCTGGGCAATGGTGCTGCCCATTGAGCATCCTACCACATGCGCATTCTCCAATTCCAAAGAATCCAGCAAACCGGCATAGTCATCCGCCATTTGCTCGGTTGAATACGGCCCGGCCGGCTTGTCGGTAAGCCCCACGCCGCGGTTATCGCCGATAATGCACCGAAAATGATGCTTCCAGTCAGCCACGTGCACATTCCACACAGCACCCGGCGCCGTGATGCCCATAATAAGCAACAAAGGCTCGCCAGAACCGCGTTCTTCGTAATAAAAGTTGATACCGTTGGTTTTGATGGTGGGCATGTTTTTATGGCAGTCGGCTTTCGGCTATCGGCCGTCCGCTTTTTTGTAATGTTGATTTTAACTAAAAGAATCCAAATGTCTGACTGCCGAAAGCTGACAGCCAAAGTACCTAGCCGACTGCCGATAGCCGACAGCCGAAGTACCTAGCCGACCGCCGAAGTCTAGCGCAGCCCCGGCACCAACTCCTCCTGAATCCACTTTCCGTCGTGCAATGTCACGAAATCGGGGTCTTCCAGGGCTTCTTCGCCTTCGTCTTCGCAGATGATCCAGCCGGTGTAATTGATGTCTTTCAGCCATTGGGTCACGCCGAGCAGGTCTACTTTGCCCTTGCCCATCAGGGTGAATTCGGGGTTTCCGTCCCAATCCTTGTAATGAACGTGGTTGATGAGCGACTGGTATTCTTTCATTTTCGTGAGCGGGTCCATACCGCCGTTGATGATGTGGCCCACATCGGGCGTCCAGCCGGTTACCGACGCATCCAGGCCGCCGAGCACGATTTTGTAATCTTCTTCGGTGCGGATAATGGAGCTGTGCGGCGAGTTGGGGTGGTAGCTGCACGGCACGCCTTTTTCGGCGGCACGGCGCGATACCGTGTTCACGATGTTGATCAGGCGTTTCTGGCGCTCTTCAATGTTATGCCGGCCCGTCGGGATTTGTACGGTGTTGAGCACGGCGCCGGGGAAGCGTTGCAGCACGCGGATGGCGTGGTCGGCCACTTCCCGTTCGCGGTCGGTTTCTTCGGCTTCATTCCAATCCAATGCGAGGGCCAATGCGGCGAGTTCGATGCCCTGTTCTTTCAATTTGGCTTCGAGCAGGTCGGGGTCCTGGAGGTCGCCCATCCAGGTGAAAATCGGCTGAATGCCGGTAAAGCCCGCTTTCGCGATCACTTCGATCATATGTCCTAACCGGCCCTGGTGCGTTTGGCCGCTGTTGCTCATGAACCAGGTGTAAACCTCTGACCCAAAGCGGAATGGAAGTTGCTTAGACATTAAAAAGTTTATTTTTTCGATTGATAAAAAATCACTTCGACTTCTTCTTCTTCACTACCTCGCCCGGCATAATGAGCGAATCCCAGCCCGCCAGGTCGGAAGGCTTCACATTGGCTTTGTACCCGCTGAAATTGAATGTGGTAGGCTTGTACGGGCCCACAAAAGCAATGTCATTGTTAGGTTTGATAGCGTTTTCCTGCCCCAGCCCCCAGAACATCGCATTCACGATCATTCTACGGAAGCCGTCATTGAGCAAATCCTCGGAAGCACCATGCGTAGTCGTAAACGCGCGGCCTTTTTTGCCGCCTTCCATCTGGTAATCGCGGATCCAGGCAACGGGCAACAATTCCTTTGTTGGATCGGCAGGAGAATCGGCCGTCATACCATTCAGTACCTGGCCTTTAGCGAGCACGGTGCCTTTCGGCTCAGCGGTGTAGCCGCCCGATTGCACCCACATGTCTTTCACGCCGCGCATGATCGGATGGCTTTTCTGCGCTTCGTCGATGATGATTTTGGACGATTGTTTATGGTTAGTCCCGTAATGCGACACCCAGGTCTCACCCAAAATATGTTCCCCGAAACCATCTTTCCAGGCCGTTTTCGGACCTTTGTAATTCCAGGTGTAATGCTCCCACTTCGGGTCGTTTTTGATTTCGAATGCGTGGGTGGAAGTGCGGAATGCCACGATGGGCCCACCGCGTTTGAGGTAATTGTCAAAATGCTGCATTTCCTGGTCGCTGAAATGCGCGAAACGCATGAACAGCACCATCAGATCGGCCTTTTCGAGCACGTCGAGGCCTTTTACATTCGAACTGCCGGGGTAAATGTAGCCATTGGAATCGAGCGCGTACACGACGGTGCAGGTGAACCCGTACTTCTTCGCCATAATGCGCGCGAGCGCCGGAAGCGATTCTTCGCCACGGTATTCGTGGTCGGTGGCGATGAAAACGATGTTTTTGCCCACGCCAGGCCCCTTGTCGCCTTTGTACACCACGCGGTGTTTCGCGGGATTGTCCTGCGCATTCGAGGCGAAGGTTACCAGTGCAATGCCGAGCGCCAGCATTGATTTCAAAAGATTTTTCATAAACCCGACTGGAAAATGTGGTTGATCAGAGCCCGTGTTTCAGGCTCATTTCGCGGATGAATTTGTAGCCGTTTTCCGCAATGTCCCACGGCTCGTTAAACTCCCGCCAAACGCCGATCGCATTCGCAAAGCCCGGATCGTTGCGTGAAAATGCCTCGATCGTCAGCCAGCCGTCATATTTGATCGCTGCCAAGGCAGCAAATGCGTCGTCCCATTTCACCTGGCCTGTGCCCGGCGTACCGCGGTCATTTTCGCTGATGTGCACGTGCGCGAGGACTGGCTGGATCGTCTGCAATCCGTTCAGATAGCTTTTTTCCTCGATATTGGAATGGTGCGTGTCAAACATCGCCCGCACGTTGGGATGGTCGGCGGCTTTCACGAGTTTGAGCAGCTGCTCCATGGTATTGCACAAATAGCATTCAAACCGGTTGAGCGCTTCCAATGCAAAGGTGATGTTAGCTTGTGCGGCATACTCAGCGGCGGCATTCAGCACTTCGCCGGCCAATGCATATTCCCGGTCTTCGGCGGGGCGGTTCACAAACACCGTGTGCGCCGAATGGAACGGCCCGCAAATCACTTTTGAATTGAGATCATGCGCGCGGTCCACCGCCCATTTGATCTTGTCCAGCGCTTTCTGCCGAACTTCAATCGAGTCGCTTACCGGGTTTTCATCGGCTCCGAGCGTCATTACCGCGGTGGTTTCAAGACCCAGGTCTTTTACAAAACTGCCCATTCGCTGGTAAGCCGCTGCTTCCTGGGGTCCTAAATAAAACTCGGCACCGTCGTAACCAATCGTTTTCAGTCTTTCGATGATCGGAAACAGGTCATCCGAAACTGCCGCCGTCCAGGCCAGCACATTAAATCCGATTTTATTCATTATGAAGGCTTTATGCTTTAAGCCTTAGGCTATAAGCTTTACGTTAAAGGTTTTACATCAAGCCAAAGGCCGACGGCCGACAGCCGATGTTCTAACTATTATTGTTTGATGCGCAGGTCTTTGTATTCCACTTTCATAGGCGGCCCTACGTGCACCTGTACTCCTAAAAGGCCTTTTTTGGCGCCATTTACCGTGTCATTGTCGGTAACATCGCTCATCAGGACGTCATTAATGTAGTGTTGCAGGCGGTTTCCCTTCACTACCAGGTGGAAAGTGTTCCAGTCTTCACTCTTGATCAATGTCTTCAAAGAGTCGGAAGATCCGAGCGAACCTACCACTTCGAAGCCGGTCCAGGCGTTTTTCGACACGTTTTTGCGGACGCCTTCGGGTGTTTTGTCGCCGGTGTATTCCTTGATCACCGTTTTCTGGCCGCGGTAGGCCAGTGTGGTGCGCTTGCGTTCTTCGTAATTCTGGCCGGTGTAGTTGTTTTTACCATCGATATCCGCCTGGTAGCCTTTCAATGCAAAAGGCACGTCGGTGAGCTGCTCGGAGCGGTAATTAATGCCGGAGTTTCCCGCAGCTGCGATTTTGAAAGAGCCTTTGAGCTCGAAATCGCCGGGCTCGCCGCCGCGCCAGATGATGAATGAGTTCGTTTTCAGAAGCGTCTCAGGAGTGATCTCGCCTACCAGATTGCCGTTTTCAACGCGCCAGTATTTCGGATCGCCGTCCCAGCCTTTGAGCGTTTTTCCATCGAAAATGGATTTGAAGCCTTTTTCAGCTTTTTGAGCAAATGTGTCGACCTGGCTTGTGAGGGTCATCACGGCGGCCAGGAGCATTCCGGCCTTGATAAATCTGAAACTCATTTTTGATCGCATTTATAGGTTTAGTGACTCCTGAACAACTGACTTCCCTTACTACAAGGGCTATTGGAATATTTATTTCTCTTAAAAAAGCAGAAATTAATATCCAAAAATTCCTAAAAATATCTGTTGCACTATCCTGTACTAACCTGCCCGGCCGGAGTGCCCGGCCGGAGAGCCGTACCGGAGGCTAGTTCGGAATAGGATCGCCCGGGGCTTTTCTGGAAGGGTCGAACTCGGCAACGCCCACGCGCGAATCGGCGCAGCCGTAGTAGAGCAGCCATTTCTTCTTGTGGTACACCATTCCTTCAATAAAAACCGTCCCGGCCACGTATTGTCCGCTTTTTTCAAAAGGCTCCATCGGGCGGAAAAACGGCGTATCGAGGCGAGCGAGCACTTTGGTAGGATCGTTCTTGTCAAACAATACCTGCCCGGCACAGTAGCTGTTGGGAGTGAAGCGCTTGTCGCCATCTTCGCCTTTGTCGTTTTTGCCGTTATAGAGTAGTACAATGCCCTTGTCGGTGAGTATAGCCGGGGGGCCGCATTCGGTGAGGTTGCTATCGAAATAGCCTTTTCTGGGGGAAATAAGGTTAATCAAATCGCCTTTGCTGTCCACTACCGGCTCCCAGTTCAACAGGTCGGTAGAGGTGGCGATGTTCACATTCGCTTCGCCGAAATAGAGCCAGTATTTGCCGTTGACTTTGGCAATCACCTGTTTGTCGCCCACGAGTTTGGTAAGAATCGAGCCCGATTTTGTCCAGATATTATTGAATTTCCCGCCGTACGCTTTCGCAAATGCAGGACCTTGCTTGTCCCATTTGAGCAAATCGCGGGATGTGGCCACACCAAGGCGCGCCTTGTCTTTGTTCCATTGTGTGTAAATCACGACGTACAGCCCATCCTCCGTAACCGCAACGCGCGGATCTTCGCAGCCGCCGGGCCATTCGTTGGCTTTCTGGCTGTCTTCGGCCGGGAAGAGCACCGGTTCTTTTCTTCTTTTGAAATGAATGCCGTCCTCGCTCTCCGCATAGCCCAGCCGCGAGGTGCGCATGCCGATTGCCTTGCCGGCTTTGTCCTCGGCGCGGTAAAGCACTACGATCTTGCCGTTTTTCATGGTCGCGGCAGGGTTAAATGTGTCGTTCGATTCCCAATCGACCTCGCGTTTGTTCATCGGACAAAAGAAGCGTGTGGTGCTGTCGGGCGAAACGACGGGGTTCACGCCGGCAGGGCGCTTAAAACCGCCGAATGCCCAGTCGGGTAGTTTATTTTCGGTTTGGGCAAACGCCTGACCGGTCAGGATCGATGTGCATATAGCGAAACCAGCGATAAAATTTTTCATAGAATTTCTATCAGTTATCGAATCAATTTTTTCAAATATAAGCATTTCGGGCAATGCCGGACGGTATGCGGCGAGGGCAATAAAAAATCCGGTCTGATCGCTCAAACCGGATTTGGTGTCTTTTAAATATCTGATGATTATTTGTTCGCAACCAGATTTACGTCTAGCGTAAAGTCATTGTCGATCGCCTTGTCGCCCAGGTTTTCGAAGAAGTTCGTCGAGCGGAATTTGATGTCATATTTCGTACGGTCGATCGAAACTTTCGCATTGGCAGTCACTTTTTTGGCGTCGGCTGTTACGGTTGCGGGGAATTTCACGTCCTGCGTAATGCCCTTAATGGTGAGCTTGCCGGTTACGTCATAAGCATTGCCCCCTTTGGGTGTTACCGATGAAATCACCAGTTTCGCCTGCGGGTGTTTTTCAACCGAGAAGAAGTCGTCGCTTTTGAGGTGATTGGTCAATTTTCCGTTCATTTCCTTGTCGGTAACGTCGGTTACAACCAGCGATTTGATGTCGGCTACAAAACTTCCTCCTTTGAGTTTGTCGTTATCCACCACGAGCGTACCGCTTTCCAGAGGCACCGTTCCGGCGTGCGTTCCTGTCACCTTTTTAGCGCCCCAGTTGATGGTGCTTGCTTTGGGATCTACCTTCAGTGTTTTGTCGGCAGCATTTTTTCCAGGACCGTTGGCAATAGCAGCAACATTGAAAAGCAAACCAGCTGCTGCGAGTACAAACATTCTTTTCATAATAATTTCAATCGTTTAAAGTGTAGAAGAATTGTTTTGAAAGATATGAAGAATTAAAAGGACTTAACAAATCATTAACAGGCTTTAACAATCGTATACGTCATTTATCAGGAGCGCGTTGCCTCGCTTTCGAGCAATTTCACGCTTTCAAAATGTTCCAAAATCTTCTTGCCCTCTGTCCAATCTTCCAGCCCTGAAACTGCATTGATATGGCCTTTTTTGCCAATATTGATAAAATCGCTGCCCCAATTCGCCGCGAATACTTTCGACCGGGTAATGGTTGCGTAAATGTCGTTCGTACTCGCCACCACAATCGTTTTAAACGGGATAGCGCGCACCGGGATAGGCGTAAAACCGACCACAAAATTCAGGCGTTTGGAGAGCTCCGCATCTGCCGGCGCCACCAGTAATGCGCCCTTAATGTGCTCCGAACTGAATTCCTGCGCCCAATGCGCCACGGTAATGCAACCCAGGCTGTGCGCCACGAGGATCGTCGGTCCGGTGAGTTCGCTGATCTGCTTTTGCAGCTGCCCCACCCAATCCTCCTTAACGGGCCAGTCCCAGTTGGCCTGCCGCACGCGGTCGAAACGGTCGGGATATTGCTCTTCCCAGATGGTTTGCCAGTGCTGCGGGCCGGAGCTCGCAAGGCCGGGTACGGTCAGAAAGCGCATACTCATAGCTTTATCGGTTTGTTAACTGATCATTTTTTATCCATCACACAGCGGAAACCGAGGTTGTTGCTGCCGCTGGTCACCTCTCCTTTTCCGCGGCTGCCCGCCTTGTAGCGAATGCAATAGTCGTCGCTGCACAGGAACGATCCGCCGCGCTGCACGCGCTTCACGGCTCCCGGCTCGTCGGGATCGTAACTGTCAGACGGGCCTCTTGGGTTCACGCCCGGACTTTTCTGATAGTAATCCGGCCGGTAGAGGTCCTCGCACCATTCCCACACATTGCCGTCCATATCGTAGAGGCCATAGGGATTGGCCGGGAACGAGCGGATCGGCGCGGCGGTGAGGTAGCCGTCTTCTTTCGTATTTTTATCGGGAAAGCTGCCCTGGTAAATATTGGCAACCCATTTACCGCCCGGTTTCAGTTCCTCGCCCCAGTAATAGGTATGATTTCCCTTGCCGCCCTGCGCCGCAAACTCCCATTCCGCTTCGGTAGGCAGTCTTTTTCCGGCCCATTTGGCATAAGCGGCCGCATCTTCGTACGATACGTGCACCACCGGATAGTTTTCACGTCCTTTGATCGAGCTGGAAGGTCCTTCGGGATGGGCCCAGTTGGCTCCCGGCACGTAATTCCACCATTGCAGCGGGTTGTCCAGGCTCACACGCGTTGGCGTGGGCGTGAACACCGCCGAACCCGGAACCAGCTTGTCGGCCGGCACGCCGGGGTAGTCCGCGGGGTTGAGCGGGCGTTCGGCTACGGTTTTATAGTTGGTGGCTTTCACAAAAGCGGCGAATTCGGCGTTGGTCACCTCGTGGGCGTCCATGTAAAATCCATTGATAGTCACCTCGTGCATGGGACGCGAATCGGGGAACTCGTCGGCGCCCATCAGAAACTTGCCGCCGGATAGCCACACCATTTCCGTGGTATCCCCTGCACCTTCGGCTACGTGGCTCGCATTGCGGATCGCCGCTGCGCGCGTGGGCATTCCATCGGCAATGCAGGCAGCAAGGCTATCGGCTTTCCGCTTTTCCTCGGCGCTTTGTTTGCTTTCGCAGCCTAGCAACGTCACGGCCATCAGGCCCACCATCCCACAAAAACCTTTTATTGTAAACTCCATATTCCTTTAAACCCAATTACCCTATTTTAACTTTAAAAACGTCCTTCAATGCCTGCCGGGCCGCGTGGTACCCGCACATGCCATGCACGCCCCCGCCCGGAGGTGTGGACGATGAGCAGATGTAAATGTCGTCCGCCGACGTCCGGTAAGGCGAGACACTCACCACCGGACGTGAATACAATTGCCAAATATCCTGAATACCGCCGTTAATGTCGCCGCCGATATAGTTTGGATTATATTGTTCAAAAGCGCTGGCATTGGTGGCATGCTTTGCCAGGATCACATCCCTGAAACCGGGCGCATACCGCTCGATCTGGCTTTCCAGGGCGTCGGTCATATCGCGGTCGTCGCCGTTGGGCACGTGGCAGTAAGCCCAGGCGGTATGTTTGCCTTCGGGTGCGCGGGTTTTGTCAAAAACACTTTGCTGCGCTACCAATGCGAATGGCTTTTCGCCGCGCTTACCGTTTCCTACATTGCGTTCGTACCGCACAATTTCTTCAAATGTGTTGCCCAGATGCACCGTGCCGGCTCCCCGGCATTCCTCGCGCTGGAACGGGATCGGCTCGTTTAATGCCCAATCCACCTTAAATATCCCCGGACCCTGCCGGTAGGTTCCGAGCCGGCGCTTGTACGACGAACTCAGCCTGCTGCCCGCAATGCGGACCAGTTGCCTGGGCGTTACGTCCATCAGTATCACTTTCGACGACGGCAGCTCATCCGCCGAGGCCACCATCCAGCCTGTCCGGATTTCCCCGCCAAGTGACCGGAAATAGGCGGCGAGTGCGTCGGCAATACTTTGGCTACCGCCCACGGGGATCACCCAGCCTTTAATATGCGCTGCCGCCATGAGCATGATGCCAAATGCCGACGTTGCGAGGTTGCCAAGCGGCTGGATCGAATGTGCGGCCATTCCGGCCCACAATGCACGTCCTTCCGCGGTTTTGAACCGTGCCGCTGTCCATGTCGCCGGCGGCAATGCCTGCAATCCGAATCCCGCCAGCCGGAATGGCTCTTCTGGCCATTGGAGCGGGCCCAGCAATGCCGGCAGCAGTTTTGGAATGGAGTCGAGCAGGCTGCCCATCCACTTGCGGTAGGTGTCGCCGTCGGCACCCAACTGTCGGGCCGTCGATTCTACCGACTGGTCGAGCACCGCTACCCTTCCGCCATCCAGCGGGTGGGCCGCGTCGTGCGTCGGCTGTACAAACCGCAATCCAAAATCGGCGAGCGGTAACCGGGCGAAAAACGGCGACATTAGCGCCATCGGGTGAACAGCCGAACAGATATCGTGGCGAAAACCAGGCAACGTTAGTTCAGCAGTACGCATTCCGCCGCCGATCGTATCCTTGCCTTCCACCACCAGCACCGACAGCCCCGCTTCCTGCAACGTAATAGCCGCTGCAAGCCCGTTCGGGCCCGAGCCGACCACCACCGCATCATATTCCGGGGTCTTCACTCGGGAAGTATCCGCTCTGGAAGTGTCCGCTTGGATTGTCGCCACGCTGATCAGGGTTTCGCTGCCGCAAGAATTCTAAGGGCCTCGTCGTCTTTGTATTCGTTCATCAATGCTTTCAGCTTGCCTTTCAAGTCGGCTGTGAGCTTCTCGGTCCCTTTTGTTCCGTAAATATTGGAAACTTCTTTAGGGTCCTTCTGCAAATCGTAGAGCTCCCAGGAATCCACGCCGCCGTAGAAATAAGCCAGTTTGTAGCGGCTTGTGCGCAATCCGAAATGCGGGTAAACGTGGTGTGGCTCCGGAAACTCGTAGTAATGGTAGTAAGCTTCTTTACGCCAAGGCACCTGCGCGAGGTTGTTGGCTTTGAGTAGCGGAAAAAACGATTTCCCCTGCATGTCAGTCGGCGTGGACACGCCTGCGATGTTCAGCACGGTGGGTGCCCAGTCGATATTGGCCACCAGGTTGTCCACTTTTGTCCCCGGTTTGATTACCCCCGGATAGCGGATCACGAACGGAGTTTTCAATGATTCTTCGTAAATAAATCGCTTATCGAACCAGCCATGCTCGCCCAGGTAGAAACCCTGGTCGGAAGCATAAATCACCACTGTATTTTTGGATAAACCACTTTTATCAAGGTAATCGAGCAGTTTGCCGATGTTGCGGTCGAGTGAATTGGCGGTCGAGAAATAATCGCGCAGGTAGCGCTGGAATTTCCATTCAACCAATGCCTTGCCCGTCAGGTTTTTGTCGGTAACTTCCTTCGAAACCTTGTCGTAATAGGCTTTGAACACCTTCTTCTGTTCAGCATTCAGGCGTTTGTAGAGGAAATCTTTCTCATAATCCACACCCACCTTGAGGTCGTACTTCATGCGCATCGTTTTGTCGATGGTCATATCCTGTTCGGCGGCGGCTTTTCTTCCTTTATAATCGTCGTAGAATGTCGATGGCAGCGGGAAATTCACGTCATCGTACGCGCCAAGGTCCTGCAAATCGGGCAGCCATTCGCGGTGTGTGGCTTTGTGGCCCACAATCAGGAAGAACGGCTTGCTGTCTTCGCGCTTTTCGAGCCAGCCGGTGGCGAACTGCGTGATGAGGTCGGACACGTAGCCGGTGTACCGGGTTGTGTCGTTGGGCTGGCCGATGAAATCGGGGTTATAATAATGTCCCTGGTCGGGCAGTACATTCCAGTAATCGAAACCTGCCGGCAGGCTGTTCAAATGCATTTTGCCGATCCACGCCGTTTGGTAGCCATTTTTGCGCAATGTCTCGGAAAGCAGCGTCTGGCTGGTATCGAACCGCGTGCGGTCGTTGCGTTTGTAGCCATTCAAATGGCTGTATTTGCCGGTGAGCAGCGTGGCACGGCTCGGCCCGCATATCGAGTTGGTAACGATGTTGTTGGTGAGCAACGCGCCTTCGCGGGCAATGCGGTCGATATTGGGCGTTTTCACGATTTTGTTCCCATAAGCGCCAATGCCCTGGTAGGCGTGGTCGTCGGAGAAGATAAAAATAATGTTCGGCCGCGAGGGGGTTTGCGCAATCGCCGGGGCGACCGACAGAACCAGCGCCAGCAGACCTGAAATGGCGGATAACGTTGACTTAACGGAACGGGTTAGAATAGCAAACATGAATTACTCTATATAATAGGTAGACAAAATAAACTTATGCAAAATCAATTCGCAAGCGTTTCGCCGGAATTACTTTGCAAGACGGGCATTCACCCGCGTTAAAATTACAAATTGGCGATTTGTTTTCACTATCCTGTGTTTTTAAAAGCGAAAAGCCCGGAGCGATCTATCGCCCCGGGCTTTTATACGCATTTATACTGACCTATTTGGTCTTTTTGTGCAATGCTTCCGCCATTTCCAGGTGGTGTTTCAAAGTCGGGACCTTGCCCTGCGCCCAGGCCTTCACGTCCGGGTCCTTGGCTTCCTTGGCAGCTTCCTCAAACTCGCTGATATCTTCCTTATGGTCGTCTACCATAAACGACATATAAGCTTTGTCAAACTCAGCTCCTTTCTTCTTGGCGAGATCATCGTATTTCTTCTGCTTCTCATTGCTCAGCATGGCCGGCAGTGTAATGTTCTTCTGGGCCGCGAGCGTTTTCAGCTCCTCGGAAGCCTTGGAATGATCGGTCATCATGGTTTCACCAAACTTTTTGACTTCGGCGCTGGCGGCATTTTTCTGGGCCAGTTCGCCCAGCTGCACTTCCATCATTCCGCCATCGGCGGCCGCTACGGCAAACTCGGCGTCGTCTTCCAGATCGGTGGTGTCGAGTTTCGCTTCGTTTTGCTCTTCGGCCACTTCGGTGGTGTCTTCCGTTTTCTGACTGTTACATGCCGCGAACGACATTACTGCGGCGATCAGCATGATGCTTAATTTGATCTTTTTCATAAGCGGTTTTCATTTTTTGATGATTTAGTTCAGAAAAGGGAAAAAAGCATGCCATCCAACCGGCCGCTACCGCGGACCGGCAAGAGGTTTCGTTTGACGAGGGTAGAAAAAGACATTTAGTTTTCTGGAAAAAGAATACATATTTTTGTCGATACCGGCCGATAATTACCTGAGCTATCCGGGTGTTTCGGCCTTGTACCAAACGCGCCTCTAAACTAATAAATGAGCCCTCTTAGCCCCCTGCGGATCTTGCTGGCCGACGACGATGATGATGACACCTTCCTTTTCCGGGAAGCTTTGGCCCAAGTGCAGCTGGCAACGGAGCTATCGGTTGCCGGAAACGGCGTGGAGCTGATCCGGATTCTGAAAGACACGAGCGCCAAGCCGGACATTATATTTCTGGACATGAATATGCCCGTCAAGAACGGTCTCGAATGCCTCGAAGAGATCAGAAGTACGGCCGGGTACGAACAGATCCCGGTGGTGATACTTTCCACTTCCGTTGCACAATACCTCTGGGAGTCGGCCTACCGGAACGGCGCCAACCTGTATATCCAGAAACCAACCAGCTTCAACGGCCTGATAGAAATCCTGAAAAAGTGCCTGCTCAAACAGGCCGAACCGGCCGAGCCCGAGGGGTTGGAACAATTTTTGATAATCAATTAATTCTTACAGGTTTTCAATTTGCATTCAGCATGAGTGAAGCGACAGCTTTCAACACGGAGCAAGACTTATTTTTCAAACGATTAAGACAAGAGACAGCGGAAAGTCACCAGAATCTGGAAAATAACCGTCTTTCCAAAGCAATACTCACTCCCTCGGTTTCCATCGCGGACTATCAGGCCTATCTGGCTGCTCTTTTTGGAGTAACGGTTGCCTGCGAGGATCAGATATTTCCATCTATTTCCCATATTATCACCGATTTACGGGATCGATATAAATCGCGACTGATCATTGACGACCTGTTGGCCACGGGTTTTTCGGAGGCCGAAATTGATGCGTTGCCAGTTTATCGTTTCGAATTTTCGTCCGTCGCCGAAGCGCTGGGCATTATGTATGTACTGGAAGGTTCCACGCTAGGCGGAAAGATTTTATACCGGCATATCCACGAAGTGCTCGGCCTCACGCCCGAAAACGGCGCTTCGTACTTTTGGGGATATGGTGCGCAAACCGGGAACTTGTGGAAAAGTTTCATCTCCTCCCTTACCCAGTTTGTCGACGAACATGACGAACGCGATGCGGTGATCGCCAGCGCAAAAAAAACTTTTACCATCATTGACAATTGGCTTGGCCAGAGCGGCCCGGCGGGTCGTAACTGATCAGCAGGAATGAACATTAAGGACATTGTGAATCGCGACATTGTCAACCTGACAAATTGCGAAAGTGAACCCATCCATATACCAGGCAGTATCCAACCCCACGGCTTTTTGCTGGGGATTAAAAAAGGAGATTTCAGAATTGAGTTCTGCAGTGCCAACACTGCAGACTTTATAGGCGCAGGCCCCGAGAAACTGCTCGGCAAATACATTGCAAAAGTCTTCCCCGAGGAACAAGCATCACTCTTCGCGTCATATGCTAATGAGGAAGTGATCGACCCGGCCAAACCGTTCGTATTCATACTGCACGGCACCTCGTTTAACACCACCGTGCACCAGAGCGGCGATAATGTGATCATGGAACTCGAGCCGTTCCCGGACGGCACGCTGCAATTGCCTAACCTGTACACACAAACCCGGAACTTCGTGTCGATCATGGAGAAGTCTACCGGCTTGCTGGACCTCTGCCAGGAGGTTGCGGACGAAACGCGCAGCATTACCGGCTATGATCGTGTGATGATCTATCGCTTCGACGAACAATACAATGGGGAAGTGATCGCCGAAAGCCGGCGTGAAGACCTTGTGTCGTTTGCGAACCAAAAATACCCGCATACCGACATTCCCGTTCAGGCGCGCGAGCTGTATATCCGCAACCCGCTGCGCGTGATCGCCGACATTAATTACCAACCGGTGCCGCTGCTGACGATTGACGATTCGTCCGCCAAAGGCAACCATTCGCTCGACCTCAGCCTGTCTATTCTCCGAAGCGTATCGCCGATCCATATTGAATATCTCAAAAATATGGGTGTGGGCGCAACGCTGACGATCTCGCTGCTGCAAAATCAGAAACTGTGGGGGCTGATCACGTGCCATCATTATGCACCGAAGATATTGCCGCACTATACACGCCTTTCCGCATTGCTGCAAGGGCATTTCCTCACTTCCCAGATCTCGGTGCGCGAAGTGGCCGAGGAGTACAAGATAGGCGAGGAAGTGGATAAAGCCCTGGTAGAATCGCTTACCATTCTCCACCAAACGGAGAACTTCATGGAAGCCTGCTACGAATCCGCGTCGTTGCTGAAACTCGCCAATGCCACCGGCGCTGCCATTTATTATGATGGCAAACTGTACACCAACGGGCTCGTCCCACCGGATGCCGACTTGCTCGCATTGTTTTCGTTCCTGTCGAATGCCTACCCGAACCAGAGTGTTGAGACCGACAATCTGATCGACATTTATCCGGCGGCCAGGGATATTTCCAAATATGCGGCCGGCGTCGTATTCCATTCGATGATTTCCGGTGGAAACGACGGGATATTGTGGCTGCGGCAAGAAAAAGTGGAGACCATCAAATGGGCAGGAAACCCCGACAAAGCGGTTTTGAAGAATGAAGACGGCAACCGGCTTTCGCCGCGCAAGTCTTTTGAGCTCTGGGCGGAAATTGTGAAGGACAAGAGCATGCCTTGGCGGAAATCGGAGATCAATGCCGCTTCCAGCTTCTCGTATGCATTGCAGAAGCACATCAATTACCGCGTGATCCGGGCGCAGGAAGATCAGAACAGGGCGCTCAACGAGGAGTTGAAGCTTGCCAACAAGGAGCTATCCAACCTCAACTGGATTTCCACGCACGATTTGAAAGAACCGCTGCGCAAAATCCAGATTTTCGCATCCAAGGTGCTCGACCGTGAAGACCCGGACCTATCCATGCAAGTGAAGGATTCGGTGGAGAGAATGCGCTTCGCAGCTGAAAAAATGCAGGTGCTGATCGAGGACATCCTCACCTATTCGAAGGCCGGCAATATGGAGAAGGTGTTCGTCCGCACCGACCTGAACGAAGTGCTTACTCATGTACTAAGCGAACTGGAAGAAAACATCGAGGAAAAGGGCGCTTCGGTACAGGCCGACAACCTCCCGGCGATCGAGATCATTCCGTTCCAGGTGCACCAGCTGTTTATCAACCTGGTTAGCAATGCCATTAAATTTGTAAAAATCGACCGAAAGCCGGAAATCAGGATCACAACTAGCATTGTCGCCGGCGAAAACGTGCCCGACGGCAAAGGAACGAGGGGACAGCAGTACCATGCCATTGCGTTCCACGACAACGGGATCGGTTTCGAAAAAGAATATGAGCACCGGATTTTTGACATTTTCCAACGCCTTCACCCGGCCCACAAATATCCGGGAACAGGTATAGGGCTGGCCATTTGTAAGAAGATCATGGAAAATCACCGCGGATTCATCGACGCCACGTCGGTGTTTGGCGAAGGCTCCGTTTTCACCATCTATTTTCCCGCCAAATAGCCGCTCCGTAAGTGAGTACATTGTTCCTCAGCTTCGCCATCGACAAGGCGGTGCTGGGGATTTTTTTTGTACTCAAAAACCCTCCCTAGTGACGCACAAGCGGTTCCGCGTTCCCTCGCATGCTGGTATTAAATTATTATAACAGCATCACAAAAAACTGTAAACCAAATGTCAGTAGCCGCAGCCCTGGAAATGCCAACCGACGAGCCTGTGATCACGGCCCGGCAGTTTAAAAAGCTCAGAAAAAATCCCGCATTGGCCGCCGAAGCCGCGGGACTACATTATATACAGTCGGCCGACGCCCCCGGCTATACCCGGAAAGGCAAAGCGCCGCGCTTCTACTACACCGATGCCGCCGGTCAGCGCTGCAAGGACCCGGAGACGATCAAGCGCATCCGGTCGCTCGTGCTGCCGCCTGCCTGGACGGACGTGTGGATCAGCGCAGATGCGGACACGCATTTGCAGGCCACGGGCATCGACGCCGCCGGCCGCAAGCAGTACCGCTACCATCCCTACTGGAACCTGGTGCGGAACCAGGCGAAATATTACAAACTGCTCATGTTCTCCGAGGCATTGCCCGTGCTGCGCGAGCAGGTGGAGCACGATTTGCGCAAGCGCGATTTCGACCTGTCCAAGGTGATTGCGCTGGTGATCAAGCTAATGGACAAAACCTGCATTCGCGTGGGTAACCAGCGCTACAAGGTGCGCCACGGCTCATCGGGCATTACCACCCTCGACGCCCGTTGCGCAACCGTCACGGGCAGCCGCATCCGCTTTATGTTCAAAGGAAAGAAAGGTATCCAACAGGACATTACCCTCCGCGACAAGCAGCTTGCCCGACTGGTGAAACAATGCAAGGAAATGCCCGGAAAGCGGTTGTTTCAATACATTAATGAAAACGGCGGCAAATGCGCGCTGAATGCACAACAGGTGAACGACTACATCCGCCGCCACACGGGAGCAAGTTTCTCCGCCAAGGATTTCCGGACCTGGATGGGCACCGTCACTGCGTTTGAATACCTGAGCCACCAGGAAAAAGCCGCGTCACAGCGCCAGCTTACCCGCACGCTGAACTCCTGCCTCGACGCCGTAGCTGCCCATCTGGGCAATACCCGGGCTGTTTGCAAAAAATATTACGTGCATCCTGCTGTTTTCAGGGCTTATGAGAACAACCGCATTCAACGGTTTTTGAACAAACAAGTGGAAGAAGCCGCCCATTTCTCCGAAACCGAGCAATATGTGCGGGCATTGCTGGCACGGCCGTCCTGACGCTCCGTGCCGGTGCAATGCAGAGCGACGAGGACGGCTTCTCACCCGCCGGGCAATATCTCCTACATATACGCAGCCGGTAATGTGTGTCAGAAACCGTTTTAAGCGGCTTTTGAAAATTTGGCACAGCATTTGAAAGTGATGCAACTGTTTACAAATAAAACTTGTCACAAACTTTAACATCGACTAATCATGGAAACCAATGAAAATTTGATTGAAGTATTAAATGATCTGATCCGAATCAATAACGACCGCGTGGACGGCTACGAAAAAGCGCTCAGCGAGGTTGAAGACATAGATCTGGACCTGAGAGGGATCTTCCAGAAAATGGCCAACGAAAGCCGTGAAAATATCAATGAATTGAGCGCCGAAGTCCGCAACATGGGCGGCGAGGTGGCAACAGGTACCACTACTTCTGGTAAAATTTACCGCGTGTGGATGGATATCAAAGCTACATTCACAGGCCACGACCGCACATCGGTGCTCGAAAGCTGTGAATATGGCGAGGACGCAGCGCAAGAAGCCTACGACGACGCCTTGGCTACCGACGCCGATCTACCGGTGGACATCCGCCAGCTGATCGCCAACCAGAAAGCCGGGTTGCTCGAATCACATAATCTGATCAAGAAATACCGCGACTTGCACCAGGCAGTCAACTAAGACAATCCTATATAACGCTTGTAAGAAAAATGGGTGAGACCGGAAGGCTCACCCATTGCTATTTCTGCTATTTTCAAGAAACTATCGCAGGTCCACTACTTCGACACCCGGATATTGCTTTGCGTTGAAAGCGAAGAAATTGTCAGCCACATTCACGTCGGGCACGAACTGGTCGACTTTGTAGGTCACTTCCTGGCCATTCTTCTGGAAAATCTTCCAGCTGCTGATCGACTTGTCGGCTTTATTCACTTCGATCTGCACCTTGTTCACCTGGCTGTTTTTATTGGTCGACGTGAGCTCCACCACTTCCAGCGCTTTTCCGGCTTCCTGTTTTTCCTTTACAAATGCGGATTTGAAGCCCTTTTTGTATGCGGTGTAAATCTTGGTTGGATCGAGGTCGCCGCCGGCAGCGGGGTCAAAGTCCTGCAAATTCACTTCGTTGGTTTCTTTGATATATGTCGCCATCAGTTTACCGTCGTTAAAGATCTCCTGACCTGCCATTTTCAGCCTGAACTTCGTCCCCTTCACGGTCGCTTCTCCTTTCAGCGGCTTCTCTCCTTTTGAAATATAGGTAAAAAGTGCCTTAAAGGATTTGATCTTCTGGTACTTGCTGCTCATGGCATCGAGAATGGCTGCTGATTTTTTATCGCCCTGCGCGTTGGAAACGAACGGGTTCAACAGGAACATAGCCATTACCGCAAGCAAACAAGCACTTCTCTTCAAATTTCTCATATTCAATCGTTTAAATACAAACTAAGGTTATTACAACGGGGTTTTAAGTGAAATATTTGAATTTTAGACCTGATAACGCGGCCATGGTTTAATGGCATGGCCTAGCTTACGCCCATTACCCGAAGGTGTTCTTCGAGCATGTTAAGATCGTGGAACATGACGTCGCGCGCCTTGCTGCCTGTGAACGGACCTACCACACCCAAAACTTCCAGCTGGTCCATAATGCGCCCTGCGCGGTTGTAGCCCAATTTCATTTTCCGCTGAATGAGGGAAGTGCTGCCTTGCTGATGTGTCACGATCAGGCGGGCGGCATCCGGCAGCAGGCTGTCGAAATCATCGGGATTGAGCTCCGCTTTACCTTCCGCGGCGTCGTCGCCTTCATATTCCGGCAATGCGTAGGCTTCGTCGTAACCGCGCTGGCCGCCGATGTACTCGCAAATGTCCTCGATTTCGCGGGTGTCGATGAACGGACATTGCAGGCGGATCACTTCGGAGTTGATCGCCAGGAGCATATCTCCCTGCCCCACCAGCTGTTCGGCACCGCCCATGTCGAGGATCGTACGGGAGTCGATGCTGGATGTTACCCGGAACGACAAGCGCGCCGGGAAGTTGGCTTTGATCAAACCTGTGATAACTTTCACCGATGGCCGCTGCGTCGCTACCACGAGGTGAATACCTACCGCACGCGCAAGCTGCGCAAGGCGGGCGATCGGTGTTTCTACTTCCTTGCCGGCCGTCATCATCAAGTCGGCCAACTCGTCGATCACGAGCACGATATAAGGCAGGAAGCGGTGTCCTTTCTCGGGGTTCAACCGCCGTGCGGCAAATTTCGCATTGTATTCTTTCAGGTTCCGCACCGCCGCCTCTTTCAGGAGGTCATAGCGCGAATCCATTTCAATACAAAGGGAATTCAATGTAAAAATCACCTTTTTGGTATCGGTAATGATCGCCTCTTCCGCATTCGGGAGCTTGGCCAGGAAGTGTCTTTCCAGCTTGTTGAAGAGCGTCAGTTCCACCTTTTTCGGGTCAACGAGCACGAATTTCAGCTCTGCCGGGTGTTTTTTGTAGATCAATGAGGCCAGGATCACGTTCAAACCCACCGACTTTCCTTGCCCGGTCGCACCCGCCATGAGCAAGTGGGGCATTTTGGCCAGATCGGCAATGTGAATGTCGTTTGAAATGGTTTTACCCAAAACGATCGGCAAATCGTAGTTCGATTTCTGAAAGCGCTCATTGGCCAGCACCGACCGTGCAAAAACCGTCTCCCGGTTCTTGTTTGGCACCTCGATACCGATCGTTCCGCGGCCGGGCATCGGTGCGATAATCCGGATTCCGAGCGCCGCAAGGCTCAGTGCAATGTCGCCTTCGAGGTTTTTGATCTTCGAAATCCGTACGCCCGCTTCCGGGATGATTTCATAAAGCGTTACCGTCGGACCGATCGTCGCTTTGATTTTCGAAATGTTAATACCATAACTGCCAAGCGTGTCGACAATCTTGGTTTTATTACTTTCCAGCTCCTCCTGACTTACTTTTTCATGCTGGTTTTCGATCACCTCGTTCAGCAGGTCGATTGTCGGGAAATGGTATTGCGGCAGGTCAAGCATCGGATCATATTGCCCGAACTCGCGCAGAATGGACGCATTCACATCCTCATCCTCAAATTCTTCTTCGGCCGGCTCATTCGCATGGGTGGTATCCTCCACTTCCAGCTCCAGCAGCGGTTCCGAAGGCACCGCCGAAACTTCCATCGGCATCACGGGCAGTTCCATCGCCACGGCCGGCGCCACCGGCGTCTGGATGGTTACGGGCAATACCGCCGCCGGATGCGGCGCCACGAGCGGCGCTTCTTGCTCAGTTTCCAGGTCGTCGTCCGGCTGTTCCTCCGGTGTCAGTACCTCGTCGTCGTACGTATCATTCACTACCGATACAAACGGGCTTTCCGGCACTGCCGGCTCCTCCGGTGCAGCTTGCGGCGCAGACTCTTCTCCTGCATTGGCCGCTGCCGGCTCGGGTTTGGCGTGTTTGGCCTGCCACGACTCATATTTGTCGCGTACATCGTAGAAGAACACGGCAAACACAAACAATGCAAACAGAATCGGGATCACGCTTCCCCATTTGAGCCAGTCGAACAACGAAACGTTCACGAGGTAGCCGAAGCCCCCGGACAGGAAGCTCAGCGTATTCTCGTTATTGCTCATGAGCACAATATAGCCCATCAGCACGCTTACCCATAATGTGAAAAAGATCGCTTCCTTGGTCGTTTTGCTCAGCGGCAATATTTCCCGGCCGAATGCCATTTTCCAGCCCGCCACAAATGGCACGAGCGGCAATAGCAATGCGCCGATTCCGAACCAGCGGTAGACGAAAATGTGCGAAACCACCGCACCGAGCACGCCCAGGAAGTTGCGGGTTTGCCGCCCGGCGTCACGGATCGACTGATTCCCCAGGCCATCGAGCACGCTCTGGTCGGACAGACCGGTGGCGATGTAGGAGAAAAAGGATGTTTCCAGGATTAATCCCAGAATGATAAAGAATGTGCCCCAGGCCAGCGTATTCTTCGGGCTGGTGAAAATGTGTTCCCAATCGAGGGATACACGAAGCCGGGGAGCGGCGGCCTCCTCCGGTTTCTGGCGCTGTGTGTTACCTCTTGGCTTATTGACTGACATTTATTTCAATTCCGGGATGCGTGAAGTGCTGTGTTTCGATTTTACTTCCTGACCAATGCCTTGCAGATTCTGCTGACCACACCGGGCCCTTCGTAAATAAAGCCGGTATAAAGCTGAATCAGGCCGGCACCTGCATTTATTTTTTCCAAAGCGTTTCCGGGAGTAGCGATACCGCCGACTCCGATAACGGGAAATGCATGGTTGGATTGTTCACAAAGGTAACGAATAACTTCCGTCGACCGATGCGTGAGCGGCGCGCCGCTCAATCCACCCGCACCTATCTGCGCCACTTCGGCTTTATCGGTTACAAGCCCCTCGCGGCTGATCGTCGTGTTCGTCGCGATTACGCCTGCAATGCCTGTTTCCTTCACAATATCGATAATATCATCCAATTGACTAGTGGTAAGGTCCGGCGCAATTTTCAGGAAAATCGGTTTCGGGTTTACCCGCTCCTTGTTTTTCGCTTGCAGTTCTTTCAGGATTTCCGTCAATGGCCCTTTCTCCTGCAAATCCCGCAGGCCGGGTGTGTTGGGCGAGCTTACATTCACTACAAAATAATCTACCACGTCGAAAAGCTCGCGGAAGCAGATGAGGTAATCGCTCAATGCCTGTTCGTTGGGAGTATCCTTGTTTTTCCCGATGTTTCCCCCGACAAGGATTTTAGATTTCCGTTTTGCCAGCTTGGCGGCAGCTACCTGCACACCTTTGTTATTGAAGCCCATGCGGTTAATCAGCGCCTTGTCCTTTTTGAGGCGGAAGAGCCGCGGCTTGTCATTTCCCGGCTGAGGGCGCGGCGTCACCGTTCCGATCTCGATATAGCCGAAACCAAGCGCCTCCAACTGATCCACCATTTCGGCATTCTTATCAAACCCCGCCGCGAGTCCTACCGGGTTACGAAACCGCAAACCGGCCACTTCCTGCACCAGGCTCGGGTGCTCGTACGTGTACATAGCACGTATGATCTGCGGCATGAAAGGAATCTTGAAAGCGAAATGAAGCACCTCGCACACAAAATGGTGAATGCGCTCAGCGTCAAACAAAAAAAGTATAGGGGAAATGAGGATCTTATACATCCTGCAAAAATAGAATCTTTCGCAGGAAGGCGGGGGGAGGTGAGGGAATTTTATTTCTAAAACTTTCCGAGGTTATGATCAGCTGCCGCTACGCTTTTTACCGATTCTTTCGAGCAACTCGTCTATCATCAACACATCGTGCAAATCTTTGGGCCGCCTGGCAAGTATCTTCAGTTCTCTCAGGTCATTGATATGTATAAAATGAATTGTCTGACCTTCAACTGTGAGAAATTCCCTGGCACGGCTCCGGCAAATATCATAGTCAATGCAAAAGTGAACAACTGTCATCACATCAATGGGCCCAGCCAATCGAATGTGCTGCGCCTGCAAAAAATCGACTTCTCTCAATCTTGCGATTTCATATTCATCGTAACCAAGTATTATCAGCGTTTTGACGAATCTTTCTTTATTCTCATTAGTAGGCCTTACCCAAACGTCGGCGTCTCGCGTGTATCGCGCGATACCATGCATTGCCAGTGCCAGCCCGCCGATCAGCATGTATTCCAATTCATTTTCGGCGGCGGCTTTTACAAATTTGAGAAATTCAACATCTTCAACGTCCATAGGTTTAGAGAGAATCAGCTTTTTAACAGTGTCTGGATAGCGCATATCTTCCCCGATCTCCCGAAACAGTAGCCGATGGAACCTCCTTAGTTTCCAATAGGATTCCCACCGTTCTTCGAGACTGGATTCGATATTCATTTCCAGTTGGTCCTGATCGAGTTCCTCGAACGAATCAAAGACCTTAATCTTTTTCCTTTCCATAATTGAACGTTGCCTATAAACAAATATAACCAAAAAAAGCACCCCTGTTCCCAGGGATGCTTTCACAAATGTGCAAACTAACATACTTACTTTTTCTCCGGCCAGACGTATTCGAACTTGTCATTCGTCGGCGCGCCGAAGTAGTTTACACCCAGCATGTCTAGGCGTTTTTTGTGGATTTCGAGGCGTTTGCTGAAATCTTCGAAGTTGCGGCCTTCTTTTGAGGTCCAGCCTACTTCTGCCAATGCCGTGGCGCGGGGCCATACCATATATTGCACATAGGCCGGCGTTTTCATATATTCAGTCCATACGTTGCCCTGCACGCCGAGGATGTGCCTGGCTTCTTCGGCCGACAGCGCTTCGGGAGTAGGTTCGAAGGAGTAGGATTTGGCCAGGTCGGTGAAGCCGCCGAATGCTACCGGCTGCGTTTTGGGGTCGGCCTGGTAGTGATCGAGGTAGCAGAAGCCGCCGGGCGTCATAACCACGTCATGGCGCTCTTTCGCGGCTGCAATGCCGCCGTCGATACCGCGCCAGCTCATTACCGTTGCATTGGGCGACAGTCCGCCTTCGAGTATTTCGTCCCAGCCGATCATCCGGCGGCCTTTCGAAGTAATGAACTTGTCGATGCGCTTGATCACGTAACTTTGCAGGCCGTGCTCATCTTTCAGCCCTTCCTTGCGGATGAGGTCTTGCGCAAAACGGCTTTCTTTCCACTGCACTTTCGGGCATTCGTCGCCGCCGATGTGGATATATTTGCCCGGGAACAGGTCGATCACTTCTTTAAGCACGTCTTCGAGAAACTTGAAAGTTTCTTCACGCGGCATGAACACGTCGTCATAAACACCCCATTTGGTTCCTACTTCATAAATTTTGTCCGGATTATTGCCCAGCTGCGGATACGCCGCGAGCGCCGCCAGTGCATGGCCCGGCATTTCGATTTCCGGGATCACATTCACGAAACGATCCTGCGCATATTTGATCACTTCCCTTATTTCGTCCTGGGTATAAAAACCTTCGTAAGGCTTGCCGTCGAATTTCTGATCGCGGTAATGCCCTTTCATCGTTTCCTTACGCTTTGAACTGATCGTTTTCAGTTCCGGGTATTTCTTGATCTCGATCCGCCAGCCCTGGTCGTCGGTCAGGTGCCAGTGGAACTGGTTCTGCTTGTGCAATGCGATCAGGTCGATGTATTTTTTTACAAACTCGATGGGCATGAAATGGCGGCAAACATCGAGCATGAGCCCGCGATATGGATAGCGGGGCACATCTTTTATAGTTACATACGGGACGGTCCATTTGACGCCGGCCACGGGTGTTTCGCTGAACACTTCCACTGGCAGCAATTGCAGCAGCGTCTGAACACCGTAGAATGCACCTTTGGCAGTCCGCGCCTGGATCGTCACGCCTTTGGGCGTGGATAGCAAGCGGTAACCTTCCTCGCCGAGGCTGGCGTCGCCGGATACCACGAGTGAGATGTCGCCTTTGCCTTTAACGATGTTGGGTACTTGGCCGGTGGCTTTGCCCAGCTGCGCGGCAAGCATATTCGCGACGTGCGCCCAGGTCGTATCTGCGGGCGCTCCGATCTTCGTTTTGGCTTTAAGCGCCCATGCGCCTTTGGCGGTCAGGACCTGGGTGGGTTTGGGAATGACGTTGACTTGCGCGAATGCTGAGTGCACGAGCATGCAACAAATCAGTCCGAAAAGGAAACGTTTCATGAAGTGGGAAAACAGGTAATTATTAAAATTATTTAAAAATGCTGCAAGTTAACGTGTTCCCATTCTAAAACCTGTCATTCTTAAATTTTTAATAATTTTATGTAATTATTTCAAAAAAGGGTACGTTACCAGTATTATGGGTAACTTTGCACCCGTGAAAGATTTACACCTTGGTTTTGTTACATTTCCCCACACGCTATCCCTTTTTTTCCTGACATAACTCCTAATAAAATCTAAATCCTATACCCGTGAAAAGAACTCTGTTTCTTAACAGTATCGCCTTATTTTTACCGACACATCTACTTCTTGCCACTCCTGATAACCGCCCGATTCCTGTAAATGGTACAAGTTCGCATCGTGCTGCCGGCGGTAAGCTCGTGGGAAAAATCGTTGAAGGCCCCGGCAGTGCGGGCGTCGCATTTGCGACCGTGGCGCTGCTGATGCCCAAAGATTCGTCGCTAGCGAATGGCGCTGTTGCCGATGAGAATGGTGCATTCACCATTGCCGACGTCACACCCGGCACTTATCTGCTCCGCGTGACCAACATGGGTTATCAGACGCTCTATCGCCCGAACGTCAAATTAGCGCCCGAAGCCAGCCTGCTCGACCTCGGAAGCATTACCATCCAGGCCGAGGCCCAGAAACTTGCCGAAGTGGTAGTGAAAGGCGAGAAAACGATGATTGTGGACGATATCGACAAAAAAATCGTCAACATCGGCAAGGACATGCTCGCGACCAGCAACAACGTTAGCGACCTGCTCGAAAAAGTCCCGGCCGTTTCACTCGACGAGAATGGTAACCCGCAGGTGCGCGGCAAAGGAAATGTGGTGGTGCTCATCGACGGCAAGCCATCCAACCTCTACGGCAGCGACCTCCCGACCATCCTGCAATCGTTCCCCGCGAACCTGATCGAGCGGATTGACGTCATGACCACGCCCTCAGCCAAATATGAGGGAGAAGGCGCATCCGGTGTGATCGATATTATCACGAAAAAGACGAAAATCCGCGGAATGAATGGAGGAGCGCGGTTGAGCCTCGGACATAAAAACAACAATGCGGCTTCCGGGAACCTTAGCTACAAAGTCGGCAAGTTTGGCCTGAATGCCTCTTTGAGCGGACAAACGCGCGCCATGACCTGGGAAAGGGCATTGAGCCGCGACAACTTCGTGGGCGAATCGACCTCGCGCCTGCAACAGGATGGTACCGGCGGCAACAAAGGCAAAAATGCATTCGGCCGCGTGGGCGTCAATTACGATTTCAACGATCGGAATTCCCTCGAAGCCGGCGTGAACTACTCGCGCGACAATAACCGCAACAACAGCAACATCCTCAACGAAACGACATTCGCTTCGGGCCTCACTCCCGAAACATTCCGCCGCCTGAACAATACCAAAGGCAACGGCAACAACGTCAATTTCAGCCTTGACTACCGGTTGAAACTCGCCGAAAAAGATCACCAGCTCAATTTCAATTCGAGCTACTCGATCGGCGGCTCGGACGGCGAATCCTATTTTTCACAGGAAAGCACGATCGACAGCCTGATCCGCAACCAGCAAAACCTGCGCAACAACGACCGCCATTCGCTATTCCTCAACGCGGATTACACCTGGCCCATTACGCCCAAAGCGACATTGGAGGCAGGCGTTCGCTCGCGGACCAGCTCGAACGATAACGTCAATTCCTTCTATAACCTCGACCGCGAGACGAACAGCTACATATTCG
This sequence comes from Dyadobacter fermentans DSM 18053, assembly GCF_000023125.1. Taxonomy (NCBI): domain Bacteria; kingdom Pseudomonadati; phylum Bacteroidota; class Cytophagia; order Cytophagales; family Spirosomataceae; genus Dyadobacter; species Dyadobacter fermentans. The sequence continues at coordinate 3,907,633 of NC_013037.1, forward strand.
ACAACAACATCAGTAACGTGTTCGGTTACAAGGACGCGACCTACACCGGTTTCATGACGTTCTCGCAAAAAACCGACCTCTGGGGCATCCGGGCAGGTTTGCGCGTGACCGACTACAACCAGGATATCAATCAGATCAGCCGCAACCAGGAATTCAGCGTGCATTTCCTCACGTTGGTACCATCGCTGGCAGTAACACGGAAGCTGGGAGAATCGTCGCAATTGAAGCTCAATTACAGCCGTCGCGTACAGCGCCCCGAGGCCGACTGGCTCAACCCGTTCACCGACGTGGCCGATCCGCGTAACGTCAAAACGGGTAATCCCAACCTGCGCCCGGAGTTTACCCACAAGGCTGAAATGGGTTATTCCAATTACGAAGCCAATGGCGGCTGGGGACCATCGCTGTTCATGGATTACTCTAATAACGCCATCACACAGATCCGCACCATCGACGAAGTGGGCGTTTCGCTGACGCGCTATGACAATGTCGGCCGCGAATTTTCGTATGGTTTCGAAACGGATTTTTCACAAAAACTCTTTGGCGACGTCCTGAAAATCAACGGCAGCGGGCGTGTATTCCGCAGCGAGGTAGTTTCGGCTATCGCCCAGATCGACAACCGGACGTGGAGCTATTCGGGTAACCTGAATGCATTCATTTCGCTTCCGGCCGACTTCCGCGCTTCCGCGTACGTGAATTACGAAGGCCCGCGTGCGATCGCACAAGGCACGCGTGACGGCGTTTTCATCGCCAATATGGGTATCCGGAAAGACCTGCTTGAAAAGAAAGCGACGATCTCGTTCAATGTGCAGGACATTTTCCTTTCACGGAACTACAAGAGCCAGCTGAATACCGAAACCTATTCTCAGTCATCTAACTGGCACCAGACCAACCGGCTTGTGAATGTGACATTCCAATACAGATTCGGCAAAATTTCCGCAAGCGGCGACGATGCCTGATGCATTCCCCGCGATTTGTTAATATTTGTGAAAAGGAAGGGCCAACGCGGTCCTTCCTTTTCATTTACAAGCAGTTTCAAATCTAGCCACAATGCCCGCCAGCCCCATTTACAGCGCCACGGCCGCCCATGGAACGGTTTTTGCAAATAGCTCGCACAGGAGTCGATTAATTTTACTTATTTAAACCCGAAACACGGAATGTGATCTAAAAAACAGATTCTGGAACACTTCCGAACTTTTAAACACAAATTCTATAACCAATGAAAAAGCTCAAAATGCTGGCCGCATTATTACTCATATCGGCCGGTTCGTATGCCCAAAAATTGCCCGCCGACTCCATATTTTCGCAGTTCTACAAAGCAACCGGCGGAAAAGCCCTGTGGGACGGAGTAAAATCCTATAACCTGAAAAGGAGCTACACCGCATCCGCCGCAACTCCGTACGATGCAACTATAACCGCATCTATACCCGAGCAGTCGATCCACAAGAACAAGACCATCATGAAGAGAAGCTTCGCGTACACCGTGAAAGGCGACCAGGGGTGGATCAAAGTGCCGATCGGGCAGCGGACGGATGTGAAGGATATGAGCCAGGCCGAGCAGCAAACCATGCGTCAGGAGCTGTACGATAACCTCGTGCCGTTCATCAACTACAAAGACCGCGGGCTGATCGCCACCACGGTAGGCACCGAAACGCTCAACGGCGCGCAGGTAAACAATGTAGAATTGCAGGGCAGAGGCGTGAAATATAACCTCTATTTCGATGCAAAAAGCGGATTGCTCGTACGTCAGAAAGAATCCAAGGCCGGTGTTGAAAAGACTTCCGACCTATCAGATTACGCGAAATCGACGTATGGTATCATGTATCCGACCAAAGTCGTGGAATTGAGCAGCTCCGACAGAAAACCCGTTACAATCAAATCGACGCTAACTGTGAACGACGCGGTGAATGTCGAACTCTTTAAAAGATAATCCGGGGCACAAACAGCCCTTTGTCCGGCGGCCCGGGCGCAATGTACCGGGCCGTTCGGTTTTCACAACAAACAACGTTCTCAACGCCGTCGAAATAAGGCGGAAAAAAGCCAGGGATGAAGAAAGCACTAAAAGTATTGGCCATAATAATCCTGACAGTATTGATTCTGGTTGGCGTGTTGGTCTGGGGCATCCAGACACCGTTCGGTCAGAATTTTTTAACGTCCCAGGCTAACTCCTTTTTGCGTAAAAAGCTGAAAACCAAAGTCAATATCGAGAAAGTGCGTTTCGATATTCCGGATTGGGTGTTGCTGGAAGGCGTGTATTTCGAGGATTTGAAGGGCGACACGCTCGTAGCCGGCAAGCGGCTGTATGTTGACCTGGATATGTACAGCCTCATCAAGGGCGATATCGGGATCAACAAAGTGGAACTGGAAGGCGTGAATGCGAATATCAATCGCGTTTTACCCGATACCACCTTCAATTTCCAGTTTATCGTCGATGCATTCGCTGGTACCGATACCACCACAGTGGACACCGCCGCCTCGAAACCGCTGAATATGCGGCTGGACCAAATCTCGCTCAAAGACGTCCGCTTCTCCTACCGCGACGCGGTCATCGGCACCGACGCATCCGGCAAAATCGACTCAGCCGTCGTGAAATTCGACAAATTCAACCCGACCCTCTCGCAATATCATCTCACCAACACCGCATTGCATAACAGCGAGGTAAAATTGCGGATGTACCCGGCATTGAAAGTCGCCGCCGCAGGCCCCGAGCCCGCGCCAGACCCGGCCGACTCGCTGGATATCAAGGTTGGCGACATTGACATTCAACAATTTAAATGGCAGTTCGACGATGAAACGTCGGGCTTGAAAAACGGCATGACGGTAGGAAAGCTTGCCGGGCATGTCAACAATGTGTACATGGGCAGCCAGCGCGTGGATGTGAAGAACATTTCGCTGCAAAACATGTCGCTCTTTGCCGAATTTGCCAAAAAACCGAAAGCTGCCCCGGCGAAAGAAGACACCACCGCTTCGGACACGCCCGGCTGGTATGTGAAAGTCGGGGAAATCAAGCTGGCGGACAACGACATCCGTTACGACGATTTCAATTCTCCTGCCATTCCCAAAGGCCTGGACTATGCTCACTTGAATATCCAGGACCTCAATGTCGATTTGCAGGACTTCCTGTTTTCGCCTGAAAACATCGCCGGAGCGCTCAAATCGGCCTCATTTAAAGACAAAAGCGGTTTCAGGCTCGATGCACTGCGGACCAACTTCGCTTATGGCGCCAAAGAGACGTATCTCCGGAACCTTTATGTAAAAACACCCAACACGCTTATTCGCGACGAGCTGAGCCTGCGCTACAACAACCTCGACCAGCTGACGAACGACATCGGCAAAGTGAAGCTCAAACTCCGCCTTACCGACAGCCGCATCGCATTCGCCGATATTCTCCTGCTCGCTCCCGACCTTGCCAAAACGCCTCCATTTGACCAGGAGCCGAATGGCGTCGTGAAAGGAACGGGGCAAATCACCGGCTCGGTGGACGATATGCTGATCTCCAAAGCGAACTTCTCTTTGCTCGACGGCACCGTGCTAAGCGCCGACGGCCGCGTGAAAGGCTTGCCCGACGCCAACAAGCTCGCCCTGGACCTGAATATCAACGAAATATCATCCACGAAGGCCGACCTGATGAAAATGCTGCCCGACAGCGCCGTGCCGGCTTCGATAGAGTTGCCGGAGACGATCAAGCTCTCAGGAAAGGTGAAGGGTTCCATGGAAAACCTCACCCTCGCGACGACCATCAACACATCGTTCGGTACGGGAACATTTTCGGGGAATCTCAAAAACATTACCGACAGCCTGAGGGCGCAATACACAGGCACATTGGCATTCAACGAATTCGACCTCGGCAAGCTGATGAAACAGCCGCCTTCCGAAATGGGCAAGCTCACGCTCCGCACGGACGTGGAGGGCGTAGGCTACGCGCCCAACACCATGAAAGCGCGCCTCGACGGTAATATCGAAAGCGCGGATATTAAAGGTTATGTTTATCAAAACCTGAGATTGAAAGGCGACATCGATCATGGAATGGCTAATATTTCGGCCGACATGAACGACCGCAATATCGGCCTCGACCTTACCGCACAGGCCGATTTGTCGAAAGAATATCCGTCCGTCAAAGCGGATCTGGAAGTGTCGAACCTGGATCTTACGGCATTAAATCTGTACGCTGATTCTTTGCAGGTGAAGGGTAATATCAAAGTCGATATGCCCTCGACAAACCCTGAAAATCCGCTCGGAACGGTGAAAATGGACAGTCTCGTGCTCACGCACCATGGCCGGCCGGTGCGTATTTCGAGTGTGAACGTTCAGCTTACCGATTCCAGCGGCGGCAAACAGGCCTACATTGAATCGCCCATTCTGAAAGCCAAAATGACGGGCCAGTATTCGTACACCGAGCTCGGCGACGCGATCCTGACCGAAGTCGGGAAGCATTTCAAATCACCCGACATTACCTATAACGAAGTGACCAAGCCCGTCAACTTCGCGCTGGATGCCACTGTGACCAACCACCCGGCGATCCAGGTCTTCGTTCCGCAGATCCGCGAACTGAATACGGTGCGTTTCCGGGCCGAGATGGACAACCAGAAAGACTCGTCGCTGGTAGCCCGGCTGAGCATTCCAATGGTCGATTACGACAGCATTCGTGTGGAGCGTGTGGCGGTGGATTTCAGCACGGTGGATGCCAATGCGGCTTTGAATGCAAATGTAGGCATGGTGAACACCGGCGGTTTCCGGATGCAGAACGCCTCGCTGGCGACCCAGATCGTGAATAACAATGTCCGCTTCGATTTCACGGTGCGCGACTCTCTGAATACCGAACGCCATTCGGTAAAAGGCGACCTGGCCGTGAATGGCAGCCGGTACCGCCTCAACCTCCGCGACGACCTGCTGCTGAACTACGCCAAATGGGATACCGACACGGCTGGCTATGTTCAGTACGCGACCGACAGTGTTTTTGTAAATAACTTCATGATCAGCAACAATGGTCAGTCGCTGAAAATCAACTCTACTTCGGACGCTCCGAACAGCCCGCTTGACATCGCAATGTCCAACATCTCCATCGGCCCGCTGATCGAGATCGCCACGCTGGATTCGACCCTAGCGGCGGGTACTTTGAATGGAAAAGTGCTGCTGAGCGATTATATGAAGTCGCCGGTGTATACGGGCGAGCTTACGATTAACGATCTCGCAGTAACTCAGATACCTGTCGGCGACCTTTCGCTCAAATCGACGAATGAAACCGAGAACCTGATCCGCGTGGCAATGTCGCTCGTGAGCGACCAGAACGACGTCAATATCGGGGGTAGCTATAACCTGAAATCCGATTCGCCGATGGATTTCAAAATGGACCTGAAAAAACTGAGCGCCAAAACGATCGAAGCATTCAGTTTCGGGGAGCTGAAACGGGCGGAGGGCAATCTGACGGGCGATATCGCCATCACGGGCGCCACCGACAGCCCGCGGCTCAATGGCGCAATCAATTTCGATAACGTAGCATTTAATGCAACGCAGCTTGGATCGCGGTACTCGCTGGCCGGCCAGAAGATCCAGTTCAACGGCCAGAATATCAATTTCAACAACTTCACGATCACCGACTCGCTGAACCAGGCGATGAAGATCAATGGTAATGTGAGCATTGCCAAGCTGCCGGATGTGGGGTATAACCTTAATATTTCGGCCAACAACTTCAATGTCCTCAACTCGACGCAAAAACAGAATGAGCTGTTTTTCGGAAAGGCGGCCATTGATGCGAACCTTACCGTAAAAGGCCAGGGCGCAAAATCGGTCGTGGATGGCAGCGTGAAGGTCAACCCGGGCAGTAATGTCACATTCGTAATGCCAAGCGATGCCACCGAAGCGGGCGATGCTACCAAAGGCGTGATCGAATTCGTGGACATGAGCGATTCCACACAGGTTGCCAAAAACGACTCGCTGGAAACCGCTCAGAGCGTAGTCGTCGATTTTGCTTCACAAATCTCACTGGATATCGACGTCGACGACAAATCGGAGTTCAAAGTGGTAATCGACGAGCTGAATGGCGACAATATCCGCCTGAAAGGCAATGCGCACCTCAACACCGGTATAGCGCCGAATGGCCAGCTATTCCTGCTTGGCTCATACGACCTCACCGAGGGATCTTATGATCTGACGCTGCAAATCCTGAAAAGACAGTTTGAAATAAAAGAAGACAGCAGGCTCCTTTGGACCGGAGATCCGATGAAAGCCGACCTGAACATTACCGCCGCATATCCGGTGATGGTCGATCCGGGGTCCATTTCCTCGAAATTCCAGGGGGCGAGCAAAATACCGGTCGAAGTGCAGGTTGTGATCACCGGGAACCTCACCACCCCGAACATCACATTCAATATCGTGATACCGGACGATGTGGTGGACGCGAATGTTAAAAACGACATTACCCAACAGACGTTCTGGAACGATATGGTGCATAACCCGTCGGAAATGAACAAGCAGGCATTTGCATTGCTGATCACGAACAAATTTATTACCGATCAATCGACGGCCGGTTTCAACATCGGATCGAGCGCCGAAGCAGTGGCACGGCAAAGCGTGAGTCAGCTGCTCAGCGACCAGCTCAATAACCTCGCCTCCGACCTCATCAAGGGCGTAGACCTCAATATTGGCCTGAACTCAACGGCAGATCAAACCCAGGGAGCACGCACCGACCTCAATGTAGGGCTGAGCAAAGCATTCTTGAACGACCGGTTGAAAATTTCCGTAGGCAAGAACTTCGAGCTCGAAAGCCGCAACAATACCGGCAATTCCACAGAAGTGTTCGACAACATCGCACTCGATTACCTGATCAGCCGCGACGGCCGCTATATGTTCCGCGGTTATCGCAAAAATCAATACCAATCCATCCTCGAAGGGTTCATCATCGAAACCGGGGTTAGTTTTATCATTACGGCGGACTATGATCTTTTCCGCGAAATTTTCCAAAAGCAGCGCAATGAGAAGTAATATCGGGTATTTACTGGCCATTTGTATTTTCCTGGGGAGCTGCTCGGTAAATCGATACGTGCCCGAAGGCCAGAGCATTTATGTCGGTAACAAAGTAAATGTGCAGGCCGACACGCTGTCGAAGCCTAATGTGTCCGGCTTGTCGTCCCAGCTCGAAGGGCTGATCAAGCCGCCGCCCAACAAAACCCTTTTCGGGTTTCCGTGGAAAGTTTGGTTTTATTATTGGATAGGCGAACCCAAAGACGAGGGCGGTTTGCGGAGCTGGTTCAGGAAAAAACTGGGCGAACCGCCGCGCTATGCAACGCAACGCATTGTGGACATTAATGCCGCCAATATGGTAGCTTACCTGGATAATGAAGGCTATTACCGGTCGTCGGTGAAGGGTAAAATCGTGCCTCATAAAAAGAAGAAAAAGCGCACGGCGGTTACGGAGTACAATGCGTATGTCATGCCGCGCTACGTGATCAACGAGCTCACGTACGTCATTCCCGACAGTTCGCGCTTCAACCGCGACCTCGATTCGGCCAAGGCAAAAACCCTTCTGAAAAAAGGCGACCCTATCCGGCTCGATGTGGTCAGCGCCGAACGCACGCGCATTGATCAGGAACTGAAAGGCAAAGGATACTATTTTTTCAACCCGGATCATCTGATCGTCAAGGTCGATTCCACGATTGGCGGCGCCGATTCAACGCTCGGGCCGCAGCAGGTTAATTTATACCTGGAAGTCAAAAAAGAAACTGCGCAAACTTCGCTGAAACAGTATTTCATCAACCGCATTTTCGTCAATACCGGCACGGAGGAAAGCCAGCAAACCGATTCTACCGCCCTTGCCACGCGCGGTCCATTGCGGAGAGGGATCAACGTCACCGACCCCGGCAACAAGTACAAACGCCGGATATTCTACGACGCGATCGGGTTCAGAAGGGGTAATATGTATACCAATACCATGCACGACGTGTCGCTGCAACGGTTGGTAAACCTGCAAAATTTCCGTTTTGTCAAAAACCGCTTCGACCTCGTTCCCCGCTCCGATTCGGCATTGCTGGACGTGTATTACGACCTCGCGCCGATGAAGAAAAAGTCGCTGCAAACCGTCCTTTCGGCCAGTACCAAATCCAACAACCTCGGCGGCTCGCAGCTGGATGTTACCTGGCGAAACCGTAACTTCTTCCGCGGGGCCGAAATGCTCGCGCTCAGCGCCTATTTCGGTTTTGACGTGCAGCTGGGAGGAAACCGTAACTCATCGAACAACATCGGAAACGAGTACATCCGTTACGGGGCAAAGGCCGATCTTTCTTTCCCGCGCTTTATTATCCCATTCGTGCGGATCAGGCCGGAAAAGAGCCAGGCATTGCCCAAAACGATCCTATCGCTCAATTACGAAAACCGCATCCAGCGCAATTTCTACACCACCCGCTCCATCCGCGGCGACTGGTCGTACGTGTGGCGGCGTAATTCCGAAGTCGAGCATACCCTCACGCCCATTTCAATCAACTTTGTGGAGCCGAGGAATATCAATTACGAAACCTACGACAAGATCATCTTCGACCCGGACACGAACCCGCTGGACGTACAGCGTTACCTGACGATCCTCGAAACGAAGTACCTCATCATGGGTTCTAACTATTCGATCTCTTTCCGGCCTACGCCGCGCCCATTCAGCAAAAACCAGTTTGCATTAAGCGGCGGTATCGATTACGGCGGGAATTTGTTGAGCCTTATTGCCAAAAAGATGGAGTACGACAGCATTCCAAGAGAGCTTTTCGGGGTGCCGGTGTTTCAATATATCAAGTTGGATGGTGATGTAAGATACTACCGCACGATCACGCCGTCGATCAAATGGGCTAATCGCCTTTTGCTGGGTGCAATCAGGCCGTATGGTAATTCCAAAACGATGCAGACGCCGCTGTTCAAGCAATATTTCGGCGGTGGTAGCACGGGTATCAGGGCCTTCCGGGCAAGATCACTCGGGCCGGGCGTTTATCCGCCGGATTCAAGCTCTATCGCGCTGTTCGGCTACCAGACTTTTGCCGACATCCGTATGGAATTCAACTCGGAAATACGCATTAAGTTTACCGACATTATCAACACAGCGCTGTTTGTAGATGCCGGCAATATCTGGTCGTTCGGTAGTGCGGAGCGGTCGGGTTACGACGAGCGGGCGCTTATCAGCAATGACTTTTTCAAACAGCTCGCCGTAGGCGGCGGGATAGGCCTTCGTCTGGACTTCTCCTACCTGGTTTTCCGCCTCGACCTCGCCACGCCTTTCCGCAAGCCGTGGTACACGCAGGAAATTGAATCAGAAACACCCGAGGGTGATATCAAATACAAAAACCCGTGGGTTTTCAATGAGATCAAATTCGGAAGTAAAAGTTGGAGAAAGGAGAACCTGATCTTGAACATCGCGGTGGGGCTGCCATTCTAGCCCTCACCGGATTTCCTGGCAAAGTTCGATCAGCACGCCGTAGGCGCTTTTGGGATGTACAAAACAGACCAGCTTGTTATCTGCGCCGCGTTTGGGCGATTCATTGAGGAGCGTAAATCCCGCATTGCGGAGGCGGTCCATTTCAGCAAGAATATCGTCGACTTCGAAGGCAATGTGATGGATGCCTTCCCCTTTCTTGGCAATGAAACGCGCAATGGCGCTATCGGGCCCGGTGGCTTGCAGCAGCTCTATTTTAGTTTGGTTCACTTTAAAAAACGAAGTCAACACCTGCTCCGACTCCACTTCCTCCCGCTTATAAGGCGCCGCACCCAAAAGCGCTGCATAGAGCGTTTCCGCCCCCAGAAGATCGCTCACCGCAATACCAATATGTTCTACATTTGTCATCATCCGTTCCGTTTACCGCACCACGGCGGCTCATTCCCCGTTCCACGGCGGCTCATTCACTCATTCACTCATTCATTCAGTGAGCTCCCCTACTTCCGGTTATCATCCCCCAGCATCATGCTCAAATAGCTCTCATAACGCGTTATCGCGATTTTCCCTTCCGAAACGGCATCCTTCACTGCGCAACCCGGCTCGTTGATGTGCTGGCAATTGTTGAAGCGGCATTCATTCAGCCTCTCTCGCATTTCGGGGAAGTAATGGCTGATTTCCTCCTTCTCCATATCTGCCAGACCAAGTTCCTTGATTCCCGGCGAATCGATGATGAACGTACCCTTTTCGAGCTCGAACATTTCGGCGAATGTAGTGGTGTGTACACCCTTGTTCGCAAATGTGGATACCTCCTGCGTCTTAATATCCAGGTCGGGCGCAATGGCATTCACCAGGGTTGATTTCCCCACTCCCGAGTGCCCCGACAGCAGCGAAACTTTGCCTTTCAAAATCTGCTTAAAATCTTCCAGACCGAGCTCCGCGAGGGCGGTTGTGGCGATACAGCGGTAGCCGAGCGACGTGTACAGTTCCATCAGCTCCGCCTGAAAACCTTTCATTTCATCATCCAGCAAATCCTGCTTGTTGAATACGAGCACGCCGGGAATGCGGAAAGATTCGATGGCCACCAGGAAGCGGTCGATAAAGCCAAGGGAAGTGCGCGGAAAAACGAGTGTTGCGATCAGAATGGCCTGGTCCACATTCGCGGCAATGAGGTGTGCGTGTGCGGTTTTATGCACCGAGCGACGGATCACATAGTTCTCGCGCGGCACGATCTCATGGATAATGCCAAAGTTTTCGCCCTCGTTCTCCACTTCAAAATTGACATAATCGCCGACGGCTATCGGATTGGTCACTTTCAGACCTAATGCTTTGAACTTACCTTTCAAACGACACTGCCAGATGTGCCCGTCCCTGCTATCCCTGACATCGTACCACGAACCCGTCGAACGAAGCACCAAACCCCTTATTAAACCCATTTGTCTTTATTTTGGAATCAGCGAATTTAAAAGGACTTTGGCAGAGTCCCTAAAAATTACCGTTTAAGTCAAAATCGGGAGCCAGATAAGTAGTTTTCAGGCGCGACTGATTTTTTATGAACATTACGTATAACCTGCTCCATTTTAGCCGGAATCCCCATTGTGACTGCGAAATCAATTAGAAAACGTTTGGCATATCGCCCGATCTGCTAAGGATTTTACAACAAATAATAATATTTTTTAAAATCAACGCCGTTTTTTCTGATTATTTCATACATTAGTACCACCCAATCGTAAAGAAAATTAAAAACATTATCCTATTAATATTTTCTACTCCGCATAATGGACTTAGTGGCAGAAGAACCGAGTTCGGTGATTGATATTCGCAAAAATCGCATTAGAAGCAGCCTTTTGCTGCATCTATATCAAAATGGGGACACTTCCATTAACAAAATGGCAAAGCTGTTCCACGCGAGTATCCCCTCCGCAACCGGAATTGTAAATGATCTGATGCGCGAAGGCTGGATCACCGAAACCGGGACTGGCCCGGCGAGAGCTGGCCGCCCACCGGTACTATATGGTCTGAATTCGAAAAAGTACCTCACGCTGATCATGGACATCAACCGCCATGACACCCAGCTCGTTATTTTCGACCTGCATAACCAGCTGATCCTCAAAAGAAAAGTTGCCATACGCCTCGACGACTCTGCCAACTTCCTGGAAGAGCTTTTTGCCTCGACCGACGATTTCCTGAAATCCAATAACATTTCACATAGCAAGCTGTGGGGCATCGGCGTTTCGATGCCGGGGCTGATCAACTCTTCACAGGGTATTAATTTAACTTACCTGAACCTTACACCGCCGGGTGTGCCGCTGGTAACGTACCTCAAAGAGCATTTCGACCTGCCCGTGTGCCTTTTCAACGATACGAAGGCCACCACCATCGGCGAGCACCGCTTCGGATATGCGGTAGATAAATCGCAGGTGCTCACGATCAATATCGACTGGGGTGTGGGTTTGGGCATTATCATCAACGGCGAGGTGTTCAACGGCGCTTCGGGCTTCGCGGGCGAGCTGGGCCACATTCAGGTGAAACCCGACGGTATGCTCTGCCATTGCGGCAAAGTGGGCTGCCTGGACACGATCACGTCGGCCATTGCGCTGATTCGCCAGGCCAAGGAAGGCATCCACAGCGGCCGGGCCACGATCCTGAAACAGATTGTGAACAACGACCTCGAACAGCTGGAAACTTCTCACATTATTGAAGCAGTGCACGCGGGCGACGAGTTTTCGATCGACCTGCTAAGCACCGTGGGAACCGAACTGGGCAAGGGATTGGCTACCGCGGTTCATTTGTTCAATCCCGAAGTGATTATTGTTGGCGGGTTGCTGGCCGAAGCGGGGCCGTTCATTTCCAACCCGATTGAGCAGGCGATCAACAAATACTGCCTGTCGGATTTTAAAAACCCGCTGTCGATCCACATTTCCAAGCTGGGCTCCAAAGCCCGTCTGCTGGGGACACAGGCTTACCTGTTCGACAACCTCATTACGAAGGAATTTTCCTGAAAATCATTGGCTGATGGTGCCTGAAAAGGTGCCGTCAGCGCATTGCCTCCCTTACTTTTTGCATGATCCGCCCGGTGGCACCCGTCCCCGAATGCACGTATTCGCGGCTTATTCCACCCGCCGCGGAGGCTGATCCTGGATTATTCACCCACCGTTCCAGCATTTGCAGCAACGCATTGGAATCAGCCATTGCGAATGCGCCACCTTTTTCGATCAGGTCTACGGCCTCCTGGAACCGGTGATAGCTTTTATTCCCAAAAACAACCGGCAAACCGAATGTCGCAGCTTCAAGGATGTTGTGCAGCCCGACACCAAACGAACCGCCTATGTAAGCCATATTTCCGTACCGATACAAGGACGAAAGCATCCCTATATTGTTAATAATCAAATAGTCAAACCCTTCCGGATTTTGCCCTGCCGCCACTTCCGAATACAAAATGGAACGACCGCTCAACTTTGCGCGCCAGCCGGCAATTTCGTCTGCCTTGATCTCATGCGGCGCGATGATCGCCTTCAATTTACCTGTCAATGCATTCAGCGCCGGAATGAGCACCTGCATATCGGCGTCCCACACCGAGCCTGCGATGAGACATTGGTTCCCGGATTTGAACAGGCCGATTTCCGGCAACTCGCGCGCATTGGACGCGATGGCCCGCACGCGGTCGAACCGGGTATCGCCTGCGATGCTGGCGTGGGTGATGCCGATGCCGCTCAGCAGTGTTACGGAAGCCTGGTTTTGGACAAATAAATGATCGAAATAGCCGAGCATTTTCCGGAAAAAGCCGCCGTACGGCTTAAAGAAAATCTGGTTCGGACGAAAAATGGTTGAAAAAGAAAGAATATAGCTTCCGTTTTTCCGCAGTTCGCGGAGGTAGTTAAACCAGAATTCATATTTGATAAAAAAGGCCACCTGCGGACGGGTGATTTGTACAAATTCCCGTGCATTGGAAGGCGTATCGATCGGCAGGTAGCAGATCAGATCGGCTCCCGTGTAATTTTTACGGATTTCATAACCCGAAGGCGAGAAAAACGTCAGCAATATAAAATGGTCCGGAAAAGCTTCGCGGTAAGCTTCGATCACCGGCCTTCCCTGTTCAAATTCCCCGAGCGACGCGGCGTGGAACCACGCTACCGGCCGCCCTGCCGACTGGGCTGGAAAAGTGCTGCGTAAGCGATCGAGAAGGCCTTTCCGGCCCTCGGCGCCGAGCTTTAATTTGGGATTGAAAGGTGCGACTAACCGGAATAGAAATGCGAAAACCTGAATGGCGACCTGATAAATGATTTTCACCAAAACTCTGATTAAAAGGATATTAGAAGAGCAACAAACGACCGGTATTTTAACCGAAAAGAGACGGCCAGGAGGCTTTTTTGTTTCTTTTTTCGTTTCAAGAACATAAATGTACAAAAAACCGTTAATGTGGTGTCGATATACAGCAGCATACGCTATTATTTTGTACTTTCACTGTTCATACGACACATACATAGTCACAGAGAATTTATACTAATAATATGATGCGTGTAAAACTTTTACTTTCAGTATCGATTCTGTTTGCACTATCGACAGAAATATACGCTCAGCGCAGGTCTGTGAAGAACGATGACACCGAGGAGACCTATAAATCATTTACCTCTGTGGGCATTACAACCAATACCAACTCGGGGATTCTCGGAGGCGCAGTATTCCGGCAGTCATCGGCATTGGGCTCGAAAATGTTTGGCAAGAATGCCTACCGCTACCTGGCGCTGGAATTGGTGAATGTGAAGCATCCGAAAGAACTATCCACACAAGACTTTATCACCGGCGCGAGGCTGGTATATGGCAAGCAAAACTACCTGTTTGTGCTGCGCCCCGAATACGGACGTGAAATAGCGCTTTTCAGCCGCCAGGACGACGAAGGCATCTCGATCAGTGGCATCATTGCGGCGGGTCCGTCGCTGGGTTTTGAGAAACCTTATATGGTGCAATACCAGGGCTCCGACGGCCGCGTGACCACCGAGCCTTTCGATCCCAACAGACCGGGCGATATCATCGGTGCAGGCAGCTTTTTCCAGGGATTCGGGAAATCGAAAGTGGTGCCGGGGCTGCATATTAAAACTGCCATGAGTTTCGAACTCAGCGCTTTTCGTGACAATGTGACGGGTGTTGAAGTTGGGTTTATCGCGGAAGCCTTTTCACGGAAAGTAACCATCATGGCCGATGCGCAAAACAAGGCCTTTTTTACGTCCGGATACCTGACCCTTTATTTTGGAAGTAAGAAAAGATAATTACCACTTTTATAAATTGACGGCGCACGGCAACGACGCGTCTTCGGAGATTACAGATTGATATGATTGAATTGCCAGTAATACCATCGGAACGCAGAAAACGTCCCGATTGGCTCCGGGTCAAACTCCCCGCAGGCCCTGAATTCAGGAAAGTAAGACAGCTGGTCGACAACTATAAACTCCACACCATTTGCGAAAGCGGCAACTGCCCGAATATGGGAGAATGCTGGGGCGCTGGAACGGCCACCTTCATGATCCTCGGCAATGTGTGTACCAGAAGTTGCAGTTTCTGCGCGGTAGCGACCGGCCGGCCCAACGAATACGACACCGACGAACCACGGCGCGTGGCGGAGGCGATTAAGCTGATGCAGGTGAAACACGCGGTGATCACATCTGTAAACCGCGACGAACTGAAAGACAAGGGGGCCGAAATCTGGTACCAGACGGTTCGCCAGGTGAAGGAAAACACGCCGGAAACGACCATCGAGACGCTGATCCCCGATGTGAAAAGCAATTGGGAGGCCCTCATTCACATGATCGAAGGAGGCCAGGAGGTGGTTTCGCATAATATGGAAACGGTGGAACGTTTATACCGAGCGGTACGCCCGCAGGCTAAATATGCCCGCAGCCTCGAACAGATCAAACGTACGAAGGAATACGGCCAACGCACCAAATCCGGCATTATGCTCGGCCTGGGCGAAACGCAGGATGAAGTGTACAAGGCAATGGACGACTTGGCCGAAAACGGACTTGATATCCTGACTTTGGGACAATACCTGCAACCTACCAAAATGCACCATGAAGTAATCGAATGGATCACACCCGAGATGTTCGATAATTACAGGGAAGAAGGGCTGAAACGCGGACTAAAATATGTCGAGTCAGGGCCACTGGTACGTTCGAGTTATCATGCGGAACGACACGTGAATGTACCCATCTGATTTGTGAAGATATATTGATCAAACGGCAAAGCCGGCGTAGTGGTACTATGCCGGCTTTTTTGCAATTTGGACGTGTTTTGGGAAGGAAAATCTATTCAATCGATAGAATTCTCAAACTGAATATCTAAAGGATTACTTATTTTTGCCGGTAATTAGAAAAAAAGCAAGGGATACCAATCCAGTAATAATCACACATTTAAATTTTTCTGTAACTTTTATTTCGTTTCCAATGCCATACTTATTCACCTCGGAGTCCGTGTCTGAAGGACATCCTGACAAGGTAGCCGATCAAATATCAGATGCACTGATTGACAATTTCTTAGCATGGGATACCAACAGTAAGGTGGCCTGCGAAACACTGGTAACGACCGGACAAGTAGTTTTGGCCGGCGAGGTAAAAACCAACACCTACCTCGATGTTCAGAAAATCACGCGCGATGTGATCAAAAGAATTGGTTACACGAAAAGTGAATACATGTTTGAAGCCAACTCCTGCGGTATCCTCTCGGCGATCCACGACCAGAGTGCCGATATCAACCAGGGTGTTGACCGCGCTGCTGCTGCCGAGGACTTCGAATCCAAAGCGAATGCACAGGGTGCCGGCGACCAGGGTATGATGTTTGGCTATGCAACCCGCGAAACGGAGAACTATATGCCGCTGGCACTTGACCTGGCGCATAAGATTCTTCAGGAAATGTCTTACATCCGCAACAACGAACCCTCACTGATCCCTTACCTGCGCCCCGACGCGAAATCACAGGTAACGATCGAGTATAGCGACGACAACGTGCCCCAACGTATCGATACCATCGTGGTTTCGACCCAGCACGACGACTTCGACAGCGAAGAAGCCATGCTCGCGAAAATCAAGGATGACGTTATCAATATTGTAATTCCCCGCGTGAAGGCGAAACTGACGCCTGAATTGCAAAAACTGTTCACCGGCGACATTACCCACCACATCAACCCGACCGGCAAATTCGTAATCGGCGGTCCGCATGGTGACACCGGCCTTACCGGTCGTAAGATCATCGTCGATACCTACGGTGGCAAAGGCGCTCACGGTGGTGGTGCATTCTCCGGAAAAGATCCTTCCAAAGTGGACCGTTCAGCAGCTTACGCGACGCGCCACATCGCTAAAAACCTCGTTGCCGCCGGACTCTGCGACGAAGTACTCGTTCAGGTTTCATACGCGATCGGTGTGGCTGAACCTTGCGGCTTGTATGTAAATACCTACGGTACCGCGAAAGTGGCCGACAACGACGGTGCTATCGCTGCTAAAATCGGAGAAATCTTCGATATGCGCCCGTACGCGATCGAGCAGCGCCTGAAACTGCGTAACCCGATGTATTCCGAAACAGCGGCATACGGCCACATGGGACGTAAGAACGAGATCGTTAAGAAATCATTCAAAGGCGCCAACGGCGAAGAGAAAGAAGTAGAAGTTGAACTTTTCACCTGGGAAAAACTCGATTTCGTAGATGCGATCAAGGCGGAATTCGCGCTCTGAGAAAGCACTTAAAGTATGTTTGGGAAGGGGCCGGCATTGCTGCCGGCCCCTTTCGCTTTTAGGTACGTTTTCAAAACTTTATTTCAGTTATCAACATTCGACCGCATTTTTGAAGCTAATAATCAAATTGGATGAAGCAATTGCTAATAATAATCCCAAAACTCCGTTCCCATAGAGCCGCCCCACTGATTTAAACTGCGTCATCCGCTTCCTTCCATGCAATATCAAAAAGTCAAATTCACAAATCCGGAGAAAAGTACTTTTTTTCCTACCCTAAGACACCGGGTCGATCAGTACTTCTCCGCCAACGATATCTGCAAGTCGGGTGGGAAAAGTATTATTTACAAGGCCATATTCATGCTGAGCCTGTACCTGGTGCCATACATCCTGATCCTTTCCGATCAGTTCGGCATACTCGCTATGGCAGGTTTTGCGGTTGTGATGGGGCTTGGCGTGGCGGGCGTAGGGATGTCGGTCATGCACGACGCGATTCACGGCTCGCTGGCGACTTCAAATTTGCTCAACCGGATTTTCGGCGCGTCGATCTACCTGCTTGGCGGCAATGCCTATAATTGGGAAGTTCAACATAACAGGCTGCACCACACCTACACCAACATTCACGACGTAGACGAAGACATTACGGGCAAATTCCTCCTGCGGCTCTCATTTCAGGAAAAACAAAGGTATATCCATCGTTTTCAGCACATTTACGCATTTTTTCTGTACAGCCTGATGACGCTGTCGTTCCTCTGGAAGGATTTTAAGGAAATATCCCTTTTCAATAAAATGTCTGGTTCAGGAATGACCAAGCCCTTTCCCCGAAAGGAACTGGTGAAACTGATATCCACCAAGCTGGCTTACGTGATATTTATATGCATCATCCCGCTCTGGCTGACGTCCATAACCTTCTCGGAATGGCTGATCGGCTTTTTGATCATGCACGCCACGGCTGGGATGATCCTCAGCACGGTATTTCAAATGGCGCATGTGGTAGAAGGTGCACAACAGCCGGAACCTGACAATTCGGGCTGCATTGAAAATGCGTGGGCCGTTCACCAGCTGCAAACCACCTCCAATTTCGCAGGAAAAAACCGCCTGCTCTCCTGGTTCATCGGCGGCCTCGACTACCAGATCGAACACCACCTCTTCCCCTCCATTTCCCACGTCCATTACCACGCATTATCGCCTATCGTAAAAGCCACCGCATTGGAATTCGGGCTCGTTTACAACGCAAAAACCAACTTCCGCAACGCACTTGGTTCGCATGTGAGGATGTTGAAAATCATGGGAATGAGGTAGTTAAGGAGTTTTAGTGACCAAAAAATCTGCTCCACAAGCCACTGCGCAATCAACGAACTTGTCATCGTCGGGATCTTGTGCAATCAGCTGCCAATGGTAAAATGGCTCGATTGCATGCACATTAGACAGGAAAAGTAATTGGGATAGTTGTAGCTCTGTCCTTTCAACACCTAATCGCCGCCCGATCTGTTCCTCTGCCAAGATTTCATTGGTAAAAAAAAGATTGTAATCCTTTCTCAGTAAGCCCAGAAAAATCGGATGGTATTGGGAATGACTGGGAAGCGAAACGAGCAGGACATTAGTATCCAGAACAACGTTCATTCATTATTGCCTGGCTTCGTTCAAAATGTCTTCCATATCTTGTTGAGCCCAGCCACTCTTATCCCATGCTGCATCCGCGTGGGAGGTCAGTCGACCGGCGAAGTAAGCGCCGAGCAATTCCTTTATATTTTTCAAATCTTCCTCACTGACCTGCTGCGCGTATAAATGCAGCAATTCCTGTTGAAGATTTGTCAAATTCGTTTTGGCTGTTGCGGGCATAATGAATGACTATTTATACCGAAGTTAACAATCTCCGGCGGCATAGTTAACCCGCATTGCTCATGTCAAAAATGCGCTGGCTCTTCCAATTCGCTGTCCCGCGCGACGCGTTCGATCATTTTCATTTTCTCGAAGTTTTTGGGCCGGGAGAAGAATGTGTAAATGGCCGGAATGACGTACAGCGTCAGCACGAGTGAGAACAGCAGTCCTCCCATGATCACGATCCCCATCGACATGCGGCTGCGGCCTGCCGAGCCCAATGCCATCGCGATGGGCAATGCGCCCAGGATCGTAGCAAGGCTCGTCATAAGAATGGGCCTGAAACGCAGCGTTGCCGCCTCCAATGCCGCCTCCCGAATACTTCGCCCTTGCTCCCGCAGCTGATTGGCAAACTCCACGATGAGAATACCGTTTTTGGTCACCAGACCAATCAGCATAATCATACCGATCTGGCTGAAAATATTGAGGGTCTGATCGAAGAACCACAGCGAAAATACCGCTCCGCCGATCGCCAGCGGCACGGTGAACATGATAATGAACGGATCGACGAAGCTCTCGAACTGCGCAGCAAGGATGAAATAGATCAGCACCAATGCCAGGAAGAAGGAGAACATCGTGTTGGATGAGCTCTCGGCATAATCGCGTGACGAGCCGCTCAATGCGGTCTGGATCGTTTCGTCATTCAATTTATCGCGGATACGGTCCATGGCCGCGATACCGTCGCCGATCGTCTTGCCGGGTGCCAAAGCGGCCTGCACGGTGGCGCTCATGTAGCGGTTATAGTGAAAAAGCTGCGGCGGACTGCTCTCTTCCTCGGCCCTCACGATGTTATCCAGCTGCACGAGACTTCCGGTATTTGTTTTGACAAACATGCTTTTCAAATCCAGCGGCTCGTCGCGGTTTGCGCGATCGTACTGCCCGATTACCTGGTACTGGCGGCCATTCATCGTGAAATACCCAAACCGCTGTCCTGCAAATGCGAGCTGCATGGTTTGCGCCACATCCTGCACCGATACACCAAGCGATTTCGCCTTCTCGCGATCGATCATGATCTGAATTTCGGGCTTGCTGAATTTCAGGTTCACGTCGGTGATGGCAAACGTGGGGTCGTTGGACACCTCTTCCATGAATTTCGGCAGGTATTCCCTCAGTTTCTCGAAATCGGGTGCCTGAATGACGTATTGAATGGGCAAACCGCCGCGGGAATCGACTGAGATCGTCTGCTGTTGCACGACAAACGACTTGGCGTCGGGCATTAGTTTCAGTTTTTTGTTGATATAATCGGCGATCTCCTGCTGCGATTCCTTTCTGAACTTCTTGTCTACCAGCGCAATCCGCCCGCTGCCGGTATTGGCCGCTCCAAGCCCAGAATTACCCGGCGAGGTGATGAGCATAAGGCCCTTTTTACCCGGCATGGAGTCCATAAGCATATTCCCTACATTCTGCACATAGCGATCGGTGAATTCGAACGATGAACCTTCCGGTGTTGTCATATTGATCCTGAACCAGTTGCGATCGTCCAGCGGAGCGAGTTCGGATTGCAGGTCTTTCCCGAAAAACCAGATCATACCCAGCGTAACCGCCACAATCGGGACCGCTGCCCAACGCATGTTAAGAAAGCGCTCCAGTGCATTGCCGTAATTGGCGGTGATCTTTTCAAAAAATGGCTCTGTTTTCTCGTAAAACCAGCTCTTTTTGTGCGTTTTGCGAACCAGGTACGCATTCAGCATGGGCGTCAGCGTGAGCGATACGAAAGCGGAAATCAATACAGCGGCGGAAATAACGATACCGAACTCGCGGAAGAGTTTTCCTACAAAACCTTCCATAAAAATAACCGGCAAAAAAACCGAAGCCAGTGTAATGGATGTGGATAAAACGGCAAAAATGATCTCGTTCGAGCCCTTAATGGCGGCTTCGATGGGGCTCATGCCCTGCTCGATCTTCTTGAAAATGTTTTCGGTAACCACAATGCCGTCATCGACCACCAGCCCGGTTGCGAGCACGATCGCGAGCAGCGTGAGCACGTTCACCGAAAAGCCCATGATGTACATGATAAAGAAAGTACCAATGAGCGAAACGGGTATATCAATGAGCGGACGGAATGCAATGAGCCAATCGCGGAAGAACAGGTAGATGATGATCACCACCAGCACGATCGCGATCAGCAGGGTTTCGCCCACTTCTTCGATCGAACGTTCTACGAAAATCGTGTTGTCGATGAGCGTGTCCAGTTCGTAGTCTTTGGGAAGTTCCTTTTTGATGGCGGCTATGCGCTTGTTGACCTCCTTTGCAATGTCGAGGTAGTTGGCGCCGGGCATCGGCGAAATCGCCAGACCTATCATCGGCACATTATCCAGTCGCAGGATCGTCTCCTCGTTTTCCGGGCCCAGCGTCGCCGAACCGATGTCTTTCAGATGGACCGTCTGCGTGGCGGAGTTCTTGATGATCATTTCATTGAAATCCTCCTCGGTACGGAACCGGCCGATGGTTTTTACGGTGAGCTCCGTATTATCGCCGGCCAGTTTTCCGCTGGGCAGCTCCACATTTTCCTTATCAAGCGCAACTTTCACATCCTGCGTGGTAATGCCCAGCGCAGCCATCTTAACCGGGTCCATCCAGATCCGCATCGCATATTTCTTTTGCCCGAAAATGCGGATTTCGCTCACACCTTCGATCGTTTGAAGGCGCTGGGCGATCACGTTTTCCGCATAGTCGCTCACTTCAAGGTGCGAGCGGGTGTTGCTGGTGAAAGTGAGCACGATAATCGGCTCCGAGTTTGCGTCGGCTTTGCTTACGACCGGCGGGCCGTCAATATCCAGCGGCAATGTCCGCGATGCCGAGCCTACTTTATCGCGCACGTCGTTCGCGGCACGTTCCATATCCACGCCAATGTCGAACTCCACCGTGATCTGGCTCGTTCCCTGGCTGCTGGTGGAGCTGATGGATTTAATGCCTTCGATACTGTTCAGCTGCTTTTCCAGCGGTTCGGTGATCTGCGATTCGATGATGTCCGCATTGGCACCGGTGTAGCTCGTTCGAATGGAGACCACGGGCGGGTCGATCGACGGGAATTCGCGCATTCCCAGAAATTTATACCCCAGGAACCCGAACAATATGATGAGCAGGTTCATCACAATCGCGAGAACCGGCCTTTTGATGGAAAGTGTTGAGATGCTCATAGGTTGACCTTCACGGCAGTGTTGGGTTTGATGGCAATGATCCCGGAGGTAATCAGCGAGTCACCCGGCTGCAAGCCCTCGATGATCTGGATCTTTTTGTCGGTGCGCAGGCCGGTGGTTACCATTGCCTCCTGTGCTTTGCCGTCTTTCACGATAAACACCTTTTTCCCTTTCAAAACCGGCACAACGGCTTCCGTAGGGATCATCATGGCAGCCCGGTTGGCGTCGAGATCGGCCAGCACTTTCACAAACATACCCGGTACGAAACGGCCGTCAGGGTTGTTCGCCAGGGCGCGCACGCGAAGCGTGCGGAGGCTTTCGTCCACTTTGGGGTCCACCGCCAGGATTTTGGCGCTGTATGTGGAAGGATCACCGTCGAGATTGAACTTGACGGTGCTTCCCACGCGAATGCTCGGGCTGTATTTTTCAGGAACGGTAAAGTCGATTTTGACCGGATTACTCTGCACAATCGTTACGATGGGCGTACCCGGAGCCAGAAATGCACCTTCGCTGATGAATTTCAAACCGATACGGCCGCTAAACGGCGCGCGGATCTCGGTCTTTTCGAGCTGGGCTTCGATCACTTCTTTCTCTGCTTCCAAAACCCGGATATTGTTGGAAGTAACATCGTATTCTTCGAGATTAATCGCCTCAACATTCAGCAGCTTTTTTTGCCTTGCTTCAATCTTCTTACTCAAATCCTGGTTGTATGCGATCTTTTGAAGCTGCGCCTGCAACTCGCGGTCGTTGATTTTCGCGATCAGCTGGCCTTTGGTAATGTATGCGCCTTCCTTGATGTCGAGCTTCACCAGCCGGCCCGAGATTTCGGACATCAGGTTCACTTCCTCGTTCGGCAAAACCGTTCCCGAAGCAAAAATCTGGTTCTCAATGGATTCCTTACCTACAATAAACACATTCACCGGCACGGCACCGCCCGATGATTTCGCATTTTTCCCGTCCCCACCTTTTTTCACCTCGGGTCCCTTGCCCTCGCCGGATTTGGAGAAAATGAATAACTTTCCCAAAACCAGCGCGACGATGATCCCCGCCACCAACATGATCGTACGCATAGAGTTACTTAAAAATAAAATTTGTTCAAGAAGAGTAGTAATTGGTTATATTCTGCAAAAGCATTATTTAAAGATACTTCATATTGTAAAAAGAGGCAATGTAGATGTTTTATACTTCTACATGGCATTGCTTTCCGAAGCAGTTTGCTGAATGACGCTTTCCGGCCGCTCAATGCCGTTTTTGGCACTGCGGTGTTTTGTTATATTTACCCTGTTCATCACAAACCAAATCTTCATCCGATGAAATTAGCGTACACCTTCGGTTACTATCTGATCATCACCATTATTATATCATTAACTATGCACACCTACGGACAGGGTTCATTGAAGAACTACGATAGCGAGTGGAAGAAAGTCGAAGCGCTCGCGGGCAAGGGGCTTGCCAAAGATGCATTGGCACAAGTGAAGGAAATATATGCGCAGGCCAAAAAGGATAAGCAGGACGCGCAGCTGATCAAAGCGGCGTTGTACATGACGGAATTGCAGGCGGAAAACCGCGAGAACAATGCCACCGCAGCCATACAGGAACTGGAAAAGGAAATGGCCGGCGCCACAGGCCCCGCACGGTCGATCCTGGCTAGCCTGGTGGCTTCCGAATATTACAACTATTACCAAACGATCAGATGGCAGCTCTACAATCGCACGGCTACTGTCGCTTTCGAAAAAGCCGATGTGGCAACCTGGGGCACGGAGGATTTTCACCAGCGAATCGGAGCATTGTTCCTCCAATCCATTGAGAATGAAGCTGCATTGAAGCCAACCAGGCTGGACCCGTACGACGCGATCATTACCAAAGGCAACATGCGCAAACTGCGCCCTACCCTGTTCGATTTGCTGGCATTCAGGGCATTGGAATATTTCTCTTCCGACGAACGTGAGATTAAAAGGCCTGCATATGCATTCGAAATCAACACGGCATCCGCGTTCGATCCCGCGGCGGATTTTGTGCACAGGAAGTTTGAAACCAAAGATTCGGCTTCTCTGGAACATCACGCGCTGCTGCTCTACCAGAAACTGATCGCATTCCACCTCGAAGATAAAGACCCCGCCGCATTGATCGACGCCGACCTGGCGCGGCTGCAATATGTGCGTCAGAAATCGGTACACCCTGATCAGAGCGAGCTGTATTTTATGGCTGTCAGCCACGTTGCGGACCAATATCAGTCAACACCGGCAGCGGCGCAGGCGTGGTACCTCAAAGCGGCCTGGCTGAATGAAAAGGCGGATGCCTACCAGCCCGGCAAAGATTCTACGGCCAGATTCGAAAGAGTGAAGGCCGCCGAGATTTGCCAGCGGATCATGCGCGAAAACCCGGAGACGGAAGGGGGCGCTAATGCATTTAACCTTCACAAATTAATCAACCACAAATCCCTTGTATTTTCAATCGAAGCGGTAAACAGCGATTCCAGGCCATTCCGCGTGTTTGTACGATACCGGAATTTCGACAAGCTGCATCTCCGCGTGCTCAAAGCGACGGAGGTATTGCGGAAAGCATTGGAAAACAACGAAGAAAGCGAAAAGTGGAGCACATTAGCCAAGCTTCAATCCGTAAAATCCTGGGAACAGCCGCTTCCCGACACCCGCGATTTCCAGCAGCATTCGGTGGAGATCAAGGCCGATGGGCTGCCTGCCGGTGAATACCTGCTCCTCGCCAGCTCCGACCCTGCTTTCCATAACACCAATGCAGCCCTCGGCGCGGCGGTCTTTTACGTTTCCGACATCAGCTATATTCAAAAAGAGAGCGATCTGTTCGTGCTGAACCGTGAAAACGGCGCGCCGCTGGCCGGTGCCAAAGTGCAACTCTGGGAAAGACGCTATGACTATAACACCCGAACCAATGTCAAAAGCAAAACCGCATTGCTGACCACCGATGCGAACGGACATTGCACGGTTCCGGCGCTCCAGAGAGATAACTACGGAACGCAGCGCCTCCTGGAAGTCACGCACGAGAACGACAGACTGTTTGTCCAGGAGAATGTAAACCAATATTACTATTACAACGAGCAGCCAGAAACCGAACACGATAACGTGGCAGAAGATATTTACCTGTTCACCGACAGGAGCCTCTACCGCCCAGGACAGACGGTTTATTACAAAGGCATTGTCCGAAAAGGCGAGAGCGTCCTCCGCAACCAGCAGGAGGAATTTACGGCCGCACTTTACAATGCGAACGGCGAGCATGTGGCCGAGGCCAGGCACCGCGTGAATGCGTATGGAAGCTTCTCCGGTTCATTTGCGGTACCGGGCAGCGGGCTTACGGGCAGTTTTCACATCCGGGTGAGGGACAATTCCCGCGTTAATTTTCAGGTGGAAGAATACAAACGTCCCCGGTTCGCAGTGGAGTTTGATACGCTGAAAGCGGCCTACAAAGTAAACGAGCAAATACAAGTAACCGGAAAAGCGAGCGCTTATGCGGGCAACGCCATTGATGGGGCAACGGTAAAATACCGCGTCGTGCGCAAGCCGAGGCTGTTATATACGGGGCTGCTCAAACGCTGGTGGGCACCCGAAGAGCTGATGGAAATTGCACATGGCGAAGCCGCCACCGATGCATCCGGCCGGTTTCAGGTCAGTTTCGAAGCAATTCCCGACCGGAGAGTGAATGTAAAACTCGACCCGCTTTTCGACTACACCGTCTACGCGGACGTGACCGATAGTAACGGAGAAACAAGAAGTGCGCAAACGAACGTGACCGTGAGCTACAAATCGTACGTGCTCAAAACCGAAATTCCGTCGGTAATAGACGTGCAGAACGCCAGGTCACTGTCGATCCGCACCGAAAACCTCGCGGGAGCATTTGTACCGGCGGAAGCGAGCATTCAGTTTACTAGGATTGAGCCGGAAAAGCGGCTGATCAGAAAGCGCTACTGGGGGCACCCCGATCTTTTTGTTTTATCCAAAACAGCATTTGTAGCCAGTTTTCCGCACGACGAATACGACCAGGAAACGGAAATGGAACAATGGGAACCGGCTGGTTCGCCGGTCGGCAAAACCTTGCAATTACAGGCCGGCAGCCCGGTGGACATCACCGGACTCGCACTTCCGGCAGGTTTTTACAAGATAGAAATCACCACCACCAATGCCGCCGGCGAGAAACTGAACGACGTCAGGTTCACCGAGTTGAAAGATTTTGAAGCAAAAAAACCTGCCTACCCGCAATACCTCGCCACAACACCCGGTAATGCCGCCGAACCAGGTGAAAAAGGAAATTATGCGATAGGGACCTCCGCCGAAAAGGCTTTCGTGATCAGCAGCACAAACCGGAAATCGGCGCCCGGCGGATTCTCCTATCTGACACTGAACGACGAGCAGCGGAAATTCGAATATACCCCTACCGAAGCGGATCGCGGCGGCTTTGCGGTCGATTATGTATTTGTAAAACATAACCGCATCCACAGGCACACCGAACACATTGCCGTGCCGTGGACGAACAAAGACCTGACAATCGCATACGAGACATTCAGGGACAAAACGCTGCCGGGAAGCAAGGAAACGTGGAAAATAAAAATCAGCGGCTACCGGAAAGAGGCCGTGGCTGCGGAAATGCTCGGAAGCATGTACGACGCCTCGCTTGACCAGTTTTACCCGCATCAATGGGTGAAACCAAACGTTTGGTCGGTCCTCACCGGCATGCGGCACTGGTCCGATGCCGGCAATTTCGCCTCCGTCAGTGCCTTCGCGCAATACGGAAATTTCAGCGAGTTCAAATCTTTCGACAAAAGATATGACGAGCTGATCGGCTATATCAACAAACGTCTCCGCCGGACCAGGACGCAATTGAGGGGCGCCGTGGGCGGAAGAGCCGCTCCTTTGAGTAAGGCCACGACAGTGCAACCCGCCCCGGAAAGTGACGTCAACGAGGACAGGGGTTTCATGAGCGTAAGCGAACCGGAGATGAACAAGCGCCGTGACGTCAGATACAAAGCAGCCAGTGATCCGAATGCCCCGGATGTCGACCAGCCTACCCCGGCTATCCGCAAGAATTTCAACGAAACCGCCTTCTTCTTCCCCGATTTGAAGACCGACAGCGAAGGCAACATTACCTTTTCTTTTACCATGCCGGAAGCGCTCACCCGATGGAAATTCCAGGCGCTCGCGCATACGCCGGAACTCGCTTTGGGTTACACCAGCAAGGAAATCGTTACGCAGAAAGACCTTATGGTGCAGCCCAATGCGCCGCGGTTTCTGCGCGAGGGCGACCGGATCAGCTTTCCCGTGAAGGTGGTCAATCTGGGAAGCACTTCGTTGAGCGGCGAAGTATCGCTCTCCCTTTCCGACCCCGAAACCAATGCCTCGCTGGACAAGCTCTTTAAAATCGAAAAGCCGTCGAGTCAGTTTTCCATCGCGGCAGGGCAGAGCAGCACGGCATTTTTTACTTTGGAAATACCAAAAGGTTTCAACAAAATGGTCACCTGGCGGGCAATCGCAAAGGCTGGAAATCTGTCGGATGGCGAGGAAAACCTGTTGCCGGTGCTGCCCAATCGCATGCTGGTGACCGAGAGTATGCCCATTTCGATGAAAGGCAATGGTACAAAGCATTTTACATTTGAAAAACTCCGCAATTCGTCTAAATCGGCGACCCTAACACATCAGTCGGTTACCGTAGAATACAGCAGCAACCCGGCCTGGTACGCAGTGCAGGCATTGCCTTACCTGATGGAATATCCCTACGAATGCGCGGAGCAGACCTGGAACCGGTATTATGCCAATTCGCTCGCCTCGCAGGTGATCAATGCGTCACCGCGGATCGCAGAGGTTTTCAAGTCATGGAAAGGGACCGATGCCTTGCAGAGCAGTCTTTCTAAAAATGAGGAATTGAAGTCGCTGCTCGTGCAGGAAACGCCCTGGGTTTTGGCTGCTAAAACCGAAGAAGCGCAAAAACGGAACATCGCATTGCTATTTGACCTCGCCAAAATGGAGAACGAGCTAAATGCGAACATGCGTAAATTGCAGGAAATGCAAAGCCCCAACGGAGGCTTTTGCTGGTTCAAAGGCGGCCCCGACGACCGCTACATCACACAGTACATTGTGATTGGAATCAGGCATTTACAAAAAATAAATGGCATCGCACCATTGCAGCAACCGGCCATCAACGCCATCCTCGACAAAGCGATCCCCTACCTCGACAAGCGCATCGAAGAAGATTACAACCGGCTTGTCAAGTCGAAAACGAACCTGGACAAATATGTCCCCGGCGCTTCGGAAATACAATATCTGTACGCCCGCAGCTTCTTTGTCGTGCCCATTCCGGCCGCCACGCAGAAAGCCTACACCTACTACCGCGAACGCGCCAGGCTCACGTGGACTTCGCAATCGAAGTTCCTGCAAGGCATGACGGCCCTGATGTGCCACCGCACGAAAGACAGCAAAACAGCCGGACAGATCCTCGAATCGCTACGGCAAACTGCCGTTCGCAACGAAGAGCTCGGCATGTACTGGAAAACCAGCCAACGCAGCTGGTGGTGGCAAGAGGCGCCCATCGAACGCCAGGCATTGCTGATCGAGGCATTCCAGGAGATCGCCAACGACCAGGCCACCGTGGCGGATTTGAAAACCTGGCTCCTCAAAAACAAGCAAACCAATAGTTGGGAAAGCACCAAAGCCACCGCGGAGGCCTGCTATGCGCTCCTCATGAACGGAAGCGACTGGCTCGCCGAGTCCCCGCAAACTGCCGTTCGCCTCGGCGGCACGGAAGTTAGTTCCAAAGAACAAAAAGCTGAAAATGGCACCGGGTATTTCAAAAAAACCATTGACTCAGGAATCACTGCACAAATGGGTAATGTGGACGTTGTGGTGAATGGACAATCGGGCACTTCCCAGCTCCCGTCGTGGGGCGCCATTTACTGGCAATATTTCGAAGATCTAGACAAAATCACCTTCGCCGATACGCCGCTCAAACTCAGCAAACAGCTTTTCGTAGAAACCAACACTGACTCCGGCCCCGTGCTCACACCGGTGCGTGAGGGCGGAACGGTGAAAGTAGGTGATAAAATCAAAGTCCGCATCGAGCTGCGTGTGGACCGTGATATGGAATATGTGCATATGAAAGACATGCGCGCTTCCGGCCTCGAACCGGTGAATGTCCTGAGCGGCTACCGCTGGCAGGGCGGCCTGGGATACTACGAAAGCACCCGCGACGCGAGCACCAATTTTTTCTTCAATGCATTGCGCAAAGGAACTTACGTGTTCGAATACCCGCTTTTTATCACTCACGAAGGCGATTTCAGCAATGGCATCACCACCATCCAATGCATGTACGCACCGGAATTTACCGCCCACAGCGAGGGCGTCCGATTGAAAGCATTACCTGCGAAGTAAAGCGGGCAGGAGGCAAGCGGGGTTACCTGGCTGCCTCCTGAATTTTTAAAATAGCACTTGCAAAAGCTTCCATGTCGGCCCGCTCTCCCAGCATGGCATGTTGGAGAATCCATATGGCATCGGTGTCACAAGCCTGCTCCGCCACCGGGCAATGCGTCTGGCTGTAATCGGCGGTGTCGGGAATGGCGTAGCACATCCAGGTTTTGTTCTGAAAAAGGGGCTGCTTGTAGAGCGGATGCGGGTAGCCCTTGAAGCTCGGAACTCCTTCGGCTGCAAGCATCGCCGCAAATTCGCTTTTGGGCAGCCCGCCGAACTCCGATGCGTCATATTTGAAAATGTAGATATGATACCCGTGTAAAGTGACGGCTTCCGTTCGTTTGAGCGGGGCTATGCCTTCAATATTCTCTAATAAACCATTCAAATACAACCCATTGCCATTTCTTTTTCGCGTTTGTGCTTCCAGCCGTTTGAGCTGTGCGCTGAGCAGCACGGCCTGCATTTGGGTAATGCGGTAGTTGCAGCCGGGATTGTAATGCTCATACCATTGTCCGCCTTCAACGCGGCCTACATTGCGGAGCGAATGCATAATCGCGTAGAGCTCGTCGTCATCGGTAATCACGATGCCGCCTTCGCCGGAGGTGAGATTTTTGGAGGATTGAAAACTGAAACTGCCCACATGCCCGATCGAACCTAATTTTTTGCCTTTATACTCGGCCCCATGCCCGTGCGCGGCGTCTTCGATCACTTTCAGCTGATGGCGCTTCGCAATATCCATGATCGCGTCCATATCGCAGGCAAGCCCGCCGAAATGTACCGGAATGATCACTTTCGTACGCGGCGTGATGGCTGCCTCAATCGCGGCCGGACTGATATTGTAGGTTTCCGGATCGATGTCCACGAACACCGGCACGCAGTTGCATTCGATCACCGACGACGCCGTGGTGATAAACGTGTACGGCGGCACGATCACCTCGTCGCCCGGCTCCACCCCGCAGGCCATAAGCGCCAGTCGGAGCGATACTGAGCCGTTCACGCACGTAATAGCATATTTACTTCCGCAATACTCCGCGAATGCCCGCTCGAAGCGCTCCACTTCATCCCCGCAATCGGGATTGCCCCATTTGCCCCCCGCCACGACCGCAGCTACGGCATTTACTTCGCTTTCATCATAAATAGGCCACGGGAACGTCTTTTCGATGGTTTTGGGTCCGCCGTTAATGGCAAGTTGTCGGGTTTTGCTGCTCATGGGATTGTGGTGCCTGAAATATCGTGGCCAGTTTAACGGAATACGATCACATGGCTAATTCGGGCCATTTCCGGCTCACAGGCGATCGCATTATAGTCTTTTTCGGCGACGACTCAGTACTTATCCCACAAACCCATAGTCGCATTCCATTCATGAACAACAGACAGTTACTTTACGCGCTGCTTGTGGCAGGCATGTCCCTGGGCACGGCCTGGGCTATCCGGGGCCAGTTTGGTCACGAGCAGGGCGCCGCCTGGGCGGGTGGTATCGGAGGCCTGAGCATTGTGCTCATTGCCAAGCGGAAAGATTGGTACGCCAAAGCATTTCAGCTTGCACTCGCATCCGCCGCCGGCTGGGGTGTCGGTGGGATTATCAGTTATGGTAAAGTGGTTGGGTTTGCGCGCGGGTTGGAGTTTGGTAATGTGTATTATGGATTCCTGATGCTGGCGGTTATCGGCGGACTATTTGGGTTGATGGGCGGCGGACTGTTCGGCCTCACACTCGCATCCACGCGTGAAAAGCCGGTCCTATGGCCTCAGCTCATCACCGAAATGACGGCCGGGGCGATCATTTTCTACTACCTGCTGATCGAGCAGCTAGGCTGGCTCATGACCCCTCCACGGTCCGAAGCCTGGGCAGCCTGCTTCGGGATGACCGTCGCGCTTTTCTGGTACATGATCCGCCACGAGCAGCGTTCGTCCATGCGGCTAGCGGTTTTTGCCGGGCTGGGCGGCGGGTTTGGATTTGCGTTCGGCAACTTTTTGCAGGTAATGGGTAATGTTTCAGGGATTCATTTCAATTTCTGGAATGTGATGGAATACTCGATCGGATTCTTTGGCGGTGCGGGAATGGCCTATGGCACTTTCACTTCCGAATGGCCGACTTCGGCCTACGAACCCGCGCCACGAAACCGCCTCGCAGCGATTGTGATCCTCACGCTCATCATCCCTTTTGTAGTTTGGGACCAGTCGTTCGAAACCAAAAGGCTTGTCGACACCATCCAGGGCTTCAACACGCTTGCGGACACGGCCGGGATCACGGTTGCCGTGCAATGGACGGCATTACTGCTGGTAGTCGCATTGGCAGGTTATGCCATTCGCCGATATTACATTTCCGCCAAAACCCTGGGCACCGATCTTGAATACAATGGCATCCAGCTGTTCTTCTTTCTGAACCTTGGCCTGTACACGATTTTCAGCATCCTCATCACCGCCGCATTCATGAGCCTGTACCGCATCGAGCAATACCTCTACATCCTGAATGTGGTCATACTGGGCTTTTTAATGAAAAAGACCCAAGCCAGTTTCTCCAACCGTGGCCTGAACATCAGCCGCTGGGCAATCAATTTCGCATTCATCATCGCCATTTTCGCCATCCTCACAGCCGTAGCGATCAGCACGCACGGGGAATTGAATGGAGCTAACAGGCGGTTTGAATAGTAGCAAGGATTGAATTAGTTTAGTGTTGGTTCCATTTTAGTAGTAAAAGAGTTAGATTAGTAAATTAAACGATTCTCAAATGGACGCACTGTCAGACATCGTTCAGATATTGAAAGAACTAAAACCAGAGCTTACGGATAAATATCATGTAAGCTCAATCGGCTTGTTCGGCTCGATTGTACGTGACGATTTCACTATCGACAGCGATGTGGACATTATTGTAGATTTCAGCCAACCTGTTGGCGTCGAATTCATCGATTTGGCAAATCTCATTGAAGACCGAATCGGCAAACCCGTGGATCTGTTTTCAAGAAATGGCGTCAAACCGCGATATTATCAAGAGATCGCTTCCGAAATAATTTATATCTAGCCGCAAGCCATCTCTGCTGGTTCAGGACATTCTTGAAAGCGGAAATAAAATACTTTCCTATACCGAAGGTCAATCATTTGACGAATTCATCGAGGATGACAAAACGGTTGACGCTGTAATCAGAAATTTTGAAATTATCGGCGAAGCTGCAAGCCGCCTACCTGAAGAATTCAGGGATCGTCACACCACAGTTGACTGGCACAAGATCCGGGGTTTTAGAAACCGCATCGTCCACGACTACTTCGGTATAGATTACGCCATTGTCTGGGATATCAAAACGCAGTACTTGCCCCACCTTCTAGCTGAATTGAGTAAGCTGAATTTGTAGCAAAATTTGACGGCATCCCACCCTTCTTGCTGAAATAGCACGTTCCTATCTGCGCAACCCCATCTCCCGCAAAGTAACCATCACTTTCTCCGGCTCGTCGGTTTGGATGACATTTGCGCCGGCGCTGGTTAGGTTTTTAATTGCCTCCCGGGCATTTCCTTTCCTGATTTGCTCGTCCGTGGCACCCAGGGCGTTGATCCATACCCTTGCACCGCGCTTGCGGATCGCAGCGCAGACTTCCGCCGTGTAGAACTTCGAATCTATATGGATTACCTCCGGTTGGAAGCGCGTCAGCGCAGAGTCGGCCATTACATGCGAGTATGCCCGGGGCATGATCATGTACTTTTTAGAAGCGGCGTCCACCTTCGAAAGCACCTCGTAATCGCTGTCAAAAAAGAATACATACTTCTCTGCATTCATTTTTTTCACCACTTTGATCACCTTGTCAATCTGCTCCGTTTTCAGGTCCAGGTCGACCAGTATCCGTCCTTTCGCAACCTGCAATGCTTCTTGCAGTGTGGGAATCATTTCGTCCGTGACCTGCCCATTAGAAACGAGCCGGAGCTTCCGCAAATCGTCGAATGTTTGCGTTTCGAGATCACCGTTGCCGGTGGTCGTGCGATCGACCTTGCCGTCGTGCATGAGCATCGGTATGCCATCCTTACTCACCTTAACGTCTATTTCGATGATGTCAACGCCCAGCCTGATCGCCTCGCGGATCGCGGGAAGGGAGTTTTCGGGTAATTCATGGTGCACCGCGCGATGCGACGCCACCAGCACATTTTTAGAATTTGGATTTAAAAACTCTTTGCGGATCGGACGAACCTGTGCGGACGTTTTGAAAACCAGCAAAAGCAACAAAAAAGCAGATAATGTAATCCGGGTCATTTACAATTTGAGATGATGAAAAACTATTTTGTGATCGTGAGCTCGTCCTTCACCTCGCCTTCGGGATTGTAGCATTTATAATGCAGCGTATTCCCTTTGATCGAAATGTGCTGGTACAGCGGGCCGTCCTTGTACCGGACCACCGCATAATCTTCGTCCGGCCAGCGTTCTTGCTTGCCCGGGATGCTGATGGACATCGTGTAAATTGTTCCCTTCGCAGGGCTTGCGGCTTCCTTCTGGTTGAACATCGGCTTCGTGCGCAGGTAGTAATGCATATGCCCGCTCATGACCATATCCACGTGGTATTTGTCAAAAAGCGAACACCATTCGCGCTGGATCTCGTCGTACGGCTCCTCGAAATTATAGGGAGGGAAATGGAACATCGCGAATTTCCACCTCGCTTTCGAGTTTTTGAGCTGATTTTCGATCCAGGCGCTCTGCTCCGGCACCGAAAGCGTAGCGTCGACCATCAGGAACAATGCGTCCTGATATTTGAATGCATACGTCATTTCCGAAGGCTGACCGGCGGGGCCATTCTCGGGCAGGCTGAACATCTCTTTGTACATCCACGCCCCGAGGCCATCCTGGCTGTCGTGGTTGCCCGGCACCGGCATGAGCGGACGTGTAGTGAATGTCGGTCCCGCATACGCCCAGAGCTGATCCCAGTCGTCGCGGTGCAGGCCGGTCGTTACGAGGTCGCCGGCTATGGAGAAAAACGCTGTTTCAGGATGTCTTTTGATCGATTTTCGAGCCATATCACCCCAAATCTTCGAAAAATGCGTGTCGCCGAACCAGATGAACGAAAAGTCCCGCACTTGGTCGGAGGCGGTCTGGAATGACGAAGGTGCCGACCACCGCGATGACCCCGTCCCGATGGAATACTGGTAAAGCGAACCCGGGCTGAGTCCTTTCAGTTGGGCGGTAAAACGGTTCACGAAACGGTCGTTCTGCAACAGCCGGTCTTCCATATTAAATGCCGAGGCATCCGTAAAAAGCGTGTCGGAGCTGCCCGATTTCCAGTATTTCACCCGGCTTTTGAGCACTTTTGGACTGGTGCGCCATTGGATAGCGGCCGTGGTAGCGGGGTCGCCGCTCCACGTCATCATTACCTGATCCGGCTTGTCGGAAGAAGGTATAGGCGTTGTTCTGAATGCATTGACCAAATGCGCCTCGCGCGCTCGGCCACGCACGGTAGTGAAGAGAACCTGACCGTTCAGCTCGTCAGGAACTTCGGTGAGCACCAGGCTGTCCCAATCGTGATAGGTAAAAGCGCCTTTTTGCATTGTTCCGAGCGCGTATTGTGCCGGAACGACGTTCGAAACGGTGAGCTTTTCCGCTTTATCCAGCGGTGCTACAGTTGTAAAATAAACGGGCCTGTCTTTGTCAAAACCATTGATGCCCAAGCCGATATTGCCCTTACCAAAATCCTTTTGCCACACTTCATAAGTGTATTCTTCGTTGCGAACAAGCATCGAAGTTTTCTTGAAACCACTCTTTTCGAGCCAGAAAGGCGGTACTTTCTGCCCTTTATGCCGCATGACCGACACCCGCACAGGCACATTCACCTCAAACGTCCAGAACCGCGTCGCCAATATCTCCTTATCCTGATCGCTGAGGGCGCTGAGCACATATGCATCGGAGATGGTATCGAGCTGCGCCGGCGTCAGGTTTTCATAAAACTTCGTCACCACGCGGTCGATTACCTCTTTCACCGTTTTCTCGGGCTGCTCGCCCTTTTCCGGGTAAAACGACATCCAGAGAGGGCATAGCAGTGCCCCCCAAAGCATTCTTTTATTGTTGATCATGGCCGTTCAGTTTCGCATCTGGTATAGATACATTTATTTTAAAGATTCACAGAACCGACTTATTATCCGTCAAAAACACCCGCGTGCTTTCGGTGTATAAGTCGCCTTTCGGTGTTTTGTATTTCAAATCCACGTAAAATGCGCGGAACCCGCTGGCAGGCAGTTCCGCGGTCACCTTCACGGTCGATTTATTACTGATTTTCAAACTCTTGGCCGTCCATGTATCATTCCGCAGATCCTGGTCCGGCGAGCTCGCCGACCATAGGATCACGTCCACCAATGCGTCGGAAGTGGCCTTGATGTCCAGATTCACATTTCTGCCTGCGAGCTGCTGGCTCCATTTGCATTCGGTGTAAGGCCGTTTGTTGATCGTCGCGCCGAAGAATGCGCTCAGGGCTTCCATTGCCTGCTTGCCGTCGCCGAGGTCGTGGCCTGCATTGGGCACATAATGTAGCATATTAGTGCCGGGAATCTTGTCGAGGTAGTTTTTGATATTATCCACCACCCAATACTCGTCGTTCGTGCCCATGAATATCATTTTGGGCATGGTCAGTTTTGCGCGGTACGAATACGGGTCGATCATCGTCGTGATGGCCTGGCCTTCGGGCGAGCCGGTCGATTGCGGAATGCCGAGTTTTACGTAATCTTCGATCTGGATGCTGTAATCACCCCACGATTTGATCTGATAATCAAGACTTACCGGCATATTCAGCACATCTATCACCATCGGCGCAATCGCCTGCACGCGCTTGTCGCTTGCGCCGGTGAGCCATGTCGTCCAGCCGCGTTTGGAAGCGCCAGTCACCACAAAACTGTTCACGGTGTGTTTCAATTGCTTTTGGGAAAACTGCTGCACGGCATCCATGGCCTTTACCGCACTTTTTACCATCGGAAACAGCAGCGGCCAGGTGTAATCCTTGTCTTTTTTGAAGTTGTGTAATGTGTAGGAAATGAGTGCATCTTCGGTAAGATCGCCGAAAAACGGCTGGTTAGGCGTTTGTTTCAGCAGCGCTACAATGGCCTGGTTCGTTGTCGCGACGGCTCCCAGCGACGCGTACATTTTTTCGTCTTTTTTGCTGTTCCAATTGGGTCGTCCGTCGGTATTGGAGCCGCCGGTGATGAACATCAGAGCGTCGTCGTGATGGTTCTCAGCCGGGACGATGATCGTCAACTGGTGTGTCCAGGTGAATTCGCGCCATTTTTGCGAAGTCAGCAATACCTGGTAAAAAGTAAGATTTTCGCGCTTAAATGATTCTTTCAACTCCCATTTAAATGTCTTGTCACCATTGTTAAGGTAACTTTCCAATGCATTCTCAGGGGTGATTTTTTGTGCATTGATGAAGCCCGACGCCAGGAACACCACCAGCATCGATAAAGCAAACCTGATTTTTATTTTCAAAAACATCATCATTCCGGTTGGTTTAAGGATCGCATTATTTGTATCCGGCGGGCGCCGGGCTGTCTTTAACTAATTTCAATGCCTGCTCCATGTAAATTTCACCCGTCATTTCCCCGAGGCTCGTCCGGCTGACGTATTCATACCGTTTGAAACTGTTGAAATCGACCTTCGTGAGCATATAACCGAATGCATCGTTCGTCAGCCCGAACAGGAACGGCTGTTTTGTACGCATATTTCTTTTTACATAATAACCAATGTTAGGCAACGCCTCGCCGGGGATTGTCAGCACCTGTGCCGTGCCGATATTCAGCAGGTTCAGCGTGGTGGCTACACGATTGTCGCCCGCCATTTCATTTTTGATCGGCGACTTTTGCAGGATAAAGCGCATAATATCCGAATCCACCGGAAACTCAATTTTGCGGGAAGAGCAATACAGGTCCGGATTCTCCTGTAATGCCGCCTCCTTCACGATCCGCAATGCCTCGTCTGCCAGGAGCTCACCTATTCTTTTGCATTCGTTCCAATCGTTGGCTTCTTTGCCGTTTTCGAGTCGGTTATCGGCTGTTACCATCCCGCCCTGGGCGCCATTCATGAAAACGGCAATGCCGCCAGCTTGTGATTCGATACGGTCGTAAAGCGGGCCGCAGATGTCGGGACTGAGGATACCCCGGCCAGAGCCGATCACCTCGGGATGCACGGCATAATTCACCAGCGTGGCGATGGCTTTTCCACGGTTCGTGCCGGACGCGGCCACGGCCTGGATCACGCCGCAGCGCGGGTCGTAAAGCTGGTCGGCGTAGTAGTTGTATGCGATTTTCCCCTTTGCGTCGCCCACAGCGATTTTCAGCGAAGCATCTTCCAGTTTTCCTACGGCCTCATTCACGGCGTCGGCGATCTGCCTTACGCAGCGGTCGAGATACGCGAGGTCGGCAAAAGATTCGCCTCTTTCGTTCGGAAAACCGTAGGCATCGGGGCCGCTGTGCGTGTGCGTAGCGCCAATGAGCACATTTTCAGGTGAAACGCCCTTGATCAGTTTTCTCGACTGGTTGCCCAATGCGGCCGGCCAGCCGAGGTTGTCCACATTCACAATGGCAATGCGCACGCCGCCTTTTTCCATCACCAATGCCCGCGCGTAGAGGTCGCCATTCTTTTGCGAAGCTTTTTTCGGCGTGCCTATTCCACCCGAAACCGGCAGCAGCGGGTCGGGCGTGATCACCCGCACGGCTGCCGCCGCTCTGAAATGCTGCGCCCTTACCGGCAAGCACCAGCACAGGCAAAAACAACAGAAAAGAATAATCGTGGCTTTCATGCGGAACAGATTTTCGAGAGAAAAACTAAACCGGAACTGCGGATAAGCCCACAGCCCCGGTTGAAATACTCACCTAACCACAAATATGACTACCACGGCTTGCCGGTACCTTGCAAAAGCCACGGTTTCG
Source organism: Dyadobacter fermentans DSM 18053 (assembly GCF_000023125.1). Taxonomy (NCBI): domain Bacteria; kingdom Pseudomonadati; phylum Bacteroidota; class Cytophagia; order Cytophagales; family Spirosomataceae; genus Dyadobacter; species Dyadobacter fermentans. The sequence goes on from NC_013037.1 coordinate 3,946,068, forward strand.
ACCACGCGCTGTTGCCATTGTCGGCCTGCGAGTAGTTGGTCACTTCCAGCTTGCTCACCGCATCCTGTGCGTTGGCTTTGTTAATGCGCAACTCGTCCTGCATGTAGTAAAACCGCACGGGCAGCACTTCGCGCTTGGCCGCAGGACCGGCTTTCAAAGCGGGCAGGCCCGTGCGCCGGAAATCGAACCAGGCTTCGGTAGCGGCGGTCCAGCCGGCGATCCATTTCTGTTCGATCACCTGTTTCAGTGTATTATCAAAAGCGACGCCGGGCGTTGCAATGTAAGCCGCGTATTTATCGCCCACGGTCCAGGTTTCCATCGAGGCCTTCACCCCTGCTTCGTAGCGGTCTTTTGCTGCGCCAGCCGCCCAGCCTTTCAGCGCGGCTTCCGCGAGGATGAAATTCACTTCCGCTGCCGAAATAAGGCGTGCGCGCAGCAACGGGCCTTTTGCGGCTTTGTAAATATCGTTCAGGAACGATACGTGTGGGTTAAATGACGTCTGGCCGGGTGTAGGGTTCAGGTTGTAGGAGGAGGGCAGCGCCGAGAAACTTGGCGGCATTCCCACATATTCGGGATCGGTGTCCACCGGTTCGGCCCCCACCTTATCGGGCGAGAGGATTCGCTTGCCGTCTACGATTTTGTCGGTTTTGGGAGGTTGTTTCGGATCTATAACCAGTGGGACTTCCACTTTGTTGGCCCAAATGCCGAGGCGCGGATCTTTTAAAGTCTGCATTCTTTCCACCAGCGTAGCGCACATTTTAATGCGGCGGTAGTTGCTGCCGCTGGCGTCGGTGACGGTGTTGGCCGGCCACGAATCGGCTTCGCTATTGCCCGCGAAGCCCATGGTGGCATCGTCTGCATTGGATGCGAAAATCGGATATTGCGCCGCATTGGCGACGATTTTCTCGATACCCGCCTTGGCGACGTCGGGTTGCTTGCCCGAAATGCGCATGTAGTAGCGCAGCATCAGCGAATTGGCCATTTTGCGCCATTTGGCGGGATTTCCGCCGTAAATCACATCCACATTATCAACAATACCTTCGTAGTCGGCCTTGCTTTTGGACAGTAATGTGTTTGCTTTTTCCAGATCCGCGATAATTCCTGCGTAAATCTTGTCCTGGCTGTCGAATGAAGGCAGGATGTCGGCGGTTGAACCGGCTTCGCCTTTCAATGCATTGGTATAAGGCGCATCGCCCCAGAGGTCGGTAATGAGGCCGAACATGAACGATTTCATCACCAGAGAGACACCCTGATGAAATTCGAAGTTTGTTTGTAAGGCCCTGTTGTAAAGCAGGTCGTTGTTCCGGAGCACATCGTAATAGGCATTCCATGATTGGTCGCCGCCCCAGTCGTAATCGTTGTGCCCGCTCGACCAGGCGTCTTTTTGCGTGTGCTGCACCACGCCGGCAATGTCCTGATAGCCCAGATTAACGTACAATTTGCCAGCCTCCGTGAGTATGGTCGGCAATACGAGGTTCGGGTTTACCGTCTCGGGCGCGACGCCGTTCGGGTTTTCATTGAGTTCCGTCAGGTCTTTGCAAGAGAAGATCATGCATGCCAACAGCAAGGGTATGATCACGAATTTGTTATGAAGCTTTTTCATGAGTTTATTTATCTTAAATAGACTAGATGATTCTTGATCAGAAAGTTAACCCCAGCTTGAAACCAACCGGAATTACCCACGGCGTTACATTGTAGCGCTCGATACCCTGCTTGAACTGCGTACCGGCCTGCGCGCCCGACTCCTGCTGGAATGCCTGCTCGGGATCGATACCGATTTTGGCCTTAGTCCACAGGATAATGTTCCGGCTGTACACGGCGATGTTGGCATTTTGCAGACCAATGCGTTTCACGAAAGCCGACGGAAGGTCGTAGCCGAGCGAGATTTCACGCAATTTGATGAACGACGCGTCGAATGTGGCTGCGCGGGTGAAGTCCCACGGATAGTTGTCGCCATAAGGAATGTATTTCGTGCCCGCCCCGCCAAGGTTTTCGGTGTACCCCACAATCTCCCCGGCTTCGTTGTACTGGGCGATCACGCCCGGGTTGAACACGGCATAATCGTACGTATTGCCGCCGTATTTGAACGGAAACCCGCCATACTCTTTGGTAGGCCCGCCAACGATATTGAATTGGTTGCCGCGAATAACCACCTTGTCATTGTTGATAAGATAGTCCCTCAGCTGGTCGCCGGTCATGCCGTTCGGGTTGATCAGGTTATCCAAAAACCGTTGCGATTTCAGGTCAGACTCGCCATAACGGTAGGTTTGGGAAACGAAATCGCCGCCCTGGCGCCAATCGAAGGACATATTGAGGGTAAAGCCTTTGTACGACAGCGATGTTTGCAGGCCCATCAGAAAATCCGGGTTGAAGTTTCCGATCTTGTTCCGCGAGTTAGATGCGCTCACTGCCTGCCAGGAGCCATTAATGTCCAGAATGGGGTAACCATAGTAAGGCGAATTCTGGTCCTTCACCGTGACGATCTCCGCGTCGTAAATGTCGCCGATCTGCTCGCCTACGTACGTCCACGCGCCGCCCTTTGCGTCGGTCCAGAGTGTGTAGAAATCCAAACCTTCCGAAAGCGATTTGATGGTCGTGCGGTTTCTCGACCAGTTGGCATTGATATCCCAGCGCCAGCCGTTTTTGTCGATCGGCGTGCCGCCCAATGTCAGTTCCAACCCTTTGCTCACGAGCAGGCCCGCATTGATGTTTTTGGAAGTAAAACCACTCGATCCGGGAAGTTTGGTCGGAATGATCTGGTTGCGGTTTTCGACCTGGTAGTAAGTGGCGGTCAGCCGCAGGCGGTTGCGGTAGAGGTTCAAATCCAAACCATATTCATACGAAGTGGCGATTTCCGGTTTCAGGTCCGGCAGCAGGATCTGCCCCGATTTTGAAAGACGCGTAATCCCATCCCAGGCGCCCGCATTGCTGAGTGTTGCCAGGAGGCTATACGGATTGGTGTCATTACCCACCTGCGCCCAGCCGCCCCGCAGTTTGAACAGGCTGATCTGATTGCTCATCGGGATCATTTCGTTCAGCACCAAACTCAAAGACGCAGACGGATAGAAATACGACCGGTTGGCCTTCGGCAAGGTGCTCGACCAGTCGTTGCGGGCTGTAATATCCAGGTAAATCATGTCTTTGAAACCCAAATTAGCCAATCCATAGGCGCTGAAAACGGCCCGCTCGTACAAATAGCTGCTGTAATTGAGGTTGGCCGGAGCGATGTTCGCCAATGTGTAAAGTCCGGGAATGATCAGCCCCGTGCCGTTTCTGGTGGCTGAGTTGAGGTCCGTATTCTTCTGATAACGGGTATTGCCCCCACCGGAAACAGACACGCTGAAATCACTGATATCACGCTTGTAGGTCAGCAAAAAATCCGCATTGCGCTCAAATCTCGACAGGTTGATAAGCCCGAAACCGCCCCGGCTATCGTTGGTGTAGCTGTTGCCGATCTTGGTCTGGCGTTCTTCGCGATAGGTGTCGAGCGCATAACGGCCCATCAGGCTCAGGTGCGGCGTGATTTGCCAGTCGGCCTTCACGTTGCCGAACACCCGGTCGCGCACAAAGCTGTTGTTGACTTCGTAGGCGAGGAACCACGGGTTATTAAATGCACCCGGGCCTTGCGACAGCTGCTGCAAACCTTCCTGCCCGGGCACCCAGTAATCGCGCAGGTCGCGTATATCAATGTGCGGTGACACGGCATACGCCCATTGGAGCGGATTGGTTCCACGGTTGGTAGCGGGCCGGTTGTTGGAGTTGTTACGGCTGAAATCAATGTTAGTACTCACCGTCACTTTCTTACCAAGCTTCACCGACGAATTGATATTGAATGAGTTACGGAACAAATCAGAGTTAGGGATAATGCCGCGGTTGGACATGTTGGAATAGGAAAGGCGGTAGCTCAGCAGGTCGTTGCTGTTGGCAATCGAAACGCCGTTCGTGGTGGTGATCCCGGTTCGCACGAAGTTTTTCACATTGTCGGGGTGCGACACCAGGTCCGTAGCAATCGGATTTCCGTCGGCGTCTTTCGGGCTGTTCCATTGAATGGCTTTGTAACCTTTATCAAGCTCCGGGCCTACGCCGCCGGCAGATTTCTCGTCAATCACCAGCACGCCGCCCGGGTATGGGTTGTTGTCGGGCGTGAATGGAAGCACGCCCGTCGCAAACTTGCTGTGCATGTTCAGGTATCTGAAGGGTTTGTCGAAAACGGTGTTGGAGTTAATGGAAACCGTCATTTTTTTCGACTTGCTACCGCTTTTTGTCGTAATAAGCACCACCCCGTGGCCTGCCCGCGAGCCGTAGAGTGCCGCTGCATTGGGACCTTTCAGGATGGAAACGCTCTCCACATCGTCGGGGTTAATGCTGGAAATCGCATTGCCGTAATCGACGCGGTTGTCGTTGCCCACCTGGCTCACGTTGTTCAAAGTGTTGGCGATGGGCACGCCGTCGACCACGAAAAGTGGCTGGTTATCATTGCTGAGCGACGTGGCACCGCGGATGATCATGCTGACCGACGAGCCCGTGCCGCCGGTAGAGCTGATCGTCACGCCCGGTACGCGGCCGGAGAGCGAGTTGAGCACATTCTCCTGCGCCACCCGGCTGATGTCCTTGCCATCCACTTCGGCAATGGCGTAACCGAGCGAACGCTTCTCGCGCGAGAGGTTCAATGCCGTCACCACCGTTTCATTCAGCGTTTCGACACCTTCGGCCAGCACCACGTCGATTACCGATTGGTTGCCGACAATCACCTCCTGCGTTTCGTGTCCGATATAGGAAAAAACCAGCACCGGCCGGGCTCCCTCGTTCACATTGATCGCGTAGTTTCCGGAGGCGTCCGTGGAAGTGCCCGTTTGAGTACCTTTCACGATAATGCTAACGCCCGGCAGGGCCGCGCCGTCAATTTTGGAAGTAACCTTTCCTCTGATCGTCTTGTCGGACTTCGTCGCCGCGAAAGCCGGACCGACCAGAAAAACCGCCACGAACATGCATAAAAGCAACCTTCGCAGGCCAAAAGTAGAATTTGGATCCATAGTTTTTGTGTTTAAGGTGATGGCACTTTTCATTATTCTGAGCAAAAAATCAAGTCGAAAAATGAGGCACGGCAAGGCCAGATACCCCCTGGTAGGGGATCGTCCACACACATCAGGCAGGCCCTTCTCCCGGTGCGCCGGCGGCCGGAAGGCTAGGTTCAAATCCTGATCATTTTACAAGGGTTGGTGTCTTTCGGGTTATGCTCGATCCGGTTATATTCTGAAAAACAGTTGACAGAGGAGGTGAGTAATGTCGGATTGCTATGAGTCGTTGGAAGATGGCCCACCATTGGGCCGGTTGTCATTCATGAGGCGGTTAAAGTAGATTTCAAGGGCATCAGCATACATTTTCCGCTTCTCGTCATCGTTAATTCCCGCCAGTAATTCCGTCAGTTCATCCTCGGATATCTTATTGCTGATTAGCTTGTTAATCAAATTTTCCGCCCGGGAGAATGACATGATGCTAGTTAGTTTTGGTATGTGAACAGGATACGCCGCGTGCGCGATAACAGGCTACTCATTTTCGCAGCTTTTTTGCAATTTTTTAATCCTTTTTTCCAAAGCACGCATTGCCGGACGCAAAACAGAGGAAACCGGTAAAAAACGCAAACCGCCCGGAAAGCCTATTTCTGGCCACGGATGGTTACCATTCTGCACGATCTCCTATTTTTGCTAAAATTTTATCAATTTAACAGGAAGTATCGTTTCTATACCGAAATCGAAACCGGGACCGTGAAGAATGAACCCTAAGAAGTGCTGTCAGGAAATTTACTTTCTGCTATTAATCCTTTTGATCTCCCATTTTGCCGCAGGCCAGACCGCCGCTACCGATAGCACCGGGCAGGTCATCGTGGGGGACATTACCGTGGAAGGGAACCACCGCACGCGCACGGGTATCATCATGCGTGAGATGGACATCCGCAAAGGCGATACGCTGACCGCCGGGTTACTGAAAGAAAAGCTGGAAATCGACCGGAGAAAGGTTGTGAACACCAATTTATTCGTCACCGTTGATCTCCTGACAAAATCTAGCCCCGATTCGCTCCGAACCGATATCCGCATTGTGGTGAAGGAACGCTGGTATTTCATTATCCTGCCCGTTTTCCAGCTCGCCGACCGCAATTTCAATGAATGGTGGTACGAACGCAAACGCGACCTTTCGCGCACCACTTACGGCGTTTATCTCAGCTATGGGAACGTCACTGGCCGGGCCGATAAGCTTCGGTTTCTTGCGGAATTCGGTTTCATCCCCAAGTTCGAGGTGGCCTATACATTGCCTTACATCGACAAGGCCCAGAAAACCGGCATTACCGTAGGGACATCCTATTCCATCAACAAAAACACCGCTTTCAGGACCTGGCGCGATAAATTGCAATACCTCAGCAGCGAAGAAATCAACCGGGAACGCTTTTATACATACGTGAGCCTGACGAGGCGTAACAAATATTACACGTTTCATTCGGTCGATCTGCGGTGGAGTTATCTCACGATTTCGGACACGATAGCGGCGCTTAACCCCAATTATCTGCTGAATGGGGATAAACGGCAACGCTATTTCCAGCTTACCTACACTTACAGCTACGACAAGCGCGACAATGTGCAATACGCATTGCAAGGCCAAACCGCGGGCGTGCAGATCTCAAAAACCGGGCTATTGCCATCGGACGACGTGAATACGCTGTATGTATACGGATCGTACCGCAAATTCGTCCCGCTCGGCAAAAAATTCTATTTCAATACCAACGTCCGCGGACGGCTTTCTTTTCCAAAGCGCCAGCCTTACACGCAAACGGTAGGCCTGGGTTACCGCAACGACCTTGTGCGGGGATACGAGCTTTATGTCGTCGACGGCCAGGATTATGCTTTGGTTAAAAATGAACTGAAATACAAGCTGTTTTCAATTCAAAAACACTTGTCGTTCATTCCCGTGCGGCAGTTCAACACCATCCCGCTCGCGGCTTATATTAACACGTTTGCGGATGCCGGTTATGTCAAAAACAGCTACCCGGAGTTCAGCAACACCCGGCTGGGCAACTCGATGCTGTACGGCGCCGGCGCAGGGCTGGATGTGGTGACGTTCTACAACATCGTCGCGCGGTTTAATGTCACGCTCAACGGCCTGGGCGAGCGGCGGTTCTTTTTCAATCTCGCGCGGGAATTCTGAGGTCATTTCCGGAAGTGGGAAATATGTATAAATTGCAATTCAACCCACCGAATTAGTTACAAGGCACGATAATTTCTCAACTTTATTTAAACCGGATGGATACAACATCTACGCTTATGAAAACGCTGAAAAACGGGGCCGCAATCCTATTTCTGGCATGGTTAGCCACGGCTTGCGACACGAAAACGAATGAAAAAACAGAGGCAGCGACGGATTCGGTCGTCCTGCACGAGCCCACGCCTGCCGATCTGAACAGCGACCAGTCAACATTGTTGAAAACAATCCTCGGCCCGGCCGAACAAAGCTCCGCCGGGGCAGTTTTGCGCGGCATTGCATTCGGCGACCCTATCGCGAAAGTGAAAGCGACCGAAACCTTCGAAATGTTCGAGGAAACGGCCGACCACCTGGGCTACACTTCGGAAACCGCACAGTTGGAAACCATTGACGTGCAGTATTTCCTGACCTCCGAGAAAAAGGTAAACAAGATCACGATCGACGTGTACCTCAACAGTCCCGAGGCTACAAAACAGCTCTGGAATGCCAGCAAGCGGTATTTTAGTGAAGCCTATGCTTCGCCCAAGGAGGAATCCAAAAAGGTCAGCTGGAACACCAAGTCGGTGCGGGTAAACATGGAGGACGTATCCGAAGGCAAAGATTATGGCTTGAAATTTCAATTCTTCCCGGCCGATAAAAACGTACTGGCCGCCAAATAACACCTATGAAAACAAAGAGACCGATTATCCTGGCCGCATTGTGCCTGATTGCCCTTCAAGTTTGTGCCCAGAAACCGTCTAAAAAAGACGAGGTGGTCACCATCGCAACAGACAAAGGCACGATGCGCTTCATTCTTTTCGACGAAACGCCGAAGCATAAAGCCAACTTCATCAAGCTCGCCAAGGACAAATTTTACAATGGATTGCTGTTTCACCGGATTATCGACGACTTCATGATCCAGGGTGGCGATCCTAATTCCCGCAATGCGAAACCCGACGAAATGCTCGGCCGCGGCGACAATGGCTACAAAATCCCTGCGGAAATCAACGGAAAACTTTTCCACCAGAAAGGCGCATTGGCCGCCGCACGCGACAACAACCCCGCCAAAGAGTCGAGCGGATGCCAGTTCTACATTGTGGAAGGCCGCAAATGGAGCAAGGGTGATTTGGAAAAACAATCGGCACGCGCAGCCCGCAAGCTCACCGACAGCCAGAAGAAAGTGTATGAGACCGTCGGCGGCACCCCGCACCTCGACGGCGCGTATACCGTGTTCGGGCAACTGATAGACGGCATGGACGTGGTCGATAAAATCGCCTCGGCGGACAAGGACGGACGCGACCGGCCGGAGAAGGACATTGCGATGAAAGTGTCTGTCAAAAAGATGAAAAAGAAGAAGATCGCCCGCAAATACGGCTGGAAATACGAAGCTTAACATTGGAAAAGAAGAAAATCCTGATCACCGGCTCCAACGGGCTGCTCGGCCAGAAACTCGTAGCACTGCTGGTTTCAAAAGCGCATATCGAAACGATCGCGACGGCGCGCGGCGAAAACCGCCTGCCGTTTCAAACGGGCTACCGTTACGTTGAAATGGATATTACCGACCCCGAATCCGTTGATCGCGTGCTTGACGTGGAACGCCCGCATGTGCTCATCCACACGGCCGCGATGACGAACGTCGATCAATGTGAAATTGAGAAAGATGCGTGCTGGAAATTGAACGTAACGGCCACCGAAACGCTGGTTGCCGCCTGTGCGAAGTACAAAATCTTCCTGGAACATGTTTCTACGGATTTCGTATTCGACGGTACTTCGGGGCCTTACCGTGAGCAGGATGTGCCGAATCCGGTGAGTTTTTATGGTTGGAGCAAATATGCGGCGGAAAAGGCCGTGATGTCGTCGGACATCGAATGGGCCATCGCGCGCACAGTGCTCGTGTACGGCATCGCGCACGATATGAGCCGGAGCAATATCATTCTTTGGGTTAAAAAATCGTTGGAGGAAGGCAAGGCCATCAAGGTCGTAACCGATCAGTTCCGCACGCCTACTTTGGCCGAGGACCTTGCACTAGGCTGCTTCCTCATCGCTGATCAGGAAGCCAAAGGCATTTATCACATTTCCGGAAAGGATTTTCTGACACCCTACGAAATGGCCCTCGCCACCGCAGAATACTTCGGCCTCGACGCCTCGCTCATTTCACCTACCGACGCATCTGCATTTACCCAACCAGCCCGCCGCCCGCCGCGAACCGGTTTTAAACTGACCAAAGCAAGCAATGTGCTGGGCTACGAGCCGCATTCATTTCGGGAAGGGATTGCGATTCTGGCGGGGCAGATTTAGTCCTGTATTAGCGGGTTATTTTCGCAAGATCTAAGTTAAACCCTGGAAAAACAGGCTCCCCCGACAGCTGGATATCAAGGCTCGAATGCTCAGTGATAGACTTACCCGGTTCATAAACATATGCTTTCTGCGCATACTTGTCGATCAACCAGGCAAGGCGACAGCCATTAGCCATGTATTCCTGCATTTTGTCCTGCAAGTAAAATATGCTATCAGTTTTCGAGCGCACTTCAACCACAAAATCTGGGCAGACAGGTGCGAATCGCTCCTGATCGGACTCTGGTATTGAATCCCAGCTTTGGCTGTTAACCCAGGCAACGTCGGGCGAGCGGACAGCGCCATTGGGAAGCGTGAAGCCAGCCGATGAGCCAAACACCATACCTGGATTACCGTGCTGATCCAGCCATAAACCGAGCGCGATAAGAATTTTGGAACTAAGATTGTCAGATAAACTTCCCGCAGGTGACATAAAAATTATATTGCCTTCGCTGTCACGCTCCAAGTTGAGCGTATCGTTCATCTGGCAAAAACGAAAGAATTCGTCCTCGCTCATGATATCTCCAACAATGAATGTAACAGGCGTGTCCATAACTTAACGATGTCCTAAGGAAGTCTTTCGATAATACATTAAAGATAGCAAATTTAGCCTCAACTACACAGGAGTGCAGGAGGACGAATACCCAAACACCTCAAACTGTTGAACCAACGGTCAGCGCCTCCGCATTAACCGCAATTAACTGTACAACAACTCATAATACTCCCGCGCCATGCGATCCGAGTTGAATGGCTCGCTTACTTCGTTCATACTATTTAAAATCATTTGCTGCCATTTCTGCGGGGCGTTGTAGTAGGTCGGGATTACGCTGCGTTCGAGCGTTTCCATGAGATTGTCGCAGTCCTGCTTGTTGATATCGTCCCCTTTCGCCACCGGTAGCAGGAATGCATTGTGCTCGTCCTTCGCGAATTCACAGATCCAGCCGTCGAATGTCGAAAAGTTCAGCGCGGCGTTCATGGCGGCCGTCATACCGCTGGTGCCGGAAGCCTCGCGGGTCACGACCGGCGTGTTCAGCCAGATATCCGCCCCGTCTTTCAGCAATTTCGAAAGCGCCAGTTCGTAGCCCGTCAGCACGGCCATGTTCGGGAACAGGTGACTCATGTAGAACAGATGGTTGAACGTCCCAACCGCGCCCTCGTCTTTCGGATAAGGCTTTCCGGCCCAGATCACCTGCACCGGCTGATCGGTATTGGCCATCATCCGCTTGAAACGTTCGACGTCCCAAACGAGCATGTCCGGACGTTTGTAAGCCGCAAACCGGCGCGCCCACACGATCGTCAGCACATCGGGATCAAACAGTTTTCCGCTCTGGTCGGCAACGGTTTTGAAGAGCACTTTCTTCAATTCCTTTTTCCGCGCCACAATCGCCTCCACATCGTTAGCGATCCGCGCCTTTTCCAGAATGGGATCTACCCAGTAGGCCTTGTTCTGGGCATTGGTAATGTGGCCGATCGGCGCTATTTTGGGATGTGCCTTCCACATCTTGCGGGACACTTCGCCGTGCAATTTCGATACGCCATTGGCCTTGCGGCTCAGACTCAACGCCGCCAGCGAGTGGTTAAAAACGCCGTCGCGAATGCCGCTGATCTTCCGCACCGTCTCCAGGTCGACGCCCGAAAAGAAGCCCAGTTTGTCAAGGAAATGAATGTCGTGCTTTTCATTACCGGCCTCTTCGGGCGTGTGGGTCGTGAAAACGACCCGCTTCTGTACCTCGGCAGCGCTTTTGTATTTTTTGTACAAATGATAAACGGCCGATACCGCATGCGCTTCGTTCAGATGGTAGACTTCCGGCTCGTATTGCAATGCTTCGAGCAAACGCGCTCCGCCGATGCCCAGCACCATGCATTGCGCCACTTTGTACTTCACGTCGGCGTCATACAATGAATAGCTGATCGCCCGGGTCGATTCGTCATTGCCGTCGGTATCGGTGGTGAGCAGGAACATCGGCGCCGATCCGAAGGTTTCGGGATCGAGGTAATAGGCTGCTACCCATACGTTTTTGCCCATCATGGGAATCTGAAACCGGATGCGTGTATCGACCAGGAACGAGTACATTTTCTCGCGGAACTCGGGCTGCATGCTGCCGTCCTTTTTACGTCCTTGGTCGTAATAGCCATATTTCCAGAGCATTCCAATCCCGATCAGGTTCTGATTGAGCGCGTACACGCTGCGCATGTGCGAACCTGCGAGGAAGCCGAGGCCGCCGGAGTAGATCTTCAATGCCTGATCTACGGCGAACTCCATGGAAAAATAGGCAACTGATTTTTGCAATTTCTTGTCCGCGGTGAAAGGATGCTGGTAAGGGAGTGTGAAAGTTTGTTGTGACATTAGAACCAATTTTGATAAAACAAAGTCATTATCTGCCAAAAAGACGTGCCCAGAAACCTTTCGCCTTTGTCTTCGTTTCCACCACCTTTTCGGAAGCTTCTTCTTTCAACTCGGCGATTTCTTCCTGTGCTTTCGCTTTCAGCTCCGCAGCGCGGGCCTGCGCTTCGGCCAATTTCCCGGCAGCTACCTCTTTGGCATCTTCCAGTGCTTCGGCTGCATCTTCCCTGATATCTTCAAACTTATTAGTCGCGGCCTCCTTAATGTCCTCGAATTTCTCCGCTGCGGCTTCTTTAATATCCTCAAACTTCTCGCTAGCCGCCTCTTTGAGATCGGCAAGCTTAGCCGCAAAACCGGATTGCGCTTCTTCGGTTTTCTCCACCACTTCCTCTTTCACGGCGTCTGCCTTCGCTACCGCCTCTTCTTTTACCTCCGCCACGGTTTCACCGGCCGCATCCGCTTTTTCCACGATCAGCTCTTCCACTTCCGCGGTTTTGGTCTCGGCCTGTGCTTTCAGGTCGTCGAGGGTCTCGTACACTTCGGTTTTAATGCCGTCGGCAGTGTCCGCTGCCTCTTCCACCTTGTCCCCGGCCTTCGCTTCGAGCTCGGCGGCTTCTTCGGTCACCACTTCCTTCGCCTCATCCCTGATCCCCAAAATCTCTTCCACAATTTCGTCCTTAGCTTCTGCCGCCGTGGACACGGGTGTATTGGTTTTAAGTTCTTCCACTTTATTTTCCAGCGATTCTTTCGCGTCTTCTGGTGTAGGTTCGGTGTTCTCGGCCATGGGAACTGTGGTTTTAGGGTGGGAAAAAGTTGATACGATGAATGCGTAAGCTACAAATGTCTGGCCAAGGTTCCAAGCAATGCGCGAAGCTTTCTGTTAGGTTAATCTTCTAACCATCAAATTTTTAACCAATTCATAAAGCGGCTCCGGCTGCAACGTGCGCCAGTTGTTCAGGTGTAGCGTGCCGCCGAAATTGATGTAATAGTCTAGCCGGTATTTTTTCCATTGTTCCTCTACATGTTCCCGGAAATTGATGGCCACGATCCAGCCATCTTCCACGTCGTCGAACCACTCCGAATAGTAGTCGTCCTCGTTGCCGCCGTGGAAGTCGAGCACATTTTCTCCCAACAGAACAAACTGGTTAATCCCCTCATTCACAATCGGATCGATGACTTGCCTTTTGAGGAACATAATGTCGTTGTGTAGGGCGTCGTTCCACTCGCCGAACATTTCGATGATCACGAAGCGCTTCTTATAATCGGCGTACAAAATCTTCACATACAGCGTCTCCGAGCCGATATGGTCCCAAAGCGGGTGGATGTAATAGCCGTAAATCGTATTCTCGTAATATTCAAGGTTGTAGGTGCGGCCATAAAACGGCGACCGCTCGTCGTCGCTGGCAATGTAATGTTTCTCCCAATTGTAATATGGCTCTATTTCCTGCATGACAAAGGTTTGGATTGGCTTGAAATCAATATAAAGGAAAACAGAAAAGGCGTAAACGATGTTACCAACCATTTAAGGCATTAAAATTATTGTTCCTGAATAATTCATTATTTGGACTTAATATAAATAGTGTTGTAGCTTTGCGACCAACATCGCATTGGCACCGCATTGACCGACCTACCCCCAGATATTCCCCCATTGCTCATTCAAACCGACAAATCGTTTGAAGAACTCTACCATCTGCATTGGGAAAAGGTATTTGCGGTATGCTACCAGGGCACGCGCGATGCCGGGCGGGCCGAGGATCTGATGCATGAAATCTTCCAGTCGGTATGGGAGCGGCGCGGTGAACTGCGCGTGCACGGCCCGGCGGCGCATTACCTCGTACGCGCCGCAAAGCTCAAACTCCTGGCCTACCACCGCGACACGGCCAATCGAAGGCAGATCATTGACCAGATCGTTGGCCAAAAAGCCGGATTCGAGGAAACCACCCAGCGCCAGGTCGATTACCAACTCCTTTCCGATCGCGTAATGGAGCTCGTGGCCGGCTTGCCGCAGCCCTGCCAGGAGGTGTTTGTGATGAGCCGGCAGAAAGGCTTGTCCAACAAAGCCATTGCCGCGTCGCTCGTTTTGTCCGAAAAAACCGTGGAATACCACCTCACACGCGCCTTGCGCTTCCTCAGCAAGCAGCTCGCCGAATACCAGCATTAAAAAAAATTCACTTTACGCCAGGGTTACCCTACCCTTTACGCAACCATTTGGAAGAGACGCCTCGTCTCGCGAACCAATGGCGGTACATGAACATTACACCTGAACTTTTGAAGCGTTACACCGACGGGCAATGCACCCCTGCCGAAATGCAGGCCGTGGAGCAATGGCTCGACGATCCGGAAGCCCATGCGGAAGCCGTAACGGAAATCCCCGCCGAAGTGCGGAACGAAGCCGGCCCACGCGTGTGGGAACGCTTGCAGGCCAATGCCAGACAGCCATTTTGGATGCGTTACCGGCATTACCTGTCCGGCCTGGCCGCCGTGCTCCTGCTCGTGAGCGGGCTCGTGTGGCACATTCAGAAAGTCGAAAAACCGGCTGCGGGCCGGATTGCTATCCAAACGGTCCGCACGCAAAAAGGCGAGACGCGGCAGCTCGCATTGCCCGACGGCTCGGTGGTAATGCTCGCGTACGATAGCGAGCTCCGCTACCCAGCCGCATTCACCGATTCCGTGCGGCGTGTAGTGCTGATCGGCGAGGCGCAGTTTTCGGTTAAAAAGAATGCAAAACAGCCATTTATCGTAGAAACTGCCGCGGCACAAACGCGCGTGCTAGGGACGGTTTTCAATGTAAAAGAATATCCTCACGAAGGCAGCACAGCCTTGCTGGTAACCGAAGGAAAAGTACGCTTCATCAACAAAACGACCACTCAATCGGCCATTCTGACGGCCGGTAATGCGGGCATGATCACCGGTAAGCAGCTTACCACGCGCCCGGTTTCAGGCGCAGATGCGGAGGTGGCGTGGCTGAACAATGCATTGCGGTTCGACGACGTGCCGCTCGCACAAGTGACGCGCGAGCTGGAAAGGCGCTATAATGTGCACATCGACATTCAAACGGAGGCATTGAAAAACCAGCGGTACACGGGTGCATTTAAAAACCCTTCGCTGAGAGCGGTGCTGGGCAGTTTGAGCATTGCAGTCGGTTTCCGCTATGAAGTACAAGGAGAATCCATCCAGTTTTTTGAATAACAATCCAATCAATCATGAATAAATCGCCCTAGCTGCGGAGAATGGAAAAACCCGATGCGCCGTCGCCAAACTTTACATCGGGTCAAATGCCAATCAATCGCAGATCAATCAACATTTAAACAAAAATATGCAGCTCAATTATACTTCGCCCCAAACGGGCATTAAAAACTCCTTCGCTCCGCTCCGAAAATGCATGGCTGCCGTGTTATGTGCTACCGCATTGCTCAATGCCGATAGCTTGCACGCCCAAGCACCCGTACTGGCAAAAGCCGTGAACCTGAAATTGCACGACGTCCGCCTCTCCGACGCGCTGGCGCAGATCGGCGACCAGACGGGCACTTCCATTTCATACAGCAGCACGCAGCTGGATGTTGCCAAAAAAGTGAATGCCAATCTTGCCAATATTCCCGTAAAAGACGCCCTGCACCGCGTGGTAGGGTCGTCTTTGAAAGAGTTGCACGTGCAGGAAAACGTGATCACGATCGAAGCGAACGAAGGCCGCGGCGCATTGCGCGGTACATTGAAGACGTCCGACGGGAAACCGGCCGAGTTCGTGAACATTACCGTGAAAGGCACGGGCAAAGGCGCCCAGAGCGACGCAAACGGCCAGTTCCTGATCCGCAACATTCCCGCGGGCCAGCACACGGTCGTGATTCAGCTGCTTGGCTACGAGCCGATTGAGCGCCCCGTGACCATCGAGGCCGACCAGACCGTCGCATTTGAACCGATATTCCTCAATGAAGACAGCAAGGCGTTGCAGGAAGTGGTGATCAGCGGGGATATCAATAAGTTTTCCAAAAAGGAAAGTGAATATGTGGCTAAAATGCCGGTGAGCAACATGGAAAACCCGCAGGTTTACAGCGCATTATCCAAGACGCTTTTCACCGAACAGCTTATTACCGACTTCTCCAACATCGTCAAAAATGCGCCGGGCGTGTACAAAATCCAGGCGAACCGCGGTATCAATTCCGACGGGGCGACCTTCTACGCCTTGCGCGGTTTCCGCACCGAAATGGCCATGGTGGACGGCTTGCCCGTGCAAACCAACGGCGAGTTTGACCCGATTAATGTGGAAAAAGTGGAAGTAATCAAAGGGCCTTCGGCGACGCTCTTCGGCAGCGCGGTGACGTCTTTTGGAGGATTGATGAATATTGTCACTAAAAAACCGGTTGAAATAGCGGGCGGCGAGATTGGGTACACAACCGGCAGCTTCGGGCTCAACCGCCTGACGGCCGACATTTATTCTCCTATTAATGCTTCCAAGAATCTTTTGTTGAGGGTTAATGC
Organism: Dyadobacter fermentans DSM 18053; assembly: GCF_000023125.1. NCBI lineage: Bacteria > Pseudomonadati > Bacteroidota > Cytophagia > Cytophagales > Spirosomataceae > Dyadobacter > Dyadobacter fermentans. Next base: position 3,962,452 of record NC_013037.1, read on the forward strand.
GGCTTATCAATACCAGGGCAGCTTTCAGGATGCCGGTTTCCGCCGCAGTCTGGTGATTGCTCCTTCATTGGAGTACCGTGTGAATGAGCGGATGACCGTGCTGTTTAATGCGGGCATTTACCAGGGTGAAATGACGAGCCCTTCGGCCATTTTCCTCAACCGCACACGGCAGTTTGTGGCGCGCACGCCGGATGAGCTGGGTTTCGATTGGAATAAATCCTACACGAGCAACGATCTCACGATGAAAACGCCGACCATCAATGTGTATGGTCAGCTGAAATACAAATTGTCGGATAGCTGGACCTCGCAAACCGCGTTTTCGAGCAATACGCGCAAGTCTGATGGTTTTTACCAATACCAGTTCATCCGCGGCGCCGTGGCCGATACCCTGCTGGAACGCAATATTTCATTGCAAAACACGACCAACAATGCGATTGACGTACAGCAGAATTTTATCGGTGATTTCAAAATCGGCAGCTTGCGGAACCGCGTCGTGGTGGGCCTCGACTTTTTGAACCGCACCGCGCATAATAACAACTCGCCGTACATTGTGTTCGATAATGTAAGCGGCATCAATAACGACCCGAACTATCTGAAAATCAACCGAACGTCGGTAGAAGCGCGGCTGGCAACAGACAATGCTGCGCCTACGCGTAATTACAATTCAGGCAATGTGTACAGCGCCTACTTTTCGGATGTGCTGAATGTGACCGACCGCCTGCTCGCGATGATCAGCCTGCGCATCGACCGGTTTGAGAACAAAGGCACATTAAACCACGCCACACGCACCTATGTGGCTAACACGCAGTTTAAGCAAACGGCCGTTTCGCCGAAGTTTGGCGTGGTGTACCAGGTGATTAAGGACCGGCTCTCGGTTTTTGGAAACTATATGAACGGCTTTTTCAATTTAGCGCCCGTAACGCAGCCGCTGCCTGACATTTCCGGCGTGTTCAAACCCCAGCAAGCCAACCAGCTCGAAGGCGGTATCAAACTCGAAAGCTACCAGGGTAAGCTGAATATGACCGTGAGCTACTACGACATCAAGGTCGACAATACCACCCGCACCGAAGTGCTCGTGCGCGATGGTAAAAATTACAACATTACAGTGCAGGATGGCACCCAATACAGCCGCGGCATCGAGGTCGAGATCATCGCCAATCCCATCACAGGCCTCAATCTCGTGGCGGGTTACAGCCATAACGACAGCAAGCTGACGAAATCGACCGTTGCGCTGGAAGGCCGCCGCCCGGCCAATGCAGGCCCGGCCGACCTTGCCAATGCGTGGATCAGTTACAATCTGCCATTCGGAAAGCTCAAAGGACTTGGAGCCGGTATCGGCGGGAACTATATCAGCGAGCATTTGACGGCCAACTCGGTGGTGACGGGCATTTTCACCATTCCATCCTACACGGTGCTCAACTCGACTATTTTTTACAACACGAAAGCATGGCGACTGGGCCTGAAATTCGACAATATGCTGGATAAGAAATACTTCGCCGGACAAGGCGTGCTCACGCCGCAAATGCCCAAAAATTTCTCAGCCAATCTGACCATCAAGTTTTAGTTAACGCTAGTGGATTAATAATCAAAACGGGCTGCCTCGATGAAGCAGCCCGTTTTTGCATTTAACTATGATTATTATCTTACAACTCGCGAATCCAGACGTTGCGGAAGCTCGTTGTGTTGTTGTGGTCCTGCAATTTGATAGGGCCTTTTCCGTGCGGCTCGATCGTCGGCTGGCCCACGTAAGGAGTCGTCCCCTGAATAGCGGTGTGGTTTTGAACCAGCACACCATTGTGGATCACGGTAATGTACGGCGGATGTGTCATCTGGCCGTCTTTGTTGAAATGCGGCGCGGTGTACACCACATCGTAAGTCTGCCATTCGCCCGGGCCTACCGCTGCATTCACGAGCGGCATGGTTTGCTTATAAATAGAACCTGCCTGACCGTTGGAGTAAGTCGGGTTGTTATAGCTGTCGAGTACCTGCAATTCGTAGATTCCCTGCATAAAAACACCGCTGTTACCGCGGCCTTGTCCGTTTCCGTCCACTTTCGCGGGGGTTCTCCATTCGATGTGCAGCTGGTAGTCGCCGAATGTCTGTTTGGTTTGAATATCGCCTGATTTGGGAGCTACGGTCATGGCGCCGTCGGCTACTGTCCAGGGTGCAGCGGATTTGCCGTCTTTGCCCGAAACCCACTGATCGAGGTTTTTACCATCGAAAAGCACGATAGCATCCGAAGGTGCCGTGAAGCCCGAAACGGCCGGAGAGCTTTTACCGGGCGTTACGACACGGGGCACCGGGTTCCACAATTCGCTGGACTCGGGGGTTTGCTTCGCAGGTTGCAGTTGCGCGTGTGCGGCGAAGGCAGCAGCCATGCTGAACGCGGTAAGCATCAATTTTTTCATTTGAAAGGTAACAGTTTTAGTCTAATAACTCTTTGATATCGTATCAAAACACAACATTAAGTAAAAAGCAGCAACAAAAAGGATTCTCATCTATATAAATGTAATTTTCCCGATTCTTATCACGTAATTTGCAGGGCTAAAGGCATTCGTGGCCTGGATTGCTAATCTAAAACCGACTAAGCTTACTGCAAGTATGTTTAAAACCAACCGTTCACTTTTTCAATTAATCGCCTCTGGGGTAGCGGCTTTCGCTATGCATACCGCCTACGCCCAGCAGCCCATTCCCCTCAACGACCTCAGTGCTTTTACGACCAAATCCAGTGACTGGAAAATCGTCGGCAATGCATCGGCTGACCTCGCCAAAGAAAACGCGCTGACTACCAGCCCGGGCAAAGGTGTACTGGCCTGCCTTCACGAAAAAGGCAAGTACGGCAGCGACTATGAACTGATTTCCAATTTCAAACATGGCGATCTCGACATTGAAATGGATTTCATGATGAGCAAAGGTTCCAACTCAGGAATCTATCTCCAAGGCAATTACGAAGTACAGCTTTTCGACAGCTGGGGTAAAAAAGGCGCCAAATACAACGATGCCGGCGGTATCTACGAGCGCTGGAACGACTCCAAGCCCGAAGGCGAAAAAGGCTACGAAGGATATGCGCCCCGTTTCAACGTCGCGAAAGCGCCGGGTTTGTGGCAGCATATCAAAATCTCTTACCAGGCTCCGCGTTTCGATGCCAACGGCAAAAAAATCGCAAATGCGGTGTTCCTCTCGGTGGTGCTGAATGGCGTGACAATCCACGAAAATGTGGAAGTAAGCGGCCCTACCCGCGGTTCACTCACGGCTGAGGATGTGCCTATGGGCCCGATCCGCATCCAGGGAGACCACGGTTCACTGGCGATCCGCAATATTGTGGTGAATAATTTTGACAAAAAACCAGCGACGCTTTCCGAGCTGAGCTATAAAACTTACTATGGCGGACTGTCGGAAACGGAAGACCTTTCCAAACTGACGCCTGCCGAGACTGGTAAGTCGGAATCGCTGAGCTGGGAGATCCTGAAAGAGAACAACAATTACTCTTACGTATACAATGGCCGTTTCAATGCAGCTACCGAAGGCGAATATGCTTTCCGCTTGCAGGCTTCGGGTAATTCCTACCTGAAAATCGACGGCAAGGACGTGATCAAACCGGAGTGGAAATCGAACAACGAATTCCGCCTGGGCAAGGTGAACCTCAAAGCCGGCGACCATACCGTCGAAATCTTCAATAACAAAAGAGACGGCTGGATGCGTCCGGTACTTGGCCTTTGGGTAAGCGGACCGGGCTTCCGTGAGATCGCATTGCATTCCAAAAGCTCGGCCATGGGCGGCAATTCCACCGATCCGATCCTGATCCAGGCGCCTACCAACACCATTACGCGCTCTTTCATGGATTTCCGCAAGGACGAAAAAGCGAAAAGAACCCGCGTGGTACACGCAGTGTCGGTGGGTAGCCCTTCGAGCCTGCATTATACCTACGACCTCGACAAAGGCGCTATCCTGCAAGTTTGGCGCGGTGAATTCCTCGATGCCACCCCAATGTGGCACGACCGCGGTGACGGTTCTTCCCGCCCGCGCGGCAGCGTGACGTTGCTCGGCGACGATATGTTTCTGGGTAAATCAGGTAAATCCAAATGGGAAGCTGACACCACCGGCAGCGGGTACCGTCCGAAAGGCTACGTGCTCGATGAGGCCGATGTGCCTACATTCCAGTACCAGGCATTCGGTTCTACCATCACCGACTACGTTTCTGTGGTGAACAACCAGTATTTCGAACGTATTTTGAAGGTAAATAATCCTGCAAAAGACCTCGTAGCACGCCTGGCTGATGGTTCTTCGATCGAAAAAATTTCGGATGGACTTTATGCGGTGAACGACAAATCGTACTACATCCAGCTGGCCGACAAAAAACTTAAACCAGAAATCAGAGGCGCCAAAGGCGAACAGGAGCTCATCGTGCCTGTTACCAACGGCGAAGTGAAGTATTCTATCCTGTTCTGATTTTAACCTTATTATTTCTGATTGACAATGAAAAAACTGGCTCATATAGCATTCGCTCTTTTGGCTTCCCTCTCTACGCTGAAAGCGCAGGAGTCTCCGAAAGAAGAAGACTTTTACAAAATCGTTACCCCGCCGATCCCGGAGGGCATTATCCTGGAAGTGGGCGGATTGACCACCATGCCGAATGGCTCCCTGGCGATTTCAACGCGCCGTGGCGAGGTTTGGATCGTGGATAACCCTACCAGCCGCACGCCGTATTTCCGCAAATTCGCGACAGGCTTGCACGAGATTCTCGGTTTGGCTTACAAAGAAGGTGCATTGTACTGCGCACAACGCGGCGAATTGACGAAGCTGGTTGACAAAAACGGCGACGGCAAAGCGGACGTTTACGAAACGGTATACGCATGGCCGCTCTCAGGTCACTACCACGAATATTCATTTGGCCCGAAACTGGCACCGGACGGCAGCTTTTTCGTGAGTGGTAACGTGGCATTCGGTGACGAAGAATGGTGGAGAGGCGAAAGCCGTGTGCCGGGCCGTGGCTGGATTTTCCACATCACCAACGACGGCAAATACGAACCCTACGCAACCGGCGTACGCTCCCCGGCGGGTATCAGCATGATCAACGGCGAGCTGTTCTACACCGACAACCAGGGCGACTGGATGGGTACCGGCGCAATTTTCCAGGTTAAAAAAGGCGGCTTCATGGGCCACCCCGCAGGTTTGAAATGGGCCGGATTGCCCAACTCACCTGTGAAACTGACTGAAAAGCAATTCTTCGCTGAGCGCGACAACCGCCAGCACCGCAATGCGCAGGACCGCGCGATCAAGCCTGAAAACACATTGGGCGAAGAACCGCAGTTCCTGTACCAATTGAAACAGAAGTATGACATGGTACAGCTTCCGGCTGTATGGCTGCCCTACGGCGTGCACGGTGTATCTACCGCCGAGCTGATCCTCGACGATACCAAAGGCGCATTCGGTCCGTTTACGGGCCAGGTTTTCGTGGGCGACCAGGGACAAAGCAACATCATGCGTATCGTGATGGAGAAAGTGAAAGGTGAATACCAGGGCGCCAGCATCGGTTTCCGCAGCGGATTCCAGTCGGGTGTGCTGCGTATGGCATTTGATAAGGACGGTTCAATGTTCGTAGGCGAAACCAACCGCGGTTGGGGATCGGCCGGTGATGCTAACCAAGGCTTGCAGCGTTTGGTATGGAATGGCAAAATGCCTTTCGAAATGTACACTGTGAAGGCTCAGCCGGATGGCTTTGAAATTGAATTCACAATGCCTGTTGACCGCAAATCGGCGGAAGACCTGGATTCTTACAAAGTGAGCAGCTACCTCTACAAGCATTACCCTGTGTACGGCAGCCCGCAGATCAACCTGGAAGATGTGAAAATCACGGGTGTGAAAGTATCCGACGACAACAAGAAAGTACGCATTGTCCTCGACGGCATGAAGCAATATTATGTGCACAAAATTTCGCTCGAAGGCGTTCGCTCGGCTTCCAACAGCTGGTCGCTGGTACACCCCGATGCTTACTATACGCTGAACAACATTCCTGATGGGGAGAAAATGAAGGTTTCGGACCTGAAAACAACCCGCTCAGGCAAAGCGCAGGCATCTGTTTCGACTGCACCTGCGAAAGAGCACGTATCGCCGGACGGCAAAGGCAAGGCTACCCCTGCGAAAGCCGGAGCTGCAAAAGCGCCAACCTGGGAAGAAGTGAAGCCATTGCTGGCGAAAAACACCTGCCTTGCGTGCCACGCGCCCGACAAGAAAGTGGTTGGTCCTTCCTACCTCGATGTTGCGAAACGCAAATACAGCAACGAAAAGATCGTAGAACTGATTTACGCACCACAGCCTGAAAACTGGCCTGACTACGCGACGCCAATGGCGCCGATGCCTCAGGTTCCAAAGGCCGAGGCTGCCAAAATCGCAGCATGGATCAATTCGCTTGCGAAATAATTGACGTTCATGCGGGTCCGTCCCGTGTGATGCTCGAAAAAGGCTGCTTCCTTGTCGGAGGCAGCCTTTTTAGTTGAAGATCAGCGTGTTTAGAATCCCATTTTATACATTATATTCACATAACGAATCATACTAATGCGGTGCAAATCGCACGTTTTACTATTGAAAATGCGTTAGTTGGTATTGAACGTGACCCAAAACTATGTTTACTCTGCGTGGCCCGTCTTTCTTGAAATCGGTTAAAGGAAAAGTCGTTGTGGGCTTTTTCATAGCCTCACTCGCCCTGGCAGCATCCTGGATTACCAGCAAAGTGGCTTTTGATAACATGCTCACCACGCTGGATACGCTCTCTACGCCCGACGACAAGATGCGCCTGGTGAACAAAATCTTCAAGGACATTCTTACACTCGACCACCTTCAGAACGAACGCAAGCTGAAAGGCGAAGAGCTGAACGACGAAGTCCTGGCGCAATCGGTTGAGCTGATTGCCGCGCTCGACACCCTGAGCATGCTGAGCCTCGAAGACCCGATGCAGATCATCCGGATCGATTCGATGAAGAAGATCCTGAAAGAACGGGAAAAAATTTATGGAGATTATGTAAAAGTACGCTCCAAGCTGGTGAGCAACAAGGCCCTGGAAGATGAGGTAAAATCCATTTCCGGCCTCATCACCACTACGAAGGTCAAGCCGGACAGCACGGTTGTCAAAACCGAGAAACGCACTACTACCACCACCGTTTACACCGAAGTACCCGACACCAGCCAGAAGGCAAGTACCAAGAAAGGCTTTTTCGGAAGGGTATTTGGGAATAAAAAAGTAAAACAACCTGCGCCCGAGCCCACCAAAATGGTTCAGAAACAGGAAGTGAATGTGCAGGTGGACACCATCCGCGTCGCCAAAGCCGACAGTACGATTGAAAAAGTGGGCGAGGCCGTGCACGCCATCGAAAAATCACAGAAAAAACGGGCGGTAACTTTCGTGGACCGGGAGCAGGAGCTAGCAACGGCCGGAAACTCGCTGGTGAAGCAGTTGCTGGACGTGATGCAGGATGTTCAGAAGGATGTAATGGAAGACTCCAACCAGAACAACGCCCGCGCGAAAGGAATGGTGGAAGGCAGCGTTGATCACCTCGAATGGATCATGCTGGGCTTCTTCTTCCTGACAGCCGTGATGGCCTATTTCATTTTTACGGACATTGCCAAAAGCAACGATTACCGCCAGCAGCTCGAAGAGGCCAAAGAGGAAGCAGAATACCACAGCATGGCCAAACAACGCTTCCTCGCCAATATGAGCCACGAGATCCGGACGCCGCTACAATCGATCATCGGCTATGCGGAAGCGCTGAAAAACGAAGAGAAACCCCGGAAGCAGGATCTCGAAACGCTGCATTCGGCCAGCGAGCATTTGCTATACCTGGTGAACGAGGTGCTGGATTACAGCCGCATCATTTCCGACCGCTTTACATTCGAAGAAAGGGTGTTTTCCATTAACCCGCTGCTGAACGAGGTGGTGCAGGTGCTGCGCCCCACTGCACTATCCAAAGGGCTTATCCTCCGCCTGGAAAATTCGCTCAAACCGAACCTGTACCTCCACGGCGACCCGTTCCGACTGCGGCAGGTTCTGTACAACTTGCTGACAAATGCAATAAAATTCACCGAAAACGGCGAAGTAGTACTCAAAGTAACGGGCCACGAAACTGGTAATGCAGCAAAAATCGAGTACCAGATCTCCGACACCGGCATAGGGCTGTCCGCCGACCAGGTTGAGCGTATTTTTAACCAATTTGAGCAGGCAGATCCGTCTATCCAGCGTAAATACGGCGGCACGGGGCTGGGTCTCAGCATTGTAAAAGCGCTGGTAGAAGGCATGTCGGGCAATATCCATGTCACCAGCAAGCCCGGGGAGGGCACGACTTTTTTTGTCACCACCAGCATGAAAAAGGCAGAAACACTGGAATTGACAGAGGAAGTGCAGGAACGGAGCTACCAGATCAATGGCAAGGTGTGGCTCGTGGACGACGACGCGTTCATTCTCAAATGGTGCTCGTCGGTGCTCGAAATGAACGGCATTCAGCATGCGGCATTCTCGTCGGCTGAGGAAGTTCTGAGCCGGCCGTGGAATAGTGAAGTCAAATTCGTGCTCACGGATATGCGTATGTCGGGCATGAACGGCGCCGAGCTCGTGAAGCGCCTGCGCAAATCCGCACCGGCCGACGTCAAGTTCTTCGTGCTCACCGCTCAGGCATTGCCCGAGGAACGCAAGAAGCTTCTGGGTATGGGCTTCGACGGATACCTCATGAAGCCATTCCATTCCAGGGACCTGCTGGAACTGCTCGAATCGTCATCTACGCCGGAAATACCGGAAGCTGGAATACTTTCACCAATATTAGCGGAAACAGAGCTCGATAGCGCTTCGCATAACCTCGACTTTGATTTCTCGATGCTTACCGAAATGACATTCGGCGACGAAAGCCTGCTGCGCGAAATACTCGACCAGTTTGTGAAAGATTCGCGGGCGGATATCGATTCGCTCAGGCGTCATATTGCCGCCAACGAACCTGACCACACGCAGGAGCTCATGCACCGCATGGCCGGGCGTACAGGGCAAATCGGCGCGCGCGATCTGTCGGCGCGGTTCCGTAACCTCGAAATTGCATTGCGTGAAAATCCTTCGGAAGTATCGGAAAAAGAAATGACGCAGGTCGTAAACGACGCTGCGTCAGTGATTGAGCAAGTGGAGGAAAAAGCGCTCTCCTACTCGATATGATATTTCTCGATTTTGTAATATAAAGTCTTGCGGTCGATGTTGAGCAACTTGGCCGCTTTGCTTTTGTTGTAACGCACTTCCTGCAACACCTTTTCGATCATTTCTTTCTCGTGCGTTTCTTGCAATGCCTTCAAATCGGAGCCGGGAGCGGGTTTTTGCTGGTCTTCCATGGCCGTAATCATTTCCGACGGCAATGCGCTCAGCGTGGCTACTTCTTCTTTCGATAGCAGCACCAGGCGCTTGATCACGTTGTTGAGCTCGCGCAAGTTACCGGGCCAGTCATATTTCTGGAAAACATCCATGACCTCCTTCGACAGCTCCCGCACATTTCGTTCAAGCTCTTCATTCGCTTTATCCACAAAATGCTGGACGAAAATCGGCAGGTCCTCGCCGCGCTTGCGCAATGCGGGAACTTCGATTTTGAATTCATTCAAACGGTGGTAAAGGTCTTCCCGGAAATCTCCGGTAGCGGCATTGGCGATCAGGTCTTCGTTGGTCGCTGCAATGAGGCGTACGTCCACTTTCACCTGCTGCGTGCTGCCGATAGGCACGATAATACGCTCCTGCAATGCGCGGAGGAGCTTAATCTGCACATCATAGCTGAGGTTACCGATCTCATCGAGGAACAATGTTCCGCCATCAGCCGCTTCGAACTGACCGATTTTATCCTGCAATGCGCCGGTAAACGCCCCTTTCTTGTGCCCGAACAACTCGCTCGCCGCCAGGTCTTTGGACAACGAACCGCAGTCGATCGCCACAAACGGCCCGTCGGCGCGTTTGCTGAGGCGGTGAATGGACTTCGCCACGTGTTCCTTTCCCGTGCCGCTTTCGCCCTGGATGATCACCGACATGTCGGTAGGGGCCACGAGCCGCACGTATTCAAAAAGTTGCTTGGCAACCTTGCTTTTCCCTTCAATGTAGTCAAGCGACTGCTTGCCGGACTGCGCGTTGCTTTTCGCCTTCGGCGCGGTTTTCACGCTCGTTACCTCTCCCTTATTCAACGCCTCTCTCAGTACCATAAGCAATTCTTCCGGGTTCACCGGCTTGGTGATATAATCGAAAGCCCCGATTTGCATGGCCGTCACCGCCGTCCTGACGTCGTGAAAACTCGTCATGATAAATGCAGGTGTGCGGTTACCTTCGCTCCGGAGTGTTTTGAGGAAATCCACTGAGTTGCCGTCGGGCAGGCGGTAGTCGAGCATCAGTACTTCAAATGGACCGTCGGAGCTGCCTTTACCGAGCGTTTCCCGTGCCTCTCTGATACTTGTACAAGCTTTTACCTGATGACCATGCTTGCCGAGGAAATTGGTGAGCAATTTTGAAAATGTGGAATCGTCTTCAACGAGGAGCAGATGAGCCATGGGTGATTTTATTCAAAAAAAATAATTACTAATTAACGAGTGGGTATTATGTAAAAGTACAAAAACAAACGCCAAAAAGCCGGAGAAGTCTCCGGCTTTTCACTATGAGCCTGCCAGACGCGGGGAGGGACCGTTTTTAGTCGATCTTCTTCCCGTACTTGTCCAGATTGATTGTAGAAGTCTCTTCCGTTCGCTTGATGTTGATTTCGTAGTACTGTGAATTGTCGTCACGGGTAACCAGGTAAGCGCTGGTCACTTTCCATTCGGAGTAAGAACCTGCCAGCGTGCTTTTAACCGGTTCCGGGAGGTCCTCCGGCCGCACGGCTACCTTGCTTTGTTCGGCAATAACGGCTACTTGCGTCGAAGATTGTACGGAAGCGTCAACATTCGGCGCAGTCGCAAGGAGGAGGGCAATGGCTATCGGGTTTAATCGCATAGTAGGTCGGGCATTTAATTTTTAATGTAAAATGAAAAAGATATTCGTGCCAATGAAAACATACTACAAAAAAAGTTGATAATCAGGTATTAACCAATTTTTGTTTCCAGCCTGGCCAACGTAGGGAACGGGAGCTCCGCAACAGGTTGGGGAATTTCACACCAATTATGTGAAATTTACTAACCATTTTGCCCACGTACTCGTATCTTATTACAGCAACTAAAAAAAATTCAAATTATTTTGTCAAATATTTCGTTGTAAAAAACATTATCCCTTATATTTGCGTAGAAATTATTTACAGGCAAAAAGTCGCACAACTACTACACGCATTTAGAAACTTAACGCTATACATTCATTTATTGAATTATACCTCAGGCATTTATTTACTCAACGTTATTTAATATTATTATCGGTTAGTCTGAAACACTAAGAGTCCCCACCGGGACTCTTTTGTTTTTCCCCCGGCCTGCATTTCCCCCTGCTCCATACCCACTCCGATTTTACACCGGTTGATCTAAAGTTATTCACGCTGCGTACGTCTGTCAAAACTCTTTCGACACACGGAGAGTAGCTCAATAACCTTAGTTACTATGAACCAACACACAAACACGAAGAACACCTCCGGCAAAGGAGAAGAGGAAATCACGTCGGTTGTGAACAGACGTCTGTTTCTACGCTCCGCCGGACTAGCCACATCATTAGGAACAATCGTGATCGCCGCAGGTTGTAACGACGACGATGACGATCCGATGATCCCGGGCACCGGCGACACCGTCGACCTCGGCTCGGGCGACATTGGCGTGCTCAACTACGCTTACGCATTGGAACAACTTGAAGCCGCATTCTACACCCAGGTGATCCAAACGCCCTACGCCGGCATGACCGACGCGGAAAAAGCGATCCTCACCGACATCCGCGACCACGAGATCGTCCACCGCGACTTTTTCAAGGCTGCATTGGGCGACAAGGCGATCAAAGGACTTACCCCTAACTTCTCCGGCATTGATTTCAGCAAAAAAGATGCGGTACTGGGCGCCGCTAAGCTGTTTGAAGACACGGGAGTAGCCGCTTACAACGGCGCAGGAAAGCTCATCAAGGACGCAAAATATCTGCTGCTGGCAGGAAAGATTGTCTCGGTAGAAGCGCGCCACGCCGCTGTCATCCGTGACCTGATCAAACCCAAATCGACCGACTTTGCCGGTGACGACATCATCGACATGAACGGAATGGACAAGGCCGTTGCGCCTGCCGACATTCTGGCGGCCGTTAAGGGCTACGTAAAGGAAACCGTCACCGGAGCCAACGTAGGTAAATAATCATTCACACTAACAGGATCAGACACAATGGATATTTTCAAAATCATAGATAAGTTTCAGCAAATTGACGGCGACGCTGTGGGGAGACTCGAATACGCCTCACGCCGTCATTTTATGAACCGCATAGGAAGCAAGCTCGCTGCGGCAGCCATTCCGACCACCTTCGCGGCAGTTGTAAACAAGGCTTTTGCCCAATCGGCGGCGGCGGTGGATGTGCTCAATTACGCGCTGAAACTCGAATACCTCGAAGACGAGTTCTACAAAGCGGGTATTGCAGCCGCAAACCTTATCCCGGCATCCGACAAGGCGATTTTCACGCAGATCGGCAAGCACGAAACGCAGCACGTCGCATTCCTCGTGAAAGCATTGGGCGCGAAAGCCGAACCGAAACCGACATTCGACTTCCAGTATGGCGGCGCATTTGGTGACGTATTTACCAATTATAAAACATTCGTAACCGTATCGAGCGCGCTCGAAGACACAGGAGTGCGTGCCTACAAGGGCCAGGCCGGTGCATTGATTTCCGACCCGCAGATCCTGGAATATGCATTGCAGGTGCATTCGGTGGAAGCGCGCCACGCGGCCGTAGCGAGACGACTGGCGGCGACGTTACTCGGCAACGCTTCCATGAAAGGCTGGATTACCGGCAAAGAAGGCGCGGTAGCGGCGATTTACGCGGGTGAAGACAACATGGAGCAAGGCGGTGTGAACATCAAGGGCCTCGCTTCCAAGTCGGATGCGGCCATTACTGAGGCATTCGACGAACCATTGACAAAAGAAGCGGTACTCGCCATAGCCGGGCCGTTTATCAAGTAATAATCACACGCATTATCGTAAACTTTCCCTGTTGGCATATACATGCACTTATGAACGGGCAATGCCCGAAGTGCCAGGACACACTATTATGAATGAGGAGGTTACCGACAACGGTAACCTCTTTTTTATGGGTAAACTGCCCGATTTGCCGTGATATAATGGTTAAAGCCGCACGGTTTATGTAAATTTGAAAATAATGTTTTACAAGTTTTCCTGAACCAGTATTGATGAATTCCGAATTAAACAGAAGAGATTTTCTCAAACAGGGCAGCCTCACCGCGCTGGTTACCGCAATGGGTAGCCAGATCGTTTTCGCACACCACATGCCACCTGGCTACCGGCCTATTTTTCTGGATGAAAAGGACGCATTGAAAGGCAAAAGCACGGAAATGATCGTGCAGGGCGACAAACCGTGGAATGTGGAAACGCCGGTGCATTTGCTCGACGACCGCGTCACGCCCGTCGACAAAATGTTTATCCGCAACAACGGCCTCGTTCCCGAGAAAATAGATGTGGCGAACTGGACGCTCACGATTGACGGAGAGTCGGTAAAAGCGCCGAAAACCTACTCGCTGGCCGACCTCAAAAAGAAATTCAAACAACATACTTACCAGCTCGTGCTGGAATGCGGCGGCAACGGTCGCGCCGGTTACCAGCCGCAGGCATCGGGCAACCAGTGGGGCCAGGGCGCGGTGCATTGTGCGCAATGGACGGGCGTGCGGTTGAAAGATGTATTGAATGATGTGGGCATTAAAAACGATGCCGTTTACATTGGATACCACGGCAAAGACCTGCACCTGAGCCGCGACCCGAAAAAAGAGTCGATCTCGCGCGGCGTGCCTATGTCGAAAGCGATGGAAGACGAGACATTGATCGCCTGGCAAATGAACGGCCAGGACATCCCCGAGTTCCACGGCTACCCGCTCCGGCTGGTGATCGGAGGCTGGCCGGCTTCGGTGTCGGGCAAATGGCTTAGCCGCATTTCTGTACGCAATAAAGTACACGATGGCGCTAAAATGGAAGGCCATAGCTACAAACTACCGCGCAACCCGGTGGTGCCCGGCACGGACATTCCGGCTACGGATGAGTATTACAAAATCATCGAATCCATGCCGGTGAAATCGCTCATTACCTATCCCAAAACGGGCGCGATGCTCGATCCGGGGAAGCAGCTTGCCTTGCGCGGGCACGCGTGGGCCGGCGACCATGCCGTGAAAAAAGTGGAAGTTTCCATTGACTTCGGCGCTACCTGGAAAGAATGCAAGCTCGAAGCACCCGTGAACCGGCTGGCGTGGCAGCATTGGAATACCAACATTCAGTTTCCTGCCAACGGATACTACGAAATATGGGCGAAAGCGACCGACGACAAGGGCAATGCACAACCCATGCTGGTGCCGGGCTGGAATCCGGGCGGGTATCTCAACAATGCCTGCGAGCGCATCGCGGTGAAGGTAGGATAATGTACAACCACGCTCCCGGGCAAATCTGACATTTTATGAAGATCATATTCATTGCCATGCTCGGCGCAGGAATTGTGTTCCAAACCCTGCCCGAAACTTCGGCTAACCACCCTACTATTTCCGGAAACGCATTGGCCGACACCACTAAGCTGGACCCTGAAACGGGCCTCGTTGTGGACGAAAACCTGTATATGGTGAAAGCCCAATGCACTAATTGCCATTCCACCAAGCTCATTACCGCCAACCGCTTCACGCGCGACGGCTGGAAGCAAAAGATCCGCTGGATGCAGGCCAACCATAACCTCTGGGAATTGGGCGATGCCGAGAAGCCGGTGCTCGATTATCTCGAAAAAAATTATTCGCCAACTACCTCAGCGGCAAGGAGAGCCCCGTTGAAGGACATCAGATGGTATAAGCTCGAACAAAACTGATCGGAAAGTATACCTATCTTTGGGCACTCAAACATTCAAAATGATTAGCGTGCCCAATTTTCGTTTCCTTTTTTCCCGAATCACATTTTCCATTCTGCTGTTCCTCGCTCTTTCCAGTGCCCCAACGATGCTGGCGTCCTGCGCACTCTCATCGGAAGACCAGCAGCAGCTCCGCAGCAACAGCGATTTGCCCAACCCGCTCAAAGCGGAAGTAATCGCGATTCAGGATGGCGACACGATTGAGCTGAAATTTATATATTCCGGTAAGAAAGCAGGACGCCGAATGGGCAAACCTGTCCGCATTCGCTTTTTGCATATCAATTGCCCTGAGCGCAAGATGCCTTTTTACAGCAATGCAAAGCAGTTTACCAGTGAAAAATGCTTCCGGAAAACGGTTAGCATCCGCCACAAGGGAGAATTCGATAAATATGGTCGTCTGCTGGGCGAAGTGGTGCTCCCCGACGGCAAGGTTTTGAATAAGGAACTAGTCAAAAAAGGACTGGCCGTTCATTTTAAGAAATATTCTAAGGACCAGGAATATGCTAATCTTGAAATAGCTGCTAAAAAACAGAAAATAGGCATTTGGAGCCAGCCAGGCATACAGTTCGGGCAATTGTAATACATATGGAGCATTCGTCGGCAGCACTTTTTCAAATACTCTACCAGCATGAAATCCTGTTTCAACTGGAAGATCGTGTGCTGCCCGCCAACCCGCTGCCTGCCGAACCCGAAGAAAAGGCCGAAGCGCCCGTACCCGAGCCGGTAACCGTGCAGGCACCGGTGCCGACCTTGCCGGCCACTCCGGCCCTGCAAGCCGAGCCGCCGGCAATGCCTCAATCACCCGCATTGCCCCAGACGCCGGCCATTGCCCCGCCCACATCCACGCAGGTGGCGACGCCAGCTCCCGCTTTCCCCGCCTTGCAGCATAAAGTCCTTGTCCTCACCGACGAGCCGAAGCAAAAGGACATGCTCATGTCCGAAGCATTGTTTCTCGATAATATCCTCAAAGCCGTAGGCCATTCCCTCGAGACGAGCGATGTCCTCAATTTCAGCCATATGCCCGGGCAGGATGCGCGGACGGTACTTTCGGGTAAAAAGACCAACTTCTTCATTTCCTTTGGCGTGCCGCTGATCAGGCTCAACCTCGACCTGCTGCTGGTGCCCTACACGCCCAAAAACATAGAGGGGATCTGGTTCCTGCTCGCCGACCCGCTCGTGGTGATCGAAGCAGACCGGAATCTTAAGAAAAAACTGTGGCAGGCATTACAGAAGATGTTTGAAATGTCCTAATCCACAGGAGCTTACCTTTTTTAATAGCCGGTCATCACAATATTATAGCGAGTTTGTTTGTTTTCATGGATAATCGCAGGCTAACCCATGAAAAACTATGGCCAAACTGACTGAATTAATTGCCGGCTGGTTTCGTCCGAGAGCGTCCGACGAAAACGAATTTTATGATGATGAGTCCGTCCAGGCGAACGACACCCCTACCTCCTCAGTGGAACAAAATACGATTAATCAAATGCCCGTTGCCGACAACCGGCAACCCGTAATGGCTGCCGCACAGCCTCCGCAGCCCGCATATCAGCCGCCGTTGCATGTCACGCCTGTTCAGGCCGCACCGCAACCGCCATTTCCGCAGCAACCAGCGCCATTTCCACCCATGCAGGAACCTCAGAAAGTGGAGGTACCGATTCCGTACTGGCTGGAAGATGAAGACACATTGCGTGATGAAGGCGTGCTTTTCGGACTTTCGGAATCCGATCCGAACGAGAAGACCGACATTATTCACAAATATTTCTCTAACCTGGCCGCATCGCATATCGCCGACATCGAGCAGCATAACGAGCGCATTCAGGAGCTGAACCTATTCATTGGCCAGAAACAAAATCGGATCGATGAATTGCAGGAGAGGCTCAAAAACCCGGGCGCACGCAGCGAAGGCGAGCACCACCTTCCGCGTACGCTCATCGGCATCACGCTATGCGCGGCCATGTGCGTAGGTAACTTCTTTTTGATCCGCGAGTCGTTGAAACCGGCATTTGCCGACAATTCGTGGATCGCATTGGGCGTGTTTCTCGCCGGGATGTTCAGCCTGTTCGGCCGCATTTCGCTTTTTCATGATACCGAGTCAAAAGTGACCTGGAAATCGCTGCTGGAAGAAATCGGGCTGCCGTTTGCCGCCGCATTGTTCGTATTCGCGAATGTGATCACTTACCAAACCTGGTGGCAGGCTTTCGCGCTGTTTGTGTTTGTGTTTTTCCTCTTCCTTTTTGCCGGAAAACTGCTGCTCAGCAATATCACCGTGCTGCGGAACGACCTCCAAGTTTGGTTAAATATTCGTCGCGACCGCCACGATTTTGTTGAAAATAACTACAACTGGGAGTCGGAATGCCAGACCATGCAGGAGGAAATGGATGAGTTGCGTGTAAAAAAATGGCAGGTACTGCGCGAACAGAGCCACGCCGAGACCGAACGCGACCGCCTTTTTGCCAAGCGGGATATGCTTATCAAGCTTTTTGAGAGCGAATTTTACCTTGCGCGCCGCATGAAAAATGAGCTCACGACCCGGCAGCTCAACCTGATCCAGAAAGGCAAATAGGCGTAGGAAAACGATCCGGCAATGCGCCGATGGCGCGATTTTTTACCCTAACTCACACTCGATCAACCCCAAATAAAGGTCATGAACGAACAGAATCTAAATGAAAACGGAGATTACCAACACGGCTACACGCGCGGAATGGAGGGTATCGACCGTCAGGTATATGAAAATTATTTGTCCAGCAATGTAAACCACAACTGGATCCAGGACCGCCTCAATGAGAAAAAGCAGGAGCTTTCGGAGGTGCGGTCGCGGAATCAGCAGGCGCTGGCAGAACACAAAACTGCTTACGGCAAATTGCAAAATGAGGTCATGGGCCTCAACAATGCCGCCACGCAGATGAAGGACATGGAACGCTCGATCACCGAGATCGACACGCAAACCGAGGAGCTGAGAGAGAAACGCGCCGAAAAAGCACCTTCCTATTCGCTAATCGCAGGTTTGATCTTCCTCGCAGCCGGTATTTCATTCATCGCCGGTGACCTGATTATCTCCCACGAAATCGTGGCTTACGCATTGAACATCCGTAATTCCAATGAAGCCTGGGCATTTGCGATCGGTTTGGCGATGCTTTCCGTCCTGCTGAAACCGGCTTACGACCGACTGGTAGAAGAGCCCTATCACAGAGACGATACGCCCAAGGCAAAATCGCGCTATGCGGGTTTTAAACTGATTCTGTCGGTTTTCGCGATCGTTACGCTCGTTGTGCTCGGATGGTTCCGTTACGAAGCCTACCGCACGGATAAGCTGAAAGAGGCGATCAACAAATCGGTTAAAAACCTGCAACTGAATGCAGTGGACCCGCTGACAGGCGCGCCGGTGGATAGCCCTGCATTGACCAAGAAAATCGAGCAGGCACTTCAAAACTCTGACCAGCTAAACCTCGACCTTGTAAACAGTCCGTGGGCATTGCTGTCGTTCGTACTGAGCGGCGTGCTCTTCGCGATTGCGGGTGCGGTATCGCTGGGTATGGCGCTGCCGGTGTTGCAGGGCTTTTGGTACCGCTGGTTGCAGATCGATCCGAAACTGGCCCGTTTGCGCCGGCGCAGAAAGCGAATACTGAAACAAATGGAGCCTTTACAACAGGTTGTTACCCAGCATATGACCCAGAAAACGGTGCTCGAAAACGATATCGAGCTTTTGCCTAAACTGGAAGAGCTGCGCGCCGAAGAAGCGAAGGTAAGGGCGGAAATAGAAGCGCTGGAAAACGAGCGCAGGCAAGCGCTCACCGACAGCCGCATCCAATCGTTCGGCGATGGCTACGCGCACGGCCAGGTAACGCGCGACGTGATGAACGAGGAGGAATACGACGCCTGGCGCAACAGCCACATGACCGTTTCAAACCTCGCATTACGTGCCAAATCCAATGCGTCCGCCGACCGTGCAGTGCCTCGCACTCGCAGCACAGGAATGCGCCCGCACCAGGCGATCCGGAAGGCAATTACCGATCGCTTTGACGAAAACAATACATAGTTTCTTAAATTGGGGGGCTCATTTCCATTATTATGATTCTGACCCCCCATTTAAGAATTATCTCCTGCGACGATACACTTTATGATGCTATCCGCATGGGAAACAATACATTAGCCCGCGTAATGGGCGTCAATGTCCCCAAGAAGTGGACCGAGTTCCGCGATACTTTCACCCCGTCTTACCACCGCTGGAAGGCCCACCCGCCGTTGCGCGACTGGTGGGTTTACCTGATTATACACGTGCCGGACAACATGCTCATCGGTTCCTGCGGCTACAAGGGCGAGCCCGATTCGAACGGGATGGTAGAGATTGGGTATGAGATCATTCCGTCATACCGCGAGAAAGGGCTAGGCACTGAAACGGCCAAAGGATTGCTCGATCACGCATTCGGGCACGCGTCCGTCAGAAAAGTGATCGCGCACACGCTGGCGGAGGAAAATGCTTCGGGGCACATTCTCGAAAAGCTGGGTTTTGCACAAACCGAAGACGTGAACGATCCCGACGAAGGGCTGCTGTGGCGCTGGGAAATCAGCCGCCGTTAAGCGCAATGCCAGCGTTTCGCGCAATTTCACAGGTTTTTCAGGTTGAAAATAAATTGGATTGGTTCGATATTTTTTTGGCTTAATTGATTACCTTAATTCGCAAATACTCGTTTATACCCTTTGCAATGTAAAATATGACTGCCCTATCAAAGGATACCTATCCATGGCTTGAAAACTATCCGGAAGGCATTCCCTATGAAATCAATCCGGATGCCTACTCGTCG
The DNA here is from genome assembly GCF_000023125.1 of Dyadobacter fermentans DSM 18053. Classification (NCBI taxonomy): domain Bacteria; kingdom Pseudomonadati; phylum Bacteroidota; class Cytophagia; order Cytophagales; family Spirosomataceae; genus Dyadobacter; species Dyadobacter fermentans. The sequence goes on from NC_013037.1 coordinate 3,982,300, forward strand.
CTGCTGGAAATGATGGAGGTGAGCTTCCGCGAAAATGCCGCCAAAACTGCCTATGCGAATATGGATAAGCAACTGACTTTCGGTCAGTTGGACGAACTTTCGCAGAACTTCGCGGCTTACCTGCAAAGCATCGGCATGAAACAGGGAGACCGCATTGCCCTGCAAATGCCCAACCTGCTGCAATATCCGGTGGTGATGATGGGCTCGCTTCGTGCCGGGCTTACGATTGTAAATACGAACCCGCTTTACACGCCACGCGAAATGCAGCACCAGTTCAAGGATTCAGGCGCGAAAGCGATCGTGATCCTCGCCAATTTTGCTGCAAACCTTGAAAAGGTCATTGCCAACACCAATATCGAACACGTGATCATCACCGAAATCGGCGATATGCTCGGCTTCCCTAAAAAGCTGATCGTAAATGCCGTGGTGAAGTATATCAAGAAAATGGTCCCGGCCTACCACCTGAAAAACACGGTGACGCTGGCGAATGCGCTATCGATCGGTTCGGGGGTTACCTATGAAAAACCCAACGTATCCGGCCTCGACCTCGCATTTATCCAATATACCGGCGGCACCACGGGCGTATCCAAGGGCGCTATGCTCACGCACCGGAACCTGATCGCCAACGTGGAGGGCATTAACGAATGGCTGATGTCCAAAATGCGGACATCGGAAACCACCGGCCAGCTCACGCTCATCGGGGCGCTGCCGCTTTACCACGTATTCGCGATGACAATCAACGGCTTATGCGGCATTAAATGGGGCGCATTGAATGTCCTGATCACCAATCCGAAGGATATTCCCGCATTTGTAAAAGAACTGAAAAAATACACTTTCCATATTTTCCCGGGACTGAACACGCTTTTCAACGGCCTGCTCAACAATCCGGAGTTTGCTTCCGTCGATTTCTCGAACCTCAGAATTACGATCGCGGGCGGAATGGCTTTGCAGAAAATCGTGGCTGAGCGCTGGGAGAAAGCCACGGGCTGCCCGTTGGTGGAAGGTTACGGCCTTTCCGAAACTTCCCCGGTACTCTCGGTGAATCCGCTGAATGGCAAACACAAGCAGGGTACCATCGGCTTGCCGTTCCCGAGCACTGAAATGCGCATCCTGAGCGAGGATAACAAATGGCTGCCGATCGGCGAACGCGGGGAGATCTGCGCGAAAGGCCCGCAGATTATGCTCGGCTACTACAACCGCCCCGACGAAACCGCCAAAGTGATCCTGGAAGACGAAAGCGGCCGCTGGTTCAAGACGGGCGACATCGGGATCGAAGACGCCGATGGATTTTTCAAGATTGTGGACCGGAAAAAGGATATGATCCTCGTTTCGGGTTTCAATGTTTATCCCAATGAAATCGAAGACGTGGTAGCGCAATGCCCCGGCGTGGCAGAAGTGGCTTGCGTGGGTATTCCCGACGAGAAATCGGGCGAGATGGTGAAAATTTTTGTGGTCAAAAAAGACCCGGAACTGACTGAGGAAAAGCTCAAAACCTACTGCAAGGAAAACCTGACGGGCTACAAATGTCCGCGCCGGATCGAGTTCCGGAAAGAGCTCCCCAAAACCAATGTAGGCAAGATACTCCGGCGCGCATTACGCGAGGAAGAAATGGCGAAAGTTAGCCAATAGGGCCGCAAACGGGCGAAGGTTTAGTATATTTAGGCAAACAAGTTCTCAACCTTGAATGCAAATCTATATGAATCTACACCGGAAAACTTTGGTATTACTACATGGTCATGGCATAGACGACACGATTTGGGACAGCCTCGATGCTGCGATAAATGACACTTACACGGTAGTGAGACCGAATATTTCGCTCTTCACATCCTGCCAGACCGTGGAGGAGTATGCCGATGAACTTCACCGTTTCCTGACCAACGCCAATATCCAGAAATGCACGCTGATCGGCCATTCGATGGGCGGCTACATTTCGCTGGCATTCGCCGAAAAATACATGGATATGCTCGAAGGCTTCGGGCTGTTCCATTCCACCGCCTACGCCGACGACGATTCCAAAAAGCACCAGCGCGGCCAGATGATCGACCTCCTGCGCAATTATGGCACTGAGTCGTTTATCAAAAATACAGCGTCCAATATGTTCGGCGAGCGCTACAAGGAGCTTTATCCCGAGCGTATCAAAGAACACATTGCCTATTTCAGCAAGCTTCCCGCCGAAGCGCTGATCGCCGGAATGAATGCGATGCGCCAGCGCCCCGACCGCACGTCGGTGCTGGCGGGCATGCCGTTTCCGGTATTGTTCATCATCGGTATGCAGGACAAGCTCATCCACTTCGAAAGCGTGATCGAGCTGGCCGAATACCCGAAAAAAGCTTACCCCTTGATCTTCGCCGAAGCCGGGCATATGGGCATGGTGGAGCGCCCCGACGCGACCGCCAGGATGATCAACTGGTACATGAGCAAAATTTAATTCAATAAATAGAGGAAATTATCATCAAAAACAGGCCGTTGTGCGTTAATTACCTTGTACCAATGGCCTGTTTCTCTTTTAGCTATGCAAAAATCTACCACCTCTGCCCTTCTCCGCAAATTATCCTTTCTCCTTATATGGAGCCTTCTCATTCTCAACTCGTGTAATGACGATACCAAACCGGTACCGCCGAAAGAGGAGAATATTTATCTGAAAGAAAGCTCGTCCATTGCCACGCTCAATAAACAGCAGGTGCTCCAAAAGGCCGGAACGCTGGCGGCCGTTGTGGCTCAGTATGTCAAGCATGATATTAAAGTTTATAAAATCACTTATAAGACCAAAAACACCGACGGCAGCGACATCACTGCCTCGGGCGCATTGATTTTGCCGGTTTCCACTGGGCCCGTGTCGATGATCAGCGTGCAGCATGGCACGATCTCCAATCCCGACGAAGCGCCATCCCTTTTCCGCGACGGCTCCGAAGGTTCCTCTTTCGGATCGCTTTTCGGGTCGATGGGCTACATTATCGCCTATCCCGATTACATTGGTTATGGCGAATCCAAAGACCTTCCGCACCCTTATGAGCACCGTGCGAGCCTGGCGTCGGCTTCGCTCGACATGCTGCGGGCGGCCAAAGAGTTTCTGAGAGGGCAAACAGACGTGAAATGGGATGAGAAGTTATATATCGCCGGATATTCAGAAGGCGGCTTCGCGACGATGTCGCTGCAACGGAAAATCGAGGAAGAAGCCTCGTCTGAATTTAATCTCCGCGCATCGAGCTGCGGGGCGGGTGCTTACGACAAAACGGCATTCATGAAGCACATCATTAATGTTAAAACTGATGGCGTGGCGGGCTACAACTCGCTTTACCTGTGGGTATTGCTGACATACGACCGCATTTACAAGTTGAATAAACCGGCCTCCTATTATTTTACCGAAAAATATGCTCCGCAAATCACGGCGTCGGGCAAAAATGCTTCCATTCCCGAAAGCTTCCACCTCGCGCTGAACGATTCGTTTAAAAAAGCATTGAACGACGGAACGGACAAAGCGTTTATCGACGCCATTGCCGATAACGATGTGTACGATTTCAAGCCTAAAACGCCTACACAGCTCTACCACGGCACCGATGATCCGCTCGTATTTTTCTTCAATTCCGAAAATGCCTACAACGCCATGCAGAAGCGGGGCGCGACCAATGTGGAGTTTATCAAGGTGAACAAAGGCACGCACAGCAGCTCTATTCTTCCGTTCCTGCTGGGTACACAGGCGTTTTTTGCCAATACTCTGTAAATATTCAGGTATATTTGTTTCCCATTAAATTAATAGGGTAAATATGCTTTTAACCATCACCTTTTCTGCAATTTCCTCTACCCGGGCATTCTTTACGTCCGTTCGATGTTGTTGATTTATTCCTGAAAAGAGCGCCGGGTTAGCCGGCAGGCTCCCACGTACCATTTTTGAATCACAACATCACGAATCTTCACCATGTCATCATTACTGGATCTGGTAGGCAATACACCCCTGGTAGAATTACAAAAAGTTAATCCCAATCCCAACGTCCGGATTTTCGGCAAGCTCGAAGGCAACAATCCCGGCGGCAGCGTGAAAGACCGCGCGGCGTACAGCATGATCAAAGGAGCGCTCGAACGTGGCGAAGTGAAGCCCGGCATCAAGCTCGTGGAAGCCACCAGCGGCAACACCGGCATCGCCCTCGCAATGATCGCCCGGCTTTTTGATCTCGACATTGAATTACTAATGCCGCAAAGCTCCACCCGCGAACGCGTGCTCACCATGGAGGCATTCGGCGCGAAAGTGGTCCTCACCGAAACCATGGAAAGCGCCCGTGACCTGGCCGAAGAAAAGGCCGCAAGCGGGGAATATTTCATGCTCAACCAATTTGCCAATCCCGACAACTGGAAGGCCCATTACCGAACCACCGGACCGGAAATTTACAATGGCACCGACCGGCAGATCACGCATTTCGTGTCATCGATGGGCACAACGGGCACGATAATGGGCGTATCGCGCTACCTGAAAGAGCAAAACAGCAACATCCAGATCGTCGGCTGCCAGCCCAACGACGGATCGAGCATCCCCGGCATCCGCAAATGGCCGGTGGAATATCTTCCAAAAATATTTGAAAAGGAACGCGTGGACCGCGTCATCGAAGTGTCGCAGCAGGATGCCACGCTTACTACCCGCAGGCTTGCGAATGAAGAGGCTATTTTTGCAGGAATGAGCAGCGGGGGCGCTGCCTGGGCCGCCATAGAGCTGGCGAAGGAATTGAAAGAAGGCGTGATCGTCTTCATCATCTGCGACCGCGGCGACCGTTATTTATCCAGCGAACTGTTTGGAGGGTAGACTTCGGCAGTCGGCTATCGGCTTTCGGCCGTCGGCTATCAGCATTCGGCTATCAGCATCGGCTACTGACTAAAAAAGCCGATAGCCGACTGCCGACAGCCGAAGTCCCTTAAAACCACCCCGATCCCAGGTTGCGGAATGGCCAGGGAATTGCTACCAGGATGATAATCAATGCCAGCGCGTAGAAATACAGCACGGTGCGGTGCTTGTCGGCGCCGCTCAGCTTCTTCGAACGCACCCTTCCTACGGTAATGAGCACGATCGCGATCAGCATCATGAACACGTGTTCGATGGAAAAGAAACGGAACACTTTCTCGCTGATCAGATCGAAGTTAACTTTGGGGCTCATGAAATACAGCACCAGCCCGATGAGCAGCTGTGTGTGGGTTGCGATGAGCGTGAAAAGATACAGCTTGCTATCCTCCTGGCTGCCTTGCTGCCATTTAGAATAGGCCGTAAAAATCGCTGCGATCAAAAGTCCTAACACCACATAACGGAGCCCCGAATGGGCGTGTAGAAGAATATTCATGATGATACTGGTTACGGTGAATAAGTATATGCCTGCAAATGTAACTCGCAAACAATAAATTTTAATAAAAATGGTCGTCTATAACATCACAGTCAACATCAGCTACCAGGCCGAAAAAGATTGGCTGCATTATATGAAGTCGGTGTACATCCCCGAAATCCTGGCCTCGGAATTGCCGCTGGAATGCAAGCTCCTGCGGCTCCTGACCGAGATCGAAAATGAGGGAAGCACCTATACTACTCAATTTAAATTTAGGACAATGGAGGACTTTCTGGCCTACCAGACGGACTTCCAGCCCGCTTTGCAGGAGCGCCATCACGAGCTTTTCAATGGCCAGTATGTTTCTTTCCGGACACTTCTTGAGGAAGCCTGAGCACGCTTTCCGGGTGCATTTTGTACAAATAAATGTACCTGAAAAACCGCGCTTATTTCTTGACATTAACTTAATATTTCCTTTTATTTAATCTACCGTTAAGGCCTATTTAGCCAGGAGATCAGCCCGGATAATTCAGGTTTTTTATAACTATCCGAAGATGAGTAAACCTCCGGCATAAATACAGCGAAGGCGGTTGGAAATATTGTTTTACAACTAAATGATGTGTGCTTATGAGACTGCAGATGCAAGCAATTCACTTTGATGCCGATCCCAAACTACTGACTTTCATTCAGCAAAAATTGGACAAACTGGATACGTTCTATGACCGGATCACCAGTGGAGAGGTATTCCTTAAGCTCGCCAAGAATGAAAATACCAAGTTACATACCAAACTCCTCGAAGTGAAACTATACGTGCCTGGCGGGACAGTGTTTGTGAAGGAGCAGGGTTCAACATTTGAAGAAGCAACGGACTTAGCAATAGATACCCTGAAAATGCAGGTTAAGAAGTTCAAAAACAAGCGTAACAATGCGAGGGCGCCAAAAGTAGCCGAAGGACTTCCCGAAGATGACGGGGTGGTTCTGCTGGCCGAAGATGTAGAAGAATAGGCCCCAGCCCGCACGAATAAAAGAAGCCGCCTACCGCCAGGCGGCTTCTTTTTGTATTTTTGAAGTTCATTCAAGTAACTCACCAGTTTATGCAAATAGAGCCAGTCGTCGATGCTACGTTCGACCATCTTTTTAAATTCACACAGGAGCAGGTGCAGGCATTTGCCGACCTGACCGGCGACAACAACCCCGTGCATCTCGACGCGGAATACGCCGCTACCACCCAATTCAAAAAACCGATCATTCACGGAATGCTGGGCATTACGGTGTTCACGAAAGTGCTCGGCACGCAGTTTCCGGGCTTCGGGTCCATTTACCTCAAACAAACGGTTGAATTCCTTCGCCCGATGTTTGTCGATACGGAATACCGCGCGGTATTCAAGATCGTGTCCATCAATCCCGCCAAACACATTGCCGAGATCTCGACCGAGATTTACGACGCCGCTACCAAAAAAGTGACCGTTCGCGGTGTGGCGACGATGATCAACGAAGAAAAGTTCTGAAAAAGGAAGAGCCCCGACGGTAATCCGCCGGGGCTCCAAAATCTTCCGTGTGCTTCGTTACTTTTCGCCTTCGTTCTTCTTGTTCTGAACTTCTGCACGAATATCCTGAGCCAACGTTTTAAGGTCCTGCATGCCTTTGCGAACGCGTGTACCGGCTGCCTGGTTACCCTTGTTATAGAACTTATCGAAATCGCCTTCCAGTGAAAGAATCAGTTCTTTTACTTCATCGAATCTTGCCATGTTTTCCTTGTTTTTTAGTTTTAAAAATGCCTCTCACACGCTAAAAACGCATGTTTTGACCGAAATTTAGTAATTAAAACCATTTAAGCAACCCAAAAAACAAAAAAAAACACTTCTATAATACAATTAAATCCACAAAACAATCTAACGCATTGTCTTTCAGATAGTTACATAAACGCACTTTTATTGCCCTATACGTAATAAAAAAGAGGGCTCTTCGAAAAAAGCCCTCTATCTGCGAAAAAACGCGGTTTTATAACTATTCTATGACCTCCTGTACGGCATCGCTTTGGTACACTCTGTTCTTGAGTTTTTCGGCGAGCGTTGTAAATGCATTCAGCGTGTATTCCACGTCTTCCAGCGTATGTGAGGCGGTCGGAATGATGCGCAGCATGATCTGACCCTTCGGCACCACCGGGTACACGACGATCGAGCAGAAGACACCCATATTCTCACGCAGGTCGCGCACCATGCGGGTTACTTCCGGAACGCCGCCTTCGCTATGCAAAAACACAGGCGTTACGGGCGATTCGGTTTCTCCGATGTTGAAGCCGCGGCTGCGAAGGCCATCCTGCATGGCTTTCACGTTCTCCCAAAGCTTCGCGCGCAGTTCCGGCATTTGCTTCACCATTTCCAGGCGTTTGCGGCAGCCCTCCACGTAAGGCATCGGAAGCGCCTTCGCGTAGGTTTGCGAGCGCATGTTGTATTTAAGGAACATAATGATCTCGGGATCATTCGAAGCGATGAATGCACCGATAGCGGCCATCGACTTCGCGAACGTCGAGAAGTACAGATCGATTTCGTCCTGCACACCGAGCAGCTCGCCTACACCGGCACCGGTTTCCCCCATTGTTCCAAATCCGTGGGCATCGTCCACCAGGAGACGGAAATTGTATTTCTTTTTCAGTTCTGCAATGGCTTTCAGGTCGCCTACCTTGCCCGACATTCCAAAAACGCCTTCGGTGATTACCAGCACGCCGCCGCCTTTTTCTTCTGCGAGTTTGGTGGCGCGGATCAGGTTCTTTTCAAGGCTGGCCATGTCGTTGTGGTTGAACTTGTAGTATTCGCCCAGCTTAGCTTTGTGCAGGCGGATACCGTCTATCAGACACGCGTGCGATTCGGCATCGTACACGATCACATCGCGATGGTCGCAAAGGCATTCGATCGCGGACATAACGCCCTGATAGCCGTAATTAAGGAGAAAAGCGTCTGTTTTACCGACAAACTGCGCCAGTTCCTTTTCAAAAGTTTCATGCAGCTCGGAATTCCCCGACATCATCCTGGCGCCCATTGGATAAGCGAGGCCCCATTTGGCGGCAGCATCGGCATCCGCTTTGCGAACTTCCGGATGGTTGGCCAGGCCCAGATAATTATTGAGACTCCAGTTCAGCACTTCCCGTCCCATAAACCTCATGCGCGGACCAAGTTCTCCTTCCAGCATCGGGAACGAAAAGTAGTGATGGCTGTTCAGCATTTTGGCCGGAGTTCCTATCGGACCTGAGTTGTTGCGCAATTTCTCGAAAATATCCACTCTCTCTTATTTTATGTGGGTAACTGATGATTTAAATGTTAGATAAATGCAAAAATAATCAATTTACCTTTAACACAAAAAGACCGTTGTCATTGCAACTTTTGGTAAGTTAGTAAAGTACAGGGATTAGCGCATTTACCCACGGCTTAAATCGGGCAGTTTCCCACCAAAAATAAATCCCGGCGTGTGCCGACGGCAAGCTTATAGCCCGGTGATATGTTTAAGCTTGCAACGGATTGAGTAGTGTGCTCCGGCTAAGATGCTTTTAAAACTAGAATCCACCATTCACTGTCATTTACATGCCTCAAATCAAAAAAATCCTCATCGCCAACCGCGGCGAGATTGCATTGCGCGTAATGCGGACAGCACGTGAAATGGACATCAGAACGGTGGCGGTGTTCAGCGAGGCGGATCGCACGTCGCCGCATGTGCGCTATGCCGACGAGGCCGTGTGCATCGGTGCGGCGCCTTCTTCGGAATCTTATCTGAACATCGACAAAATTTTGAAAGTGTGTGCGGAGCTGGGCGTCGATGCGATCCATCCCGGCTACGGGTTCCTTTCCGAGAATGCCGGGTTTGCGCAAAAAGTGAAGGATGCAGGACTGATCTTCATTGGTCCGTCGCCGGAATCCATAGAGGTGATGGGCAGCAAGCTGGCAGCCAAACATGCGGCTTCCAAATACAATATTCCCATGGTACCGGGCACGCCAGACGCGATCGATAACCGCGACGAGGCGAAACGCATAGCCAGCAGCATTGGCTACCCGGTCCTCATTAAAGCCAGCGCCGGCGGCGGCGGGAAGGGCATGCGTGTCGTCGAAAACGAGGCTGAATTTGACGAGCAGATGGACCGGGCCGTGAGCGAGGCGCAGGCGGCATTCGGCGACGGGTCCGTTTTTATCGAAAAATACATTACATCGCCCAAGCACGTCGAAATACAGGTTTTGGGCGACCAGCACGGCAATATCATCCATCTTTTCGAACGGGAATGCTCCGTTCAGCGGCGGCATCAGAAGGTGGTGGAAGAAGCGCCGTCTATTTCCATTACGCCGAAAATCCGGGAAGAAATGGGCCGGTGCGCCGTAGACGTGGCGCGGTCGTGCCATTACTATGGGGCCGGAACGGTGGAATTTATCATGGACGAGGACAAAAACTTTTATTTCCTCGAAATGAACACCCGCTTGCAGGTGGAACATCCGGTGACCGAAATGATTACCGGCGTGGATCTTGTCAGGGAAATGATCCTGATTGCCGAAGGGAAAGAGTTGACAATCAAGCAAGAAGAGCTGTCCATCCGCGGGCATGCCGTGGAAATAAGGGTGTATGCCGAAGATGCAACCAACCAATTTCTGCCGGACATCGGCCGGCTGCAAACGTACGTGAAGCCAGACGGCAATGGCGTGCGCGTGGACGATGGTTTTGAACAAGGCATGGAAATCCCGATTTACTACGACCCGATGATCGCCAAACTGATCACCTACGGCGAAGACCGCGAAACGGCGATCCGCAAAATGATCCGGGCGATCGACGAATACCAGATCACCGGCGTGCAAACCACCCTGCCTTTCTGCCGGTTCGTCATGCAGCATGAGGCGTTTGTGAATGGCAGCTTCGATACCAATTTTGTGGCCCGGCATTTCACTCCGGATATGTTAAGTACAAAAAGCGGTGATGAATCCGCAAGCCTCGCGGCGTTGATTTCCGCAACGCTCACCAACGCCTCGCCGGACGGCAAACCTGTTCAGAATGAGGTAGTGAATGCGAATGCGTCGAAATGGAGAGCGCGACGGTTCGCGGCGCATTAAAAGCGGCTGATTTATTGAAATTTTTTAAAAAAATTCCTACTTTTGCGCTCTTATTTTAGATAAGGACTGATTATACAAATTTTTGTCCAATTTGCAATCAGCTGCAAGTATTCCTTGTGCCAAATTTTCTTTCATAGGAGAATACTTTCTGATTAATAATGGTTATAATTCAGTTGCATTAAGTGCCGGAATCCGTCAGAAAAGCGGTATTTACCCTTTTACTGATATTATCTACGACCAAAGAAATTCACAGAATATCCAGCTATGAAGCTATCCGAATTTAAGTTTGATCTTCCCCAGAGTTTAATCGCACTTCATCCTTCCGACCGCGGCGAATCCCGCCTGATGGTCGTTCACCGGAAAACGGGAGAAATTGAACATAAAACATTTGCCGACGTTATCAATTATTTCGATGACGGCGATGTAATGGCAATTAACGACACGAAGGTATTCCCCGCCCGCTTGTACGGTCAAAAGGAGAAAACCGGTGCCAAAATCGAAGTTTTCCTGTTGCGCGAACTGAACCGCGAAATGCGGCTTTGGGACGTTCTGGTTGATCCGGCACGTAAAATCCGCGTGGGTAACAAGCTTTATTTCGGCGACAGCGACCTGGTAGCCGAGGTAATCGACAACACCACATCCCGCGGCCGCACGATCCGTTTCCTTTACGACGGTGACAACGACGCATTCATGAAACTCGTGGATGAACTGGGTGAAACCCCGCTTCCTCCCGAAATTATATCACGCCGCAAAGTAGAAAGCGCTGACCGCGAGCGTTTCCAGACGATCTTCGCCGAGCACGTAGGTGCCGTAGCCGCTCCTACTGCGGGTATGCACTTCACTAAGGCAATTATGAAACGCCTTGAAATCAAAGGTGTTAGCTTTGCGCCTGTTACATTGCACGTAGGCCTGGGCACGTTCCGTACCGTGGACGTGGAAGATCTGACCAAACACAAAACCGATTCGGAGAATTACCGCATTACACAAAGCACCGCCGAAGTGGTGAACAAAGCGATCGACGGCAAAAAACGCATTTGCGCCGTAGGAACGACTTCTTTGCGCGCAATCGAATCGTCGGTATCCGCAAGCGGCCATTTGAAACCGGTTGAAGGCTGGACGGACAAATTCGTGTTCCCTCCTTATGATTTCAAAATTGCCAATGCATTGCTATCGAATTTCCAACTGCCGGAATCAATCCTTTTGATGGCTGCATGTGCCTTCGGAGGTTTCGACCTGGTAATGAAAGCGTACGACATCGCGATTAAGGAGAAATATAAATTCTTCACGTACGGCGATGCTATGCTGATCATTTAATATACAACCCTGAAATCCAATGGTCATTTATGATCAGCGACACACGTCCTGAGCCGTAAATGGCCATTTTTTTTACACTAAATCCATGCAAGAATACGTCATTATCGTGGCCGGTGGGAGCGGAAGCCGCATGAAAAGCGATATCCCGAAGCAATTCCTGGCGGTAAATGGCACGCCGGTGCTCATGCATACGATCCGTGCATTCGCCGCATATTCGCCGAATCTGCGCATCATTGTGGTATTGCCATCGGAGCAGTTCGGCTTTTGGGAAGATTTATGTAAAAAACACAGCTTCGCTATCCCGCACCAACTTGTGGCTGGGGGCGAAACGCGCTTTCATTCGGTCAAAAACGGCTTGAATTGCATTGTGGAGGAAGAAGAATTCCTCCTGGCCGTTCACGATGGTGTAAGGCCGGTTATTTCGCGTGAGATCATCGCCGACAGCTTCCAAACCGCCGCCCTGCATGGCGCCGCTGTTGTGAGTGTGCCGCTCAAAGATTCCATCCGCATTGTAGGGCAGAATGAGGGAAATAAGGCTATGGATCGCACATTGTTCCGGCTGATCCAAACGCCGCAGACGTTCCGGTCGAGCTGGATGCGCGCCGCATTCGCCGCCGACTATCACCAGTCATTCACCGACTGCGCGAGCGTGCTCGAAGCCTGGGGCTACCATATCAGGCTGATCGACGGCGCTTACGAGAATATCAAGATCACGACGCCGGAAGATCTCCGCTGGGCGGAAATTTATCTCAAAGCCACTTCCTGAACCATTCGAAGGCCTCTTTCTGCATATCGGCGTCAAACTTATGGGGCCCGTCGTAGAAACTGGCTTTGTATTTATCTGACGCGCCTGCTTTTTTGAAAACCTCCGTCAGGATCGTGTCGGCCTGCTTCATTTCAGGAAGCGTGTACAGTTCGTCCTGGTTATTGTTCAAAACCAATGTCGGTAATGGAGCTCTTAGGCCCAGAATCTCTGGAAAATCGAGGTATTTGGGGAGCAACGGAGTGTACGTCATCCAGGTGTGGTTAAACGATCTGTTCAACACCAGGTCCTTCCAGGTAGTCATAAAACCGACACAAACGGCGCACTTAACCCTCGTATCGAGGCCGGCCAGGTACACCGTCCGCAGACCGCCGCCCGATAATCCGCCGCAGCCGAGGCGGTTCGCATCCACTTCTTTCCGGTCGGCGAGGATATCGAGCGCCACCTGATCTTCCGTCAGAAACACACCTGGCCAGGTAGTACCGGCCGAAAACAGCGATTTGGACATCACATGCTCGTGCTCCGACGACCATTCATTGTAAGCCCGGATGTTCTCGGCCTTTTCGGGGTCTGCGTCCGATTTGCCTTTGGTGCCCACCGCGCCCCAGTCCAGCCCTTGTGTATCTTCATAAAACACCCTGCGGCTGCCAAATGCATAGGTATCGTGCACCAACACCACGTGGCCCTGCTTCGCGATCTCGTTCGCCCAGGCTTTTCCGCCGTAGTCCTTGTCCTGATGTTCTTTCAACATCGGGTGTAGGTCGTCTGACGTTTTCACGATTTTCCTTAGCCCGAAATATTTCATACCTGCATGGTCGTGCAGCCCAAGAATGCCCGGCAACGGCTTGGTAACACCGGCCGGTTTGAGCAAAACTGCCTCGGTAGGCCGGCCGTAGGGCAGCTGCCATGAAAGTTCTTCTATTTCCAGCCCGTCATAAGTGTACTTCCGCTTAACGGTAACCTTTGGCAATGCAGGTTTGGCCGGAGCCGACACCAGTTCTTTCGTTTTTTCCAAAGCCTCTTTCCGCCAGGCATCGATATTCGTCCATTTCTTATTTCGAAAGGAAAGGGGAGGCTGCGCAGGAAGCAATGAGGCCGCCCAGGGGCCATAGGCGCCGATAAGGCTTTTTTCTGATGCCATAGAAAGAGATTGGATACGATCTGCATTAAAAACCGGCGCCGCAGCGGCTGCCGAAACGCCGCCAGCCATCGACAATGCAACCGTACCGGCAGTGTTTTTTAAAAAGGATCTTCTTGAAATATCATGCTGCGTCCGGTCCGCGTCGGTTTTCATAGGGCTAGACTTTTACAAATATTTTGTGACGGTATAAAAAGTAGAGAAACAGCCAAACCAGCACGAAACCACCCAATGCATTGTACACCTCATGCCAGTTTTCGGGCGCATGCTTGTAAATGCCCGCGAAAAGCAGCCGCGACGACTCGTTAAAATCCACAAAGCGCACCGCCAGATAAATGACAAGCGAGTTCAGCCCGATCACCCGGAAGAAGAACGCCCATTTCTGAAAACCTTTCACATCAATGATCCAGTAAAACAGCGCCAGCATCGCGAATGCCATTCCCGAAGTAAGCATGATGAATGAGCTGGACCACAGGTGTTTGTTAATCGGAAATGCAAAATTCCAGAGTATCCCGATCGAAATGCCTGTGGACGCAAATAACAAAAGCTTTCCAATTTTAGAATTCCCGCGGTTTTCTCTCAGCAGCACATCACCAGCCACCGTACCGAAAAGTGTAAGGCATAATGCCGGAAATTGCGTAAGCAATGCCAATTCATCATAAGTGCCCTGCTTCAAAATGCCAGGCATAAAATTGCGGTCAATCCAGCCGACCAGATTTCCTTCGAATGTGAGATCTCCGGAGCCGAAGCCAGGCACAGGCACCAATATCAAGGTCAGATAATAAGCGACGAGAATGCCCACGCCGATGTACAAACGCTGGTTCGTTCCGAACTTCATGTACAGAATCGCCGAAATGAACGTGGCAAGCCCGATTCGCCCGAGCACGCTTCCATAGCGAATGTGCGCGGGATCGAAAATGTCCATCGGCGCATTCTTATCGAGTATGCCGAGCGCGATCAGGATCAGCATTCGTTTGAACACCTTATTTCGGATCACCGATGGCGGAATGCCTTTCGCTAATCCACCCGTGACGCTGAATGCCAGCGAAGTACCGGCTAAAAACAGGAACAGGGGAAATATAAAATCATAAAAAGTAAAGCCATTCCATGCGGGATGTTCAAACTGCGCCGCCACGGCGTCGATAAACGAAATGCCCGTTTTACCGCCAAGCGTGGCAATAAACTGCCCGCCGCCCGCGATCATCAGCATATCGAATCCTCGCAACGCATCGATCGACGCGAGCCGCCCGGGGGAGCTGGACGGCCTTACTTCCTTTTTAACGACAACAGACGGTGCTTCCATAGGTTTAGGATAACTATTTGGAATAGAAGGTGCTGTACTACGGATTTTTACCCGTAGCCGGCATCCTTATTTGCGAGCGCCGGGATCTTGTCCGGCCACTTCTGTTTCTGTCAGCAGCCGTGCAGAAGCTTTATCGAGGAAAAAGGTGCAGTCCGGGTGAAGCTGCAAAATGCTAGCCGGGAATGCATTACTTACCTCGTTTTCGAGGCTATTCCGCACGGCCACTGCCTTCCGTTCATCAGGAACCGAGCAAATGACGTGCGCCGACTTCATAATCTGCCTTACCGACATGCTGATGGCCTGCAACGGCACTTCTTCCAGCGATCCGAACCAACCTTCGCCCATTTGTTGCAGGCGGCAGGGCTCGTCGAGGTTCACAACCAGGTAAGGCGACTCTGTATTGAAATCCGCCGGCGGATCATTGAACGCGAGGTGCCCGTTTTCACCGATGCCCACCAATGCGACGTCGACCGGATGCTCGCTGATTTGGTCAGCCAGGTATTGCAGTTCTTTTTCCAGATCACCTTCTCCGTTGATCAGGTAAGAAGCGCGCAACGGCGGCACGCGGGACAGGAATCGCTCAGCCAGATATTTGCGGAAGCTGGCCGGATGCGTAACCGGCAGGCCGATATACTCATCCAAATGGAACATAGTCACCTTCGACCAGTCGATGTCCTTCTCTTCGATTAATTGGTTCAATGTTTCGAACTGGCTGGTGCCAGTGGCGAGGATCACATTCGCAAATCCCTGACTCGCTATCGTATCCCTGATGATCATAGCCGCGTAAGCGCCTGCACTTTGTCCCAGCTCCTCTTTTGTCTCCGAAATAATAACTTTCATGCTCTTTTATGATTTAACCTCCGTATTACCGCCCTCTTTCAATGCAATGTCGACGGGCTTATTTTTCTTCCAGGAACCGTTTGTGAAGTCGGGAATATCAATTGAATTGGACCTGTTCGCGACGGACCACTCTGTGAGCGGCGAGATCACGCTCCATGACGCGGCGTCGTATACGTCCTGATCGAGCGGCAGCCCATTCCGCAGACAGTCGATCAGCCGCCAGTCCATCATGAAATCCATCCCGCCGTGGCCGCCGACCTTTTTGGCCAGCTCACCCACCTTCTTCACGATTTCCGGCTGGTATTGCTGTTCGAGCTTCTTGTATTCTTCGGGCTTAATCCATTCATGCCCGCTCGAAATACGGCCTTGCGTGCCGTCTTCCGGCAACGGGTATTTCTGCGCAGCCGCTTTGGTGCCGCTGATCAAATGCAACCGCGAATAGGGCCGCGGCGTCGAAACGTCGTGTTGCAGCATAATCGTTTTGCCCTTATTCGTTTTGATCGTGGTCGTGTTCATATTACCCCGGTACGACTTCCCCGCAAACCGCTTGAAATCGGCATCCTTGGCCGCCAGCTCATTCGCCTTCGCTTGCAGCATGTAGTCATTGCTGCTCATCGACACCAGGTAATCCATTTTATCACCCCTATTAATATCGAGCACCTGAGCTACCGGCCCAAGTCCATGCATCGGATACAGGTTTCCATTCCGCTGGTTTTCCTTCAAGCGCCAGAGGTCAAACCGCTTGTCTTTTTGAAATAATGATTCGAAAATATCATGGATGTAGGCGCCTTCCACGTGCACAATCTCCCCGAAAAAGCCTTGGCGGGACATATTTAGGGTGAGTAGTTCAAAAAAGTCGTAGCAGCAGTTTTCGAGCATCATGCAATGCTTCTTGGTGCGTTCGGATGTTTCAACGAGCTTCCAGCAATCTTCCACGGTCGTTGCGGCTGGAATCTCCGTTGCCACATGCTTGCCGTGCTCCATCGCGTACAACGCCATCGGCGTATGCAGGTTCCACGGGGTGCAAATGTAGATCAGGTCGATGTCGTCGCGCTCGCAAAGCTTCTTCCACGCATCGGGCGAACCTGAGTAAGCGTCGGGCGAATGCCCCGCATCGGTCAGCATTTTCTTTGCATTGTTGGCTTTATCCGGCAAAATATCTGCAACACCCTTTACCTGCACGTTTTTAAGGTGTACAATGCGTTTGATGGCCCCGCCGCCGCGATTACCCATGCCGATGTAGCCTATACGCACAACGTCGATCTTGGGGGCTGCAAAGCCGCTCATATTGAAAATCTGTTTGCGGTCGCGCGGCACAACGAGGCCCGGCGTATCCGCGATGGCGGCATTGGCACCGGCCATTCCGAGCGTGCCCAGCCCGGCTATTTTTAAAAAATCCCGCTTTTTCATAGGCATTGGGTCAGTATACAATCCAAAAAAACATTTGCAATCGTACAATTTTACAATGTTTTATAGCGGCATTCCAGATATTTACTTTAAATAGTAGCGAGAACGTTATCGAAACCAGAATATCATTCCCTGCCTGGCGGGGGTTAGTATAATGACAAAAAGAATAACCACGATTAAAGACATTGCCAAAGCACTCGGTATATCGGTTGCGACCGTCTCGCGCGCGATGCGGGACACGTACGATGTAAGCGCCGAAACGCGTAAACTGGTGCTCGATACCGCGGCGAAAATGAATTACCGGCCCAATTTCAATGCAACGGGGCTGGTCAGAAGCGGCACACACAAAATCGCGGTGATCATTCCGGCGATCACCAACTACTATTTTTCAACAGTGATCACGGGTATTCAGGAATATGCGTTGGAGCAGAACTACCAGGTCATGTTGTATCTGACCAACGATTCGGCCTATTGGGAGAATAAAGTGGTACGTGAACTCTCGCTGAGCAGCGTCGACGGCCTGCTGGCGTGCATCACTTATGAAACGACCGATTTCAGTCATTTTGAAGAGCTGGTTGAAGCGGACATACCCCTGGTTTTTTTCGATCGCGTGCCCGAGTCCGTTACAACGTCGGTAGTCGTTCAGGACGATTATACGGGCGCCTGCATGGCTACCGAGCATCTTATTTCACAGGGCTATTCCAAAATAGCCCACCTCGCCGGCCCCTGCGGCCTGGACCTGACCCAGCAACGACTGCAAGGATACCTAGACACTTTGAAAAAGCACAATCTCGAATCCTTCGGCGTCATCCATTCGGGTTTCAGCGATGAAAACGGCCGTCAGGATGTGGAAGAACTATTTAAAAACGAACACCAGCCCGACGCCCTGTTTTCTGTCAACGACCGCAAAGGGATCGGCGCCATTCTCTGGCTGCGCGAGCATGATATCCGGGTAGGCGAAGAAGTAGGTGTAATAGGTTTCACAAACGACCCAACGTCCAGGATCATATCCCCGTCACTATCCACAATCGCCGAACCCGCCTACGAAATCGGCCGAAAAAGCTGCGAAGTCCTCATTAAACACATTCAGAAACAAAGTTATCCAACGCAGAAAATATCGCTGCCCACGGAATTGATCGTGCGTGAATCTACGAGCAGAGGCGGCAAACCGACGTGAGTGCTTATCGAGTCTTGAACGGCAGATGGCCAAAACGCAAAAAAGCATCCCTTATGAGGATGCTTTTGCTTTTAATAATTGTGGCGACTACCTACTTTACCAGGTTTGATCCAAGTATCATCGGCGGAACTGGGCTTAACTTCTCTGTTCGGGATGGGAAGAGGTGAACACCAGTCCAATAGTCACCAACAAGCTCTTTGAGTTATCAATGAACCAGTCATTGATTTTCATGTCATATTGGAAGTAGAAGAGATGAAGGATAAAGATTAAATGTGCAAGCTGTTGGGTAATTAGTACTGCTCAGCTGAGTGTATTTCGACACGTGTACCTGCAGCCTATCAACGTCGTAGTCTACAACGACCCTTATGTGGAAGATTCATCTTCGGGCTAGTTTCGCACTTAGATGCTTTCAGCGCTTATCTATTCCCCACATAGCTACCCGGCCATGCTACTGGCGTAACAACCGGCTCACCAGCGGTGGGTCCAACCCGGTCCTCTCGTACTAAGGTCAGCCCCCGTCAATCTTCCTACGCCCACCACAGATAGGGACCGAACTGTCTCACGACGTTCTGAACCCAGCTCGCGTGCCACTTTAATCGGCGAACAGCCGAACCCTTGGGACCTTCTCCAGCCCCAGGATGTGACGAGCCGACATCGAGGTGCCAAACCTCCCCGTCGATGTGAGCTCTTGGGGGAGATCAGCCTGTTATCCCCGGCGTACCTTTTATCCTTTGAGCGATGGCCCTTCCATACAGAACCACCGGATCACTATACCCTGGTTTCCCACCTGCTCGACCCGTCGGTCTCGCAGTCAAGCCTGCTTGTACTATTGCACTCCACACACGGTTACCAAGCGTGTTGAGCAGACCTTTGGAAGCCTCCGTTACACTTTTGGAGGCGACCACCCCAGTCAAACTACCCACCATGCACGGTCCTTGACGCAGTCAAGTTAGATCCCAGGCCAGCGAAGGGTGGTATTTCAACGTTGGCTCCTGAACGCCTGGCGACGCCCAATCACAGCCTCCCACCTATCCTACACATCCCTGACCCGAAAACAATGCAAAGCTATAGTAAAGGTGCACGGGGTCTTTCCGTCCCGTGGCGGGTAAGCGGCATCTTCACCGCTACTACAATTTCACCGAGCTCACGGCCGAGACAGTGCCCAGATCGTTACACCATTCGTGCAGGTCGGAACTTACCCGACAAGGAATTTCGCTACCTTAGGACCGTTATAGTTACGGCCGCCGTTTACTGGGGCTTCGATTCAATGCTTCCCTTGCGGTAACATCCCCTCTTAACCTTCCAGCACCGGGCAGGTGTCAGGCCCTATACGTCATCTTTCGATTTGGCAGAGCCCTGTGTTTTTGCTAAACAGTCGCCTGGGCCATTTCTCTGCGGCCTCTCTTGCGAGGAGGCTCCCCTTCTCCCGAAGTTACAGGGTTAATTTGCCGAGTTCCTTAGCCGTGATTCACTCGAGCACCTTAGAATATTCTTCTCGACTACCTGTGTCGGTTTACGGTACGGGCTGCATACAGCTGGAGTTTCAAAAGCTTTTCTTGGAAGCGTCTTCGATGGTTCGCATCGCCCGTAGGCTCCGCTCAACGCACTATTCCGTCAGTACGTACCACCCACGTCGCTCCGTCACTTTTTCACACTGCATGCAGGGGCAGGAATATTAACCTGCTGTCCATCGGGGGTCGCCTGTCGGCTATCCCTTAGGCCCCGCCTAACCCTCCGTTGATTAGCATAGCGGAGGAATCCTTAGTCTTTCGGTGTGCGGATTTCTCATCCGCATTATCGTTACTTATGCCTACATTTGCTTTTCTCACCAGTCCAGCACAGCTCACGCTGCACCTTCGCCCCTGTGAGAATGCT